>NZ_LOSX01000073.1:0-323794 GCF_001521985.1 Burkholderia sp. RF4-BP95 | reverse complement strand
CACCATCGCGACGCCTTCGGCCGGGCCGGTCAGCGGCTTGCCGAGGTAGGTCACTTCACCGCCGGTCGGCTCGATCAACCCCGCGATGATCCGCAGCAGCGTGGACTTGCCCGAGCCCGAACGGCCGAGCAGTCCGACGATCTCGCCTTCGCGCAGCGACAGGTTCGCGTCGTCGAGCACGAGCAGTTCGCCCTGCGACTTGTTGAAGCCGCGGTTCACGTGCTCGACGCGCAGGATTTCCTCACCGAGGCGCGGCGGCTGAAGCGGCTGGGACGTCTGGGCGGGGGCGTTGATTACGGTCGAATTTTGCATCGCGCTTACTCTCAATCGAGACGGAGCCGGGATTCCGCATAGGCGTACATCGGACGCCACAGCAGGCGGTTGAACAAGGTGACGAACAGGGACATCACGGCGATGCCCAGGATGATCTTCGGGAAGTCGCCGGCCGCGGTCGTCTGGGCGATATACGAGCCGAGGCCGTGCGCGACGACCTTCGTGTCGCCCCACTGCACGAACTCGGACACGATGCTCGCGTTCCACGCGCCGCCCGACGCGGTGATCGCGCCGGTCACGTAATACGGGAAGATGCCGGGCAGGATCGCCTGCCGCCACCACTGCCAGCCGCGAATGCGGAAATTCTTCGTCGCCTCCTTGTAGTCGTTCGGATAGGACATCGCGCCCGCGATCACGTTGAACAGGATGTACCACTGCGTGCCGAGCACGATCAGCGGCGACAGCCAGATGTCCGCGTTCAGATGGAAGTGGACGATCACGATCACGAACACCGGAAACAGCAGGTTCGCCGGGAACGCGGCGAGGAACTGCGCGAGCGGCTGGATCTTCTCGGCCAGCGCGGGGCGCAGCCCGATCAGCACGCCGAGCGGCACCCAGACCACCGACGCGATCGCGATCAGCACGATCACTCGCAGGAGCGTGATCAACCCGAGCGTCAGCACGTGGCCGACCTCGCTCATCGTCACGCCGGTCGCGACGAAGCCGACAACGCGCCATGCGACGTACACGGTCATCAGGATCACGAACGTTCCCCACACGATGTCACCGACGCGCGACGACCCGCGCGCCGACGTGCCGCGCGAGCGCTTGCCCGTCAGCGCCGGCACGCGCAGCGGAATCCGTGCGGCCTGCGACAGCAGCCAGCCGGCCGGCACCAGCAGCTGATGGATCAGGTGCGTGCGGCGCAGCATGTCGAGCAGCCAGGACTGCGGCGCATCGCCCGACGCGGTGTTCTCCATCCGGAACTTGTCGGCCCATGCGACGAGCGGACGGAACAGGAACTGGTCGTACGCGAGGATCACGACCGACATCGCGACGATCACCCAGCCCACCGCGCCGAGGTTCTTGTCCGAGATCGCCTGCGCGAGATACGCGCCGATCCCGGGCAGCGTGATGGTCTGGTTGCCGACCGTGATGGCCTCCGATGCGACGACGAAGAACCAGCCGCCCGACATCGACATCATCATGTTCCAGATCAGCCCCGGCATCGAGAACGGCACCTCGAGCTTCCAGAAGCGCTGCCACGACGTCAGGTGGAAGCCGCGCGACACTTCGCTCAGGTCGCGCGGCACCGTGCGCAGCGACTGATAGAAGCTGAACGTCATGTTCCACGCCTGGCTCGTGAAGATCGCGAAGATCGCCGCGAGCTCGGCGCCGAGCACGCGGCCCGGGAACAGTGCAAGGAAGAACGTGACCGTAAACGAGATATAGCCGAGCACCGGCACCGACTGCAGGATGTCGAGAATCGGGATCAGCACCATGCCGGCGCGACGGCTTTTCGCGGCGAGCGTGCCGTAGATCAGCGTGAACGCGAGCGACGCGACCATCGCGGCGAGCATCCGCAGCGTGGTGCGCAACGCGTATTCGGGCAGGTTCGACGGATCGAGCGAGATCTTCTGCGTCTGCAGGGTCGCGATCGGCGCCATCGTCTCGTGGAAGCCGACGATCGCCATGGCGAGTATGCCGATGATCAGCGGAAACGCGACCGCATCCCAGCGGTTGGGGAGCACGCGCCACGCGGACGCGTTGGCGGTGCGATTCGGATCGAAGAAACTGATATCCATCGGTAGCGTCTGGTTCGAATTGAAAATCGATGGGATCGGCCGCGTGCCGCGCGGCCGGGTATGGCATCGGCCGGCGCGGCTCAGAACAGCGTGTGAATCGCCCGGTACAGTGCCGCCGATAGCGCGACGAAGCGCGGCACGATCGGCAGGACCGAACGTTCCTTGACCGGACCGGGAGCCGCGCTCGGGTGAGCGTCGACATGAACGATGCCGCAGGCAACGCTCGGAAAGAACGATGCGAGGCCGATGGTGCGCGTGCTTCGACCGCCCGCACCACGGGTTTCCGTTGCCGCGAGATTCGGCATGAGGGGCTCCGGAGAGGTGATTCGGTGTCGCAGGCTATCGGGCGAACATGACGCAAACGTGACGTGTCACTTACAGGACATTGACAGGTCATCCGTCAGCGATCCGTCATCGCGCCGCAAGCCTCGAACGGCCGCATCGGGCCTCGCAAATAACCGGGAATAAATCCGTCGCCGCATCGGTATGGCATGCGAAGGCGCCGGCTAATTCCAGGACGATCCGGCCGTCCGGTTCCGTCATACGAATGCGAGGCAAACATGTCTTCATCGACTCCCACCCGCCCGTCGCGCCGCAAGGCCCTGCAATGCATGGCGTTCGGCGGCCTCGGCACGCTGTTTACGCTGTCGGGCGGCATCCTCACGCCGTTCGATCTCGCGCTCGCGCAAAGCGGCGCCGCACTCCCCGCGAACGCGGGCCGGCCGCTGTTCGTGCAGATCAGCGACACGCACATCGGCTTCAACAAGGACGCGAATCCCGACGTCGCGGCCACGCTGCGGCAGACGATCGATCTGGTCAACGGGATGCCTGCCGCGCCCGCGCTCGCGATCCATACCGGCGACATCACGCACCTGTCCAAGGCGGAAGAATTCGATCACGCGTCGCAACTGCTGTCCGGGCTGCGCGTGCCCGAGCTGCACACGGTGCCCGGCGAACACGATGTGACCGATGGCTCGGGCGCCGAATATTTCAGCCGGTTCGGCAAGGCGTCCGACAACCGCGGCTACTACAGCTTCGATCACGCGGGCGTGCACTTCGTCGCGCTCGTCAACGTGATGCACTTCAAGCCGAACGGGCTCGGCAGCTTCGGCGACGAACAGCTCGCGTGGCTCGCGCAGGACCTGAAGGGGCAATCGTCGAGCACGCCGATCGTCGTGTTCTCGCACATGCCGATGTGGACCATCTACGAGCCGTGGGGCTGGGGCACCGGCGACGCGCCGCAGACGATGGCGCTGCTGCGCCGCTTCGGCTCGGTCACCGTGCTGAACGGGCACATCCACCAGATCGTGTCGAAGGTCGAGGGCAACGTGACGTTCCACACCGCGCGCTCCACCGCGTTCCCGCAGCCGACCGCCGGCAACGGCCCGGGCCCGGTGCCGCTCACGGTGCCGCACGACCGGCTGCCCGCGATGCTCGGCGTGACGACCGTCGACTTCGCCGGCCATCCCGTCGCGGCGTCGCTGCACGACACGACGCTGGCCTGATGCCGACACACAAGGAGACCGACATGACCTTCCTCAAGCCCTCGACGCTGGCGGCCGCACTGATCCTGAGCGCGGCTGCCGTCGGCACGCCGCTCGCCGCATGCGCGCAGACCCCGGCCGGCCCGCTCGTGACGATCCGCAATTTCATGTTTTCGCCGATGTCGACCACGATCAAGGCCGGCACGACGGTCACGTGGAAAAACCTCGACGCGGAACCGCACACCGTCGTCAACGACGCGGGCATCTTCCATTCGAAAGCGCTCGACCAGGACGAAACCTACTCGTTCCGTTTCGACAAGCCGGGGGTCTACAAGGTGTTCTGCGGGATTCATCCGTACATGAAGGAGACCATCACCGTGGAATGACGCGGCGCGCCGCAAGGCCCCGCGAACATCCGGCACCGCGGACGCTGCCCGACGATCGCCTACACTGGTTCCATCCGGCCGGCCCCCGCCGGCCGTCACCGACCACGAGGCAAGCGATGACGGCAAGTCAACCCGCACATCCGAAACTGCCGGGCCAGGTCGTGCTCGTGCTCCAGGGCGGCGGCGCGCTGGGCGCGTACCAGCTCGGCGTCTTCGAGGCGATGGATGCGGCGGGCATTCAGCCCGACTGGGTCATCGGCACGTCGATCGGCGCGATCAACGCGGCGCTGATCGCCGGCAACGCGCCCGGACACCGCGCGCAACGGATGGCCGAATTCTGGCGACACGTCACCGAACGGCCCGCCGTGAACGTGCCGGGCTTCCCGACGAGCTGGGACAAGATCGGCTCGGAACTCGCGGTCATCGGCGCGGGCCTCCCGGGATTCTTCCGGCCGAATCCCGCCGCGTGGTTCGGGCCGCTGGCGCGGGTCGGCGTCGAGCGCGCGTCGTACTACGTGGTCGAGCCGCTGCGCGACACGCTGGCGTCGCTCGTCGATCTCGACCTGCTGAACGCGGGCCGGCCGCGACTGACCGTCGGCGCGGTCAACGCGTGCACGGGCACGATGCGCTATTTCGATTCGCGCGACCGGCCGCTCGGCATCGACCATGTGATGAGCTCGGGCGCGCTGCCGCCCGCGTTCCCGGCCGTGCGGGTCGACGGCACGCCCTACTGGGACGGCGGCATCTATTCGAATACGCCGGTCGAGGTCGTGCTGGACGACGCGCCGCGCCGCAGCTCGATCATCTTCTCGGTGCAGATGTGGAATCCGGTCGGGCCGGAGCCGCAAAGCATCTGGCAGGTGTCGGAGCGGCAGAAGGACATCCAGTACGCGAGCCGCACGGACAGCAACATCGCGCGGCAGCAGCAGATTCACCGGCTGCGCCACGTGATCCGGGAACTGGTCATGCGGCTGCCCGAGGCGGAGCGCGCGACGGCCGATGTGAAGGCACTCGCCGCGTGGGGCTGCCAGACCACGATGCACGTGATCAAGCTCGCGGCGCCGCGGCTCGACGGCGACGATCAGTGGAAGGACATCGATTTCACACCCGCCGGCATCGCGGCCCGCCGGCAGGCCGGGTTCGACGCGACGATGCAGGCGATCGCCGCGCGGCCCTGGGATCTGCCGATGGACCCGACGGAAGGGCTCAGCGTCTGGAGTCCGGAAGAAAACCGGATCGGCGAGCGGCACAACTGATGGCGCGGGCGTCGCGCCCCATCTTCCGCTTACAGTGCGCGCACGATCCCGCCGTCGACGCGAATGTTCTGCCCGGTGATGTAGCCGGCGCCTTCCGACAGCAGGAACGTCACGGTCTGCGCGATCTCCTGCGTCCTGCCGAAGCGGCCGACCGGAATGCGGGCGACGATCTCGGGCGTCTCCGGCCAGCTGTCGATGAAGCCGGGCAGCACCGAATTGATGCGGATGTTGTCCTTCGCATACCGATCGGCGTACAGGCGCGTGACGGAGCTCAGCGCCGCGCGCAGCGCGGACGACACCGGCATCGCCAGCTCGGGCGCGTCGGCCGCGAAGCTCGAAATGTTGACCACCGCGCCGCCGCCCTGCGTCAGGAAGACGGGCGTCACCCGGCGCAGCACGCGAACGACGTTGAGCACGATCAGGTCGAGCCCTGCGTGCCACTGGTCGTCCTCGATGGCGAGCAGGTCGCCCTTCGGCGGATGCCCAGTGTTGTTGACGACCGCGTCGATGCGGCCGTACTTCGCGAGCGTCCCGTTTACGAAACGCTCGATGTCGGCGTCTTCGGTGACGGACCCCGCCATGCCGAAACCGCCGAGTTCCCCGGCAAGCTCGACCGCGCTGCCGGACGGCGACATCAGCGCGACACGATAGCCGTTGCTCGCAAGATCCCGCGCGATCGCGGCGCCCATGCCCTTGCCCGCCGCCGTCACCAATGCCACTTTCTCTACAGTCATGCCGTTCTCCCGGATAGGTCGGCTCAATGCCGCGATCGTCGTCCTGAAGCGTCACTCTAGGACTCTATAATCGCCGTGTCGAACGATGATTTCTCCACCCACACTGTAGATTTTCTACTGCATGAAGGCTTTGTCGCGTACCCGTCGATTCCCGCCGCTCAATGCGCTTCGCGCGTTCGAGGCCGCCGCGCGCCACCTCAATTTCCGGCTGGCCGCCGACGAGCTCGGCGTGACCCAGGGCGCGGTGGCGCAGCAGGTCAGGCATCTGGAGGACGTCGTGGAGATTCAGCTGTTCCGGCGGCTGCCCAGGGGGCTGGCGCTCACGCGCGAAGGGCTCGAGTATTTTTCGTCGGTCCAGCGCGCGCTGCAGATCATCGCCGATGCCACGGACGCCCTGGGCCAGCGTCCCATGGTCCTGGCGGTCAGCACGACGCCGTCGTTCGCGTCGAAGTGGCTGATCCCGCGCCTGTCGGACTTCGGTCGCCTGCACCCCGACATCGAGGTTCGCGTCATCGCCGACGAGCGCCTTGCGTCGTTCCGCGCCGACGGCGTCGACATCGCGATCCGGCTCGGCAAGCCCCCGTTCCCGGCCGGCCTGGTCGCGCAATTGCTGTTTCCGCTCGACATCTTCGCGGTCGCCAGCCCGACACTGCTCGACAGCGGCCCGCCGATCCGCACCCCCGCGGACTTGTCGAAGCATGCGCTGTTGCACGACGCGCACGACCTGTGGCCGGAGTTCATCGAGAAGCTCGGCGGAACGGGGCAGACCGATCCGACGAAAGGGCCGCGCTTCAGCCAGTCGCTGCTCGCCATCGACGCCGCCGTCGCGGGTCAAGGCATCGCGCTGACCAGCGAGCCGCTCGTCGAACGCGATATCGCGGAAGGCCGGCTGCGCCGCGTGTTCGATTTTTCGTTTCCGATGTCGCTCGGGTTTTACGTCGTCTTTCCGCAGGCCAATGCCCATTCGGAAGCGCTCGAGGCCATGCGACGGTGGCTGTTCGCGCAGTATGGGGGCGCGTGATTCGCCGATGCTCCGGCCGATCGACAACCCCACTCGCATCAGTGCCTTCACACATATCGCACTTTTCCGATATATGATTCGCCCATCGACGATACCCGTTTGCACCGGCTTTTCGGCCGAACACCCCGAACACCACCCCTTTCCATGCCGACCGAACTCGACATCGACGCGATCCTGAAAGCGCTTTCGAACCCCGTGCGCCGGGAAATCCTCGTCTGGCTGAAAACGCCGGGCGCGCATTTCCCGGAGCAGACGCTGCCGTACGACCACGGCGTCTGTGCCGGGCAGATCGACGCGCGCTGCGGGCTGTCGCAATCGACCGTCTCCGCGCACCTTGCGACGCTGCAGCGCGCGGGGCTCGTGACGTCGACGCGGATCGGCCAGTGGGCGTTCTTCCAGCGCAACGAGGCCGTCATCGACGCATTTCTCGACGCCCTGCGCCGCGAACTCTGACCCAGGCCACGCGGGCCGCACGCCGCGCACGACGCGGCCGTAAGCCCGCCTTTCTGAAAAGGTTATCTGCCATGCCCACCCTGTTCGATCCCGTTACCCTCGGCGACCTGACGCTGCCGAACCGCGTCGTGATGGCGCCGCTCACCCGTGCCCGCGCAGGCAGCGCGCGCGTGCCCAACGACCTGATGGCCCGCTATTACGCCGAGCGCGCGTCGGCCGGCCTGATCATCAGCGAAGCGACTTCGGTCACGCCGCAGGGCGTCGGCTACGCGGACACGCCGGGCATCTGGTCCGACGAGCAGGTGGAAGGCTGGAAGCGCGTGACGCAGGCCGTGCACGCGGCCGGCGGCCGCATCGTCCTGCAGCTCTGGCACGTCGGCCGGATCTCGGATCCGATGTTTTTGAACGGCGACCTGCCGGTCGCGCCGAGCGCGATCGCCGCGGGCGGTCACGTGAGCCTCGTGCGGCCGCCGCGCCCGTTCGTGACGCCGCGCGCGCTCGAACTCGATGAAATTCCGGGCATCGTCGCCGCATACCGCAAGGGCGCCGAAAACGCGAAGAAGGCCGGCTTCGACGGCGTCGAGATCCACGGCGCGAACGGCTACCTGCTCGACCAGTTCCTGCAGGACAGCACCAACCTCCGGACCGACGCGTACGGCGGCCCGATCGAGAACCGCGCGCGCCTGCTGCTCGAAGTGGTCGACGCGGCGATCGACGTGTGGGGCGCGGGCCGTGTCGGCGTGCATCTCGCGCCGCGCGGCGACGCGCATACGATGGGCGATTCCGACCCGGCCGCGACGTTCGGTTACGTCGCGCGCGAACTCGGCCGCCGCAAGATCGCGTTCATCTTCACGCGTGAATCGTATTCGGGCGACCAGCTGAGCCCGCGTCTGAAGGAGGCGTTCGGCGGCCCGCTGATCGCGAACGAGCAGTTCACGCTCGAATCGGCGCAGGAAACGCTCGCGAGCGGCCACGCCGACGCGATCGCGTGGGGCAAGCTGTTCATCGCGAACCCGGACCTGCCGCGCCGCCTCGAGCTCGGCGCGCCGCTGAACAAGCCGGTGCCGGAGACGTTCTACGCCGAAGGCGAAACGGGTTACACCGACTACCCGGCGCTCAGCGACGCGGCCTGACGGCCGGCGGCGTGTTCATGCGCGCACGTCCGCGCGCATGAACACGCGCTGCGTTTCGTCGAGCCCGCGTGCGACGTGATGCGCGCGAATCGCGCGCAACGTGTCGTCGAGCGATGCGTCGTCGATGATGACGAAGCCGAGGCGCGCGTAGTACGGCGCATTCCACGGCGCGTCGCGGAAGGTCGACAGCACGACCTGGGCGATGCCGTCTTGCGCGGCGCGCGTCATGATCCGTTCGATCAGGCGCGCGCCGATCCGCTGCCCCGCGTGCGACGGCGCGACATCCAGCTCCTCCAGATAAAGCCGCCGCGCATCGAGCAGCCGGTAGAACGCAAAACCCACGCACGTCCCCGCTTCGTCCGTCGCGACATATGCGCGACCGTCGTCGATGCGCATCCGCACGTTGGCGGCATCGGTCGGCTCGCCTTCGGCGATGTCGGGCATGCCGATGTCGCGAAAGCGCTGGGCGGCGGCGACTTCCACGGCGGCCATCGCGGCCGCGTCTTCCCGCGTGGCGGGACGAATCCGGATCGATACTGTCATCACGACGAGGTAGGCAGGCGGGAACGGCCGTCACTATAATCGAAAGTTCATACGTTTCGAACGCCCTGCCCACGAGGTTCGTCATGACGCCGTCCGCGCTCGCCGTGTTCGCCATCGCCCTGCTCGTCACCGCCGGCACGCCCGGCCCGAGCGTCGCCGCGCTCGTCGCGCGCGTGCTGACGAACGGCGTGCGAGACGTGCTGCCGTTCCTCGCCGCGATGTGGATCGGCGAGGCGCTGTGGCTCACGCTCGCGGTTGCCGGGCTGTCCGCGTTCGCGCGCACGTTCGAGACGGGCCTGCTCGTGCTGAAGCTGCTCGGCGTCGCGTACCTGCTGTTTCTCGCGTGGAAGATGTGGACCGCGCCGACCGACACGAAGGCCGGCGACCTGCCGCGCGGCCAGTCGCCGTGGCGCATGTTCGTCGCGGGCACGCTGGTCACGCTCGGCAATCCGAAGATCATGCTCTTCTATCTCGCGCTGTTGCCGACGATCGTCGACCTGACGCACGTCGGTGTCCTCGCGTGGGCCGAGCTCGTCGGCACGATGCTCGCGGTCCTGATCCTGGCCGACTGCTTCTGGTCGCTGCTCGCGTCGCGTGCGCGTGCGTTCCTCACGTCCGCACGCGCGAAGCGGATCGCGAACCGCACCAGCGCGACGGCGATGGCCGGCGCGGCGGTGGCGATCGCGACGCGCTGAACGGCGCGGTCACACGCGCATCCGCACGACGTCTCGTCGTTGCGAAACGGGGCGGACCGCCACGCCCGCCCGTCAGCGCACGACGGCGCGTTACGGCGTCCCGGCGCTGCAGCAATACGCGAGCAGGAACGTCGCGGTGCCCGCGTCGCCCTGCACGATCGCGCGCATGTCGCCGTTCAGCTTCGCCATCGCCGCCGTCACGTAATCCGGCGCGGGCAGCTTCGCCGTATTGAAGTCGTGTACCGCAACCGCGACCGGCTTGTTGTCCTTGGTCTTCGGCGAAGCCAGCGCCCGGTCTTCCGCGGCGAATCGCTGTTCGCGCGTGGCGACTGCCCCGACCTGCCCCGCGCAATAGCCGTGCGTTCCCGACATGATGTGAATCGTGTGACCGTCGCCGCTCAATCCCGACGCGATGGTATTCAATGCCGCTGCGACGTCCCTGACGTTGCACGGGCCGTGAAAGCCCCAGATCTGCACCGCGTTCGGGGTGCCCTGCATGATGTTGACGAGCGTTGCCATGACCTCTCTCCTTGCAGTCCTGCGTCGTGGACGGTTCGCGGCGAATCAGGCGCTGCTTGTCACGACGACGTTCATGGGCCGGCGCGATGCCGGGCACACGTGCCCGTTGCCTCCCGCCGAGTTGAGAAACATCCGGATATCCGCGACGGACTCGATCGAACCGCGCCCGCCACGGATGGTTCAACCTTATCCATCCACTTCGTTTCGCAACATGGACCGCTCGTCACACATTCGGCAACGTGCCGATCTTCACGGGAAGCGGGAATCGCGGGCCAGCCTGCGCGCATCACCCGGCTCGGGCACGTGATCGTTGCACGCAACCAGCGCCCGCACCAATGCCCAGTCATCGTCGTCGCAGAAATCGAGCAGCATCGCGCCATACGAACCGCGTTGCGCGCGCAACCGCTCCGCGAGCCGCGCCTGAATCCCCTGCACCCTGCCGTCGCCGCGCGCGACCACCGACGGATTCGCGCCCATCCCCGTACCGCTGCAGAAATTGATCGCCCAGCGGCCGCTTTCCGGCGACGGCATGCCGGTCAGCAGCGCATCGATCACGCGCCACTTGTAGTTGATCGATCCGGCAACGGGCACGCGGTATTCGTCCTGGATCACGAACGCCGCATCGGGATGATCGATCGTGAAGGTCGCGTTGTCGGGCCACGCGGTCAGGTCGATGCCCAGCGGCCGGCTGCTGCGGAACCGCCGCAGCAACACCAGCGCGCCGCGCACGTCGCCGAGCGCGGGCAGCGCGCCGCCCGCGTGCCAGCGCAACCGCGGGTGCCGCGCACGATGCGCATCGAACGTCGCATCGAAACTGCGCGTGCACGCCTGCGCCGGCCATTCGTCCTTCACCGACATCACGATGCATTCGCGCGGATGCGCATCGAGAAAACGCGCACAGTCCGCGAGCACGTCGTCGAACGACATGCCGAGCGCGATCCCGCCGTGATGGATGTCGAACGCGTCGCAGCGGTGCCGGCAGCGGATGTCGAGCAGCCGCACGCCGTGCGCGAGCTGCGCGGCGAGCGGCGCGCGCTGCGTGCGCACGAGCGGATCGTCGACCGTATACGCACAGGTGTCATGGCTGCCCGGTAGGGTCAGCGTATGCAGCTGCCGCGCGTCGTCGAGCGCCGACATCCAGTCGGCCAGCGGCGTGGAAGCTTCGTATCGCGAAGGGATCATGAATCGATGACTGACAAGGAAAGAAAAACGTGGGTGACCGCGTCGGATGTCGCCGTGCGGGCCGGCGTGTCGCGCTCCGCGGTGTCGCGCGCGTTCTCGCCGACGGCGAGCATCGCACCCGAAACGCGCGAACGCGTGATGGTGGCCGCGCGTGCGCTCGGCTACCAGGTCAACCTGATCGCACGCGACATGATCACGCAGCGCAGCAGCATGATCGGCGTCGTGACGGCCGGGTTCGAGAATCCGTTCCGCGCGCGGCTGCTGTCGGACCTGATGGCCGCGCTCGGCCAGCGCGCGTTCACGCCGCTCGTCACCAATGCGGACGATCCGCACCAGGTCCGGCAATCGCTCGAACGGCTGCTCAGCTACCGGATTGCGGGCCTCGTGATGACGTCCGCGTCGCCGCCGCTGTCGGTCGCGCGCCAGTATCTCGATCACCGGATTCCCGTCGTGATGATCAATCGCGAAGCGAACCTGCCGGGTGCGGACGTCGTGATCAGCGACAACGCGGCGGGTGCCGCCCATGCCGCGCAACGGCTCGTGCGGGCCGGCGCGCGCCGGCTCGCGTTCGTCGGGCCGCGCACCGCGAGCTACAGCGCGCGCGCACGTGCGGATGCGTTCGCGCAGGCGCTGCAACGCGGCGACGCGTTCGATGCGGCGCTCGTCCACGTGATCGATACGCAGTCCGATACGCATGCATGCGGCATCGACGCCGCGCGGCAACTGTTCGCATCCTGCGAGCGCCCGGACGGCGTGTTCTGCTCGTCCGACCTGCTCGCGCTCGGCGTGATCGACGCCGCCCGCGACGCATTCGGCCTGCGCGTGCCCGACGAGGTGCGCGTGATCGGCTTCGACGACATTCCCGCCGCCGAATACGGCGCGTATCGGCTCACGACGCTGCGCCAGGACACGCAAGGCCTCGCGCACGCGGCCGTCGATCTGCTCGCCGACCGGATCCAGACGTTCGACGGCGCATCGCGCACGCGCGTCGTGCCGGTTACGCACGTGGTCCGGCACAGCTGCGCGTAACGTGTCGCGTCACTTCAGCCCGCCCGCGAAGCCGCGCAGCAGGTAGCGTTGCACGTAGCCGGCCACGGCAAGCGTCGGCAGCGACGCCAGCAGCCCCGCGCTCATCAGGTCGCCCCAGTCGATGCCGTTCTCCGTCACGTAGCCGGCGATGGCGAGCGGCAGCGTGAAGCGGCTCGGCGTCGACACGAACAGCAGCGCGATCAGGAACTCGTTCCAGGCGGCGATGAACACGAAGATCGCGGTCGCGATCAACCCCGGCGCGCACAGCGGCAGCACGATCTGCACGAGCCGCCGCGCGAGCCCCGCACCGTCGATGCACGCGGCCTCCTCGTATTCGACCGGCACGTCGCGCACGAACGCGAGCAGCATCCAGATCGCCATCGGCAACGCGTAGATCTGGTAAGCGAGCATCAGCCCGAGCGTCGAATCGAGCAGATGCAGCCGCTTCGCGAGCGCGAACAGCGGCACCGCGATCGTGATCGGCGGCATCAGCTTCAGTGCCAGCACGAGCATCAGGAACAGCAAATCAAGCCGGGCCGGAAACCGCAGCCGCACGAGCGCATACGCGGCCGGAAACGCGAGCGTCAGCGCGAGCAGCGTCGTACCGAACCCGACCAGCAGCGAATTGGCGAGCGGCGCGCCGATGCCGTTCGACCAGACCGACGCGAAATGCTCGAGCGTCGGCGCGGCCGGCACGATCCGCAGCGGATGATCGAGGCGCTCGAGCGTCGGCATGAACGCCGCGCCGGCCATCCACAGGCACGGCAGCAGCAACAGCGCGAGCGCGGCGGCGCGCAGAATCCACGGTGCCGCGCGACCGAACGTGGCCCCCGTTCGCGCGTGCGCGATGCCCGCGGATCGCGCCGTCATGCGCGCCGCTTGCGAACCGTCTGCCATACGTACCCCGAAACAAGCAGCGCGGACGCCGCGAGCATCAGCACCGACGCGGCGCTCGCCGGCCCGACGTTGAAGAAGCGGAAGCCCGTGTCGTAGATGTAGGTCGACAGCGTCTGCGTCGCGTTGCCGGGGCCGCCGCCCGTCAACGCATAGACCTTGTCGAACAACTTGAACGTGTCGATCGAGCGCAGCAGCAGCGCGAGGCCGATCTGCGGCGCCGCGAGCGGCAGCGTGACGTCGCGCAGGCACTGCCACTCGCTCGCGCCGTCGGTGCGCGCGGCTTCGTACAGCTCCTGCGGGATCGATTGCAGCCCGGCCAGCACGATCAGGAACGCCATCGGCGTCCACTGCCACACGTCGACGAGCGCGAGCGACCACAGCGCGAGATGCGGATCGGACAGCCAGCGCACGCCTTCGATGCCGAACGCGGCGAGCAGCGCATTGAGGAAGCCGTCGAAATTGAGCCAGTTGCGCCAGATCGCCGAGCACACGAGCGTGGACAGCATCATCGGCAGGATCGCGAGCGGCAGCGCGATGCGCCGCCCCGGAAACGCGCGCACGAACAGCAGCGCGAGACCGAAGCCGAGCGCGACTTCGACGAGCGATGCCGCGATCGTGAAGCGCAGCGTGTTGCCGAAGCCGGCCGCGAACGCGTCGTCGCCGAGCACCGCGCGATAGTTCGCGAGCCCCACGAACGCGCGGCGGCCCGCCGTGTAGTCGACCTGGCAGAACGAGTCGATCAGCACCTGCGCGACCGGGTACAGCGCGAGCGCGGCCAGCACCAGGAGCGCGGGTCCGAGCAGCGCGACGAACGGCAGGCCGCGGCCGAGGGCTTTCATGCGCGGATTCCGGACGAAGCGTGGCGACAAGCCGTCACTTGCCGGCCGCGGCCATCGCCTGCGCGATCTTCTGCTGCGCCTGACGCAGCGCGGCGTCGGGTGCGGCCTGCCCGGTCAGCGCGAGCTGCAGCTGGTCGCCGAGAATGCTCTCGACCTGCTGCCAGTCCTTCACGCGCGGCCGCGCACGGCCGGCCTCGAGCGCCTTCAATTGATCGGGATACCAGCGGTACTGGCGCACCAGCGCCGGATCGGCGAACACGCTGCGGCGCGTCGGCGGAATGCCGATCCCGGCGAGGCGCGTTTGCGTATCGCGCGAACTCAGGTAGGCCAGGAAGTCCTGCGCGAGCTTCGCGTGCGGCGCGTCCTTCGCAATGCCCATCTGCCAGATGCCGAGCATCGGCGCCGGGCCGGCCGTCTGCCCGGGCGGCGGCTGCAGCGCGATCTGCCCGACCACGCGCGACTGCTTCGGATCGTCGAGCGCCGGAATCCACGCCGGCCACACCTCGATCGACTGAGCGGCCGTGCCGCGCTGAAGCGCATCGCGCACTTCGGCGGCGCCGTATACGTCGACGTCCTTCGGCGCGGAGGCCTTCAGCGCAAGGAACGTCTTCAGCGCGGCCTGCGACTCGCGCGAATCGATCGTCACGTTGCCGGCGCGGTCGAACACGTCGCCGCCATAGGCCCACAGGATCGGCAGGAAGCCCGTCACGACCGGGTTGCCCTTGGTGCCGCGGAACACGACGCCCGACACGCTCTTGTCCGCGCCGCCGACGGTCTGCGCGATCTTCAGCACGTCGTCCCAGTTGCGCGGCGGCTGCAGCTTGTATTTCGCGAGCAGATCCTTCCGGTACGCGAACATCTCGACGTTGCCGACGATCGGCAGCGCGTACAGCGCGCCCGCCGCGTTGCGCCCGAGCGCGACCGCCGACGGCACGAGATCGGCGTCCGCGAGCGACGCCGGCAGCGGCTTCAGCCAGCCGTTGCCGATGAATTCGGGCGCCCACGTGTCGTCCATCATCACGAGGTCGTACGTGCCGGTGCCTTCGCGCATCGACAGCTTCAGCTTCTGGTACAGGTTCGCGTTCGGCAGCTTGAGCAGCTCGATGTCGGTGCCCGGATGCAGCTTGGCGAAGCCGGCGACGGCGTCGGCCAGCCCCTTGCCGTAGATGTCGTCGCGGCCCGCGATGACGAGATCCGCCGCGAAGGCGTGCGAGGCGGCAAGGGACAGCGCAACGGCGGCGGACAGCGCGCGCAGGCGGCTCAGCAAGGTCATGTGGTCTCTCTCGATCGGCGTGGTGGCGGGTCGGCCGCGCGTTGCACACGTGTGCAACGCCGGCGACGCTTCGGGCGTCCTGAAGCGAACGCCATTGTTCACGTCGATCGTTAAGAATTTGTGGCACGCGGCGGAACCGGCCGGCCATCGCAGCCGGCCGCCCCGCCCGCTTCGCCACGTGCGCGCCGTCAGAAGTTCACGCGAATCCCGGCCATCACCGCGAGTTGCCGGCTCGAATTGCTGTTCGCGAGCACCGGAATCTGCGCGTAGTTCACCGCATTGCCGTTCGCGTCGGTGCCGAGCCCCGTGCCGCTCGCGAGCTGGCCGATCGCGACCGCATACAGCGCGGTGCGCTTCGACAGGCTGTAGTTCGTGCCGACGTTGACCTGGTGAAAGCGCGTCGTGCCGCGGCCGTCCGTGTGCGCGGCGTTGAAGATGTACGCGACGCCGCCCTGCAGCGCGGGCGTGAACATGTACGTGACGTTCAGCTCGCCGACGTCGAACGTGAACGCCTGCGTGCGCGGCTGCGCGCCCGTCGAGAAATAGCGGCTGTCGCCGAGGCGCGTGTGCGAGTAGGTCAGCGCGACCGTCGCCGCGCCGAGCGTCACCGAGCCGCCGGCGCCGAACGCGCGCATCGAGCCGGCGTCCTGAAGCAGGCAGTACATCGAGCCCGGATTGCTGCACGCGAAGTCGCCGATATAGCCGTTCGCGCCGCCGAGCGCCGCGTCGAGCGGCTGGTGCAGGTCGAGATAGCCGACCGAAAACGCGACCGGCGCACGCGTGTAGGTCGCGGCGACCGCATAGCCGCGCTTCGCGGAAAAATCGCCGGCCTGCCCGCCGAAGCTGAACGTGCCGCCGAACGTCAGGCCGTTGAAGTCCGCGCTGGTGAACTTCAACGCGTTGTTGAAGTTGAACGCGGCGTTCAGGTTGTCGACGTCGCCGAGATGCGAGCCGTACGGCGTCGCCCAGTTGTTGCTCGACACGTACGCGCCGAGCATGTCCGTGTACGAATCGTATTGGCGGCCGAGGCCGAGCGTGCCGATCGAATCCTGGCGCAGCCCGACCCACGCCTGCCGGCTGAACGCCGTGCCGCCCTGCAGCGCCTGCCCGTTCGCGGACAGGAACTGCTGCTCGAGCGAAAACACCGCGTTCAGCCCGCCGCCGAGCGGCTCGGCGCCCTGGAATCCGAAGCGGGACGGCACGAGGTTGCCGCCGCCCATCTGCCATGCGTGGCCGCCGCCCGTGCTGCCGTCGGCGCGCGTGAACTGCTGGTTCGTCGAATAGATGATGCCGGTGTCCACCGTACCGTACAGCGTCACGCTGCCCGAGGTTTGCGCGTGTGCGTGCATGCAACCCAGCGCGGCCGCGCTCGCGGCCAGTCTTCGTCCGATCTTCATGTCCCGCCCCTCTGATGTCATCGATTCGCAGTGCAGATCGATGGTGTTGTCGATATGGGTGACAGGACTCTATCCAGCGAAAATTCGGGATTCCTATCCCAAATCAGCAAACGATGAAGCGAACGGACGACACGCGACCATGCCCGGCGGCACCGTCGCGATGCGCGGACGTCATTCGGGACGCAAGGTTTGCGACGGCAGCTCGCCGAACAGGTCGCGATACTCGCGTGCGAAATAGCCGAGATGCGTGAAGCCCCAGCTCGCGGCGGCCTCGCCGACACCGAGTTGCTGCGCCGAGGTCGTGCGCAGCAGGCGCCGCACCGCATTCAGCCGGATCGTGCGCAGATAGCCGACGGGCGTGACGTCGGCGACGCGCTGGAAGCTCGTCTGCAGCGTGCGGCGGCTGCAGCGCAGCGCGCGGCACAGCTCGAGCACGGTGACGGGTTCCTCGGGCCGGTCGCGCAGGTGTTTCTCGCAACGGCTGACGATATCGCTGTAGGTCGCGTGCGTGATGTCGCGGCGCTCGACGCCGATGCCCTGGTCGAGCGCATCGAGGAACATGCCGAGCATCGCGTCGCGGAACATCTTGCGGGTGGCCGCGTAGTCGAGGCAGCCGGGGTTGCGCTGCGCGTCGTCGATCAGCGACGACAGCCGCGCGCCGAGCGCGACGCCTTGCGCGTCCGACAGCCGCGTGACGTGCCGCAGCTTGCGCGCGCCGGCCGCGCCGAACTCGGCTTCGCACAGTTCGTCGATCATGTCCGACGCCGCGCTGATCCCGACGAGTCCCATCCCTTCCGGCGTGTGGAATTCGAAATCCTCGCCGGCGCGCAGCGCGAGCAGCGCATAGCCGTCGACCGGCTGGCCCTGGAACGTGCCGGCGAGCGGCATCGACAGCGGCACCGCGAGCGACGTGCGCCCGGCCGGCGCGAGGCCGGTTTGCGCGACACGCCGGTTGGTCGTCTCGCGGAAGAAATGGAACTCGTCGTACAGCACCTGCGTGACGGTGCCCCTGAACCGGCCCGGCGTCATCTGGCGGTAGACCTGATGCCAACCCGCGATCGCGAGCCCGTGGTCATGCACGTCTTCGTGTGAGCGTGACTGGAACAGCATCGGCATCTCCGGTGAAACCCTGAATCCACGTTGCGCCGCACGGCGCGCAACGGCACAGCTTACCCCCGCAAAATTCCGCGCAGTGCAGTTTCGAATGCAAGGCAGGCCGCCGACAGCGCAGTGGCCTGCTCGCCGGTCAGGCGGACATAGCGGCGAAACGACGGCATCCGGTTCACGATCTCGCTGCCGCCGAACGGCACGACGGCGAGCGTCCAGCGCCCGTCGCGCGCGGCGATCGTGCAGTCGGTCAGGTGCAACGGGCGCAGCGCGTCGGCGAGTGACGAATCGGCGACGAGCGCGGCCACCGCCCGCACGAATCCGGGGCTGCATCCCGCTGCGGGCTCGGCCGCGACACCGGTGCGCCGCAGCCGGCCGGTCTGCAGCACGCGGGCATGGCCCTGCCCGGCCGGGCCGTCCGCGCCGATCGACACCTGCACGCTGACCGTATGCATCAGGAACTGACGGTCGACGCGTTCTTCGACGGCCACGTGCACGCCATTCGGCAGCCGGGCCAGAGGTTCGGCCGCGCCGCTGCTCGCATCGCGCGCCGCCCCGAGGTCGGCCAGCACGCGCGCGGCGATCGCGCCGGGCCGGTGGCCGGGCGGCGGCGTGTCGGGCGCCGCGCGCCACCGGGCGAATGCGAGCCTCACGACGCGACGTGCTCGTTGCGCAGCACTTCCTCGACCGGCACCGGCTTGAACGGATGCCGGCGCTGCACGACGAGCGTCCAGAACAGCGCGTACAGCGCGGTGAGCCCGAGCATCGCGCCGAACGGCACGTAGATGTCGCGCGCGTTCATGCCGGGCGGCGTGATGTACCAGATCGCGAGCACGATGCCGACGCTCGACACGATCTGCGGCAGCGGGAACAACGGCGAACGATACGGACGCGGCAGGTCCGGGCGGCGGATGCGCAGCATCACGACCGACGCGGTGACGAGCAGATACGCGGTGCCCCACGCGCAGGTCGCAGCGAGCACGAGATGCAGGATGCTGTCGAGGTTGCCGTTGATCAGCCACGCATGGAAGATCGGCACGATCGCCGACGCGACGATGCCGACCACCGGCGTCTTGAAGCGCGGATGCAGATACGCGAAGCAGCGCGGCAGCGCGCCGTCGATCGCCATCCCGTACAGGATGCGCGGCAGCCCGGCCATCAGCGTGTTGATCGTCGCGGCGCCCGCGCACAGGAACGCGATGCCGAACCACACGCGGCCGAAGGGCCCAAGCACCTGCAGCGCGAACGCGGGAATCGCGCCCGGCGTGTCGAGCAGATGCGTGAGGCCGTCCGGGCTGACCGGCACGTTCGCGACCTGGCGGCGGATCGCCGCGCCGTACAGGAACATGCAGATCGCGACGCCGACGAGGCCGAGCGCCATCGCGCGCGGAATCGTGCGGCCCGGCGCCTTCATTTCCGGCGCGAGCGGCGTGACGAACTCGCACCCGACGAACATGAACATCGCCATCCCGACCAGCGACAGCACCGCCGGCACCGACGTGCCGACTTCCGAGCCGCCGAACCAGCCGTCGAGATGCACGGCCGGCGCGGCCGCGAGGCCGAGGATGCCGAAGATCATCAGCGACAGCCACATGCCGGCCGTCAGCACGATCTCGAGCTTGCTGAACACCTTGATGCCGATGATGTTGGTGATCGCGAACGTGACGACGAGCCCGACGCCGACGAGCCACGAACTGTTGTGCTTCTCGAACGCGGCGTTCAGCGACTCGAAGTTCACGAGCGCCATGATGCCGCTCAGGATCGTCTCCGCCGTGCCGGCGAACACGTGCACGAGGAAATACGCGGAAATCGTGCCGGTGATCGCCCAGAAGCGGCCGAGCCCGCACGACAGGTAATCGTAAACCGAGCCCGCCGTCGGCAGCATCGCGGCGGCTTCGGAGAACGTCGTCGCCTGCGCCTGCATCATCACGAACGCGATGATCATCGCGACCGCGAACGCCCAGCCGCCCATCCCGAAGCCGGACGTCGCGGTGAGAATCACCGGGCTCGCCATGATGAGGCCGACCGCGCTCGCCAGCGCGGTCGGGAACCCGACCGCGCCCGCCTTCAGCACCGTGCCGCCGCCCGCTTCAGCCGACGCACCGGCGGGCGTATCGCCCGCGGCGCCGGTCACTCCAGACCATCCCGACATCTTCGTCTCCTTCCCTTTTCGGGCCGGCGCCGGCGCTGCGGCGCCCGCTCCGTTCCGTGCTTCGCGGTCGGCCCTGGGCGGCGCTTTAGCGCGTCGCCACCGGGTTCCTGTCGATCCAATCCGGATCCGATGTCGAAAAAATACGCAGGCAAAATAATCCGGTCATAGCGCAAATCGGCAAACCGGCGGTGGCGAACGGGTTATCCCGCCCTCCACCGCCGGTTCGGCGTCATGCGCTCATGCCGTCACGGCCTCACGCGAACGGCACGGCCTCGAAGCCCGCCGCGAGCGCGTCGACGATCCGGTCGAGCTGCTCGCGCTGGATCACGAGCGGCGGCGACAGGATGATTTTCGTGCCGACCGGGCGCACCAGCACGCCGTGCTCGCGCGCCACTTCCGCGACCGCGTTCGCATAGCCGGACAGCGGGTCGATCGGCTCGCGGGTCTGCTTGTTCGCGACGAGGTCGAGCGCGAGCATCAGTCCCTTGCCGCGCACCTCGCCGACCGCCGCGAAGCGTTCGGGGAACGACTGCAGCGCTTCGAGCAGATACGCGCCCTGCTTCGCCGCGTTCGCCGGCAGGTCTTCCTTCACGACGATGTCGAGGCTCGCGAGCGCGGCCGCGCACGCGACCGGGTGCCCGGCATACGTGTAGCCGTGCATGATCGCGCCGCCGAAGTCCGCGTTCGCGGCGAACGCATCCTCGATCCGCGCGTTCACGGCCGTCGCGCCGAGCGGCACGTAGCCGGACGAGATTCCCTTCGCGAGACACATGATGTCCGGGCGCACGCCCCAGCCGCGGCTGCCGAACATGCTGCCGCTGCGGCCGAAGCCCGTCACGACTTCGTCGGCGATCAGCAGCACGCCGTAGCGGTCGCACACCTCGCGCACGAGCGGCCAGTAGTTGGCCGGCGGCACGATCACGCCGCCCGCGCCCTGCACCGGCTCGGCAATGAACGCGGCGACCGTGTCAGGGCTCTGGAACTGGATCTCGCGCTCCAGCATTTCCGCGCAGATCCGGCCGAGTTCCTCCGGATCCTGCGTGAACGGATTGCGGTACAGCCACGGCGTCTCGACGTGGAAGCAGCCGGGCAGGTTCGGTTCGTAGTTGCGGCGGAACACCGTGTTGCCGTTCACCGACGCGCCGCCGAAGTGCGTGCCGTGATAGCCCTGTTTCAGCGAGATGAACTTCGTGCGGTCGGCCTGGCCGCGCACCTTCCAGTATTGGCGCGCGATTTTCAGCGCGGTCTCGATCGAGTCGGAGCCGCCCGAGCTGTACAACACGCGGCGCATCCCTTCCGGCTCCAGCATGTCGATCAGCTTCTTCGACAGTTCTTCCGCGCGCGGATGCGAGATGCCATCGAACAGCTGGAAGTATTCGAGTTCGTCGAGCTGGCGCACGATCGCGTCCTTCACTTCCTGGCGATTGTGCCCGACGTTCACGTTCCACAGGCCCGCGACGCCGTCGACCAGCTGCTTGCCGGTTTCGTCGAACACGTAGCAGCCGTCGCCGCGCACGATGCGGATCGGCTTGCGCTGTTTCATTTCGTTCGGGTGCAGCATCGGGTGCCAGAACTTCGCTTCGTTGTAGCTCATTGCAGTCTCCACTTTCGGATCGTGTGAACCTCGGCCGTGGACGGCCGGGGTTCGAGGTTGTCGGGGTGTTCGGAACGGGCGCCGCGCGTCAGTGCGCGATGCACACGGATTTGGTTTCGGTGAAGCCTTCGATCGCGTACTGGCCGAACTCGCGGCCGATGCCCGACTGCTTGTAGCCGCCGAACGGCATCGACGGGTCGAGCGGAATGTGACAGTTCACCCACACGGTGCCGGCCTCGATCTGCGGCACGAGATTCATCACGCGCTTCAGGTCGTTGCTCCAGATGCTCGCGGCGAGGCCGTACGGCGACGCGTTCGCGAGACGCACGGCGTCGGCCGCATCGTCGAACGGCACGACGACGATCACCGGACCGAACACCTCGTCGCGCACGATCGCGCTGTCGGGATGCGGATCGGCGATCACGGCCGGCTTCACGTAGTAGCCGGGCAGGTCGTCGGCCGGCGTGCCGCCCGCGAGGAACGTGAGGCCCGCGCGGCGCGCGCCCTCGATGTGCTGGACGACCGTGTCGCGGTGGTGCGCGGAGACGAGCGGGTTGATCTGCGCGGTGGTGTCGAGGCCCGCGCCGAGCTTCATCGACTGCGCGACGCCCGCGAGGCCGTCCGCGAGCTGCGCGAACTTGCTGCGATGCACGTAGATGCGCGACGCGGCCGCGCACACCTGCCCCTGGTTGAAGAACGCGCCGGCGGCGACGCCGTCGAGCGCCTGCGCGACGTCGACGTCGTCGAGCATCACGATCGGGTTCTTGCCGCCGAGTTCGAGCGAGAAGCGCGTCATGTTCTGCACGGCCGCCGCGCCGACCCGCTTGCCGGTCGCGGTCGAGCCCGTGAACGAGATCTTCGCGATCGACGGGTGGCTCGCCAGCGCGGCGCCGCACGTGCGCCCGCCGGTGACGACGTTGAACACGCCGGGCGGCACGCCGGCGTCGAGGGCGAGTTCGGCGAGGCGCAGCGCGGTGAGCGGCGTTTCCGGCGACGGCTTCAACACGATCGTGCAGCCGGCCGCGAGCGCCGGAATCAGCTTCCACACGGCGATCATCAGCGGAAAATTCCACGGCACGATCGCGGCGACCACGCCGACCGGCTCCTTGCGCGTATAGGCCGTGTAGCGCGCGCCGGGCGGGAACGGGATCGACACGTCGAGCGTCTGGCCGGTGATCTTGGTCGCCCAGCCGGCCATGTAGCGCACGTATTCGACGCTCGCGCCGACTTCGATCGCGCGCGACACGTGAATCGACTTGCCCTGGTTCAGCGTTTCGAGCTGCGCGAGCGTTTCGGCGTCGGCTTCGATCAGGTCGGCGAGCTTCAGCAGGATGCGCTCGCGGTCGGCCGGGCGCAGCCCGCTCCACACGCGCGTGTCGAATGCGTGTTTCGCGCTGGCGACGGCGCGGTCGACGTCGTGCGCGTCCGCATCCGCGACCGTCGCGAGCCGCTCGCCGGTCGCCGGGTCGTACACGTCGAGCCGCGCGGCCGCGCGCGCGGGCTGCATGGCGCCGTCGATGAAAAGGCCGAAATCGCGTGCGACGAAGGTGCGCACGGTGTCGCTGACCGCGACGAAGTTCGTGGTGCTCATGGGCGTCTCGATGATTGTCATGGCTGGGCCGCGTGCGCGCCGGCATGCGGGTGTCGAACCACTGTATCGACGAGGGATCGCGCCCGGTGAGCGCAAATTGGCAAGCGTGCGGGGGATCGACACGCGCGCGAGGCGGGTGCGAAAAAACTACAGGAACAACGTGCCGACCAGCTCGGTGCGGTTCGACACGCCGAGCTTGCGGTACATCCGCATCAGATGCGTCTTGACGGTCGGCTGACCGAGCGCGAGATCGCGCGCGATCTCCTTGTTCGAGCGGCCGTCGCGCACGAGGCGCGCGATCTGCTCCTCGCGATGGGTCAGCCGCCCCTCGCAACCGATCCGGTGAATCCCGCGCCGCGCGCGCAGCAGCGGGCACAGCGCGGCTTCGACAACGGGCTGCAACCGTGCCAGCGCGTCGATCTCGCCCGGCGCGAACCGGCCCGCCGTGCCGTTGCCCGCGCCGCCGCCCGCGTCACCCTTCCCGAAGCGCAGCAGCGAAAACGCGCCGATCGTCCGGCCCGCGTCGTCGCGCAGCCAGATCTCGACGACGTCGGCAACATCATGCCGCCGCAGGAAACGGGTCCAGTATGCGGACGCATCGCGCCTTTCGTCAGGCAATTGGGAAGCGAGCGTCACGACCGCGTGAGCGCCTGCCGCGCAGCGCGACGGATGCAGCGGATCGAGCATCCGGTAGCGCGCGATGTAGGTGCGATGCATCGACTCGGGCATGCCGAACAGCTCGAAATCGGCCGGCTCGCCGCTCAGGTCGAGCCGGTAGAACACGATCGCGGACGGGCTCGCGAACGCGTCGAACGCGTCGACGCACGCGCGCAGCGCGCGCTGCCAGTCGGCGGCTTCGTGATCGGCGGGAACGGGTGAGGTCGGCATGATGGAAGCGGCCGGCGGCCGAACGCGTCGAAGTTCGGGCCAGCCTACCCGCGCCGAAATGGGCCGGTGAGCACAAATCGGCAATTCGTCTGCGGGTGGTGGATGGGGACCGGGAATGGACGTCGAAGACGGTGCGGAACATCGCGCGCGCCGATCGAGCGCGATCGGAACGATCGACGAAGTTTCCGGAGCGGCCGCGCGTGCGGCCTCGAAACGAAGGCGCGGCGACATGCGCGCCCCGCCCCGTCGGTCAATATCAGTGCGCGTTCGCGGCGAACGTGTCGCAGGCGCTCACTTCGCCCGACTCCATCCCGCGCCGCAGCCAGTACACGCGCTGCTCGCTGGTGCCGTGCGTGAAGCTCTCCGGCACGACGTAGCCCTGGCCTTGCTGCTGCAGCCGATCGTCGCCGATCGCGGCCGCCGCCTTCAGCCCCTGCTCGAAATCGCCGGGCTCCATCAGCCGCTGGTTCGCGCGCTGCGCGTTGTTCGCCCACACGCCGGCGAAGCAATCGGCCTGCAGTTCCATCCGCACCGACAGCGCGTTCGAGCGCGCTTCGCTCGAACGGCGGCGCGCGGCGTCGACCTTGTCGGAAATGCCGAGCAGGTTCTGCACATGATGGCCGACTTCGTGCGCGATCACGTAGGCCTGCGCGAAATCGCCGCCCGCGCCGAACCGCTTGCGCAGTTCGTCGTAGAAGCCGAGATCGATGTACACGTTGCGGTCGCCCGGACAGTAGAACGGCCCCATCGCGGTCTGGCCGGTGCCGCACGCGGTCGGCGTCGAGTTCGTGAACATCACGAGCTTCGGCGCCTGGTACTGCGCGTGCAACTGGGTGTTGAAGACGCCCGTCCACGTGCGCTCGATATTGCCGAGCACCTTGCGCGTGAACACCGCGCCGGGATCGTTCGCCGGCGCGCCCTGGTGCTGCGTCGGCGCGGGCTGCGCCTGCTGCTGCCGGCCCTGCAGCGCCGACGCGCCTTCGAGCACGACGCGCGGGTCGATGCCGAAAAAGTACGATGCGGCCAGCGCGACCACGATCGTGCCGATGCCGATCGTCGCGCGCCCGCCGCCGAACCCGCCGCCGCCGCGTCGATCCTCGACGTTCATGCTTTCTCTTTCGTCGTCCAGCCTCATTGCCGGCCCCTCCCTGTTCTTGTCGATGGTCCGGCCGCGCGATGCGCGACCGGGCGATCAGCCATCGCGCCCTGCGCCATCGGCAGACGCGGTGTATCCATATCGGTCGTACGCGCGCGCCGATCTCGCCGCCTGCCGCTCCGCTTGCACGACGGAATCGGCGGCCGTCGCGCCCCGCACCGATGCGCGGGCGCGCCCGCGCCATTTTGCCGGGCTTTTGCGACGCATCGCAAAAATACGGAGGATAGAGCGATTCGGCGCCGAACATCGTCAGCCTTTGCAAAATGACCGCGATCCGGCCGGTCGGCCCGGTGCGCGTTCATCCTTTCGGCGGATACCGGCGTGCGTCGGCGCCGCCTAGAGTGACCGGAAACGACACCTTCCGGAGAACGCCATGACGCACCCGCAACCCCGCACGATCGCCATCACCGGCGCCGGCACCGGCATCGGCGCCGCGTGCGCGCGCCGCTTCGCCGCCCGCGGCGATCACGTCGTGCTGATCGGGCGGCGTCGGCCCCCGCTCGACGCGCTCGCCGCCGAGACGGGCGGCCTCGCGCTCGCCGGCGACGCCGCGAGCACGGCCGACTGGGCCCGTTTCCTGCCGGAGATCGCCGCACGGTTCGGCCCCGTCGATGCGCTCGTCGCATGCGCGGGCGGCCACGGTCTCGGCCGCGCGGACGAAACCGACGACGCGCACTGGCGCGACGCGCTGCATGCGAATCTCGACACCGCGTTCGTCAGCGCACGCGCGTGCCTGCCCGACCTGATCGCGCGGCGCGGCAGCATCGTGCTGGTCGCGTCGATCGCCGCGCTCGCGGCCGGGCCCGGCGTATGCGGCTATACGGTCGGCAAGCATGCGCTGCTCGGGCTCGCGCGATCGCTGGCACGCGACTACGGGCCGCACGGCGTGCGCGCGAACGCGGTGTGCCCGGGCTGGGTCCGCACGCCGATGGCCGATGCGGAGATGGCGCCGCTGATGTCCGCTCACGGCGACACGCTCGACGGCGCCTATGCGCGCGTCAGTGCCGACGTGCCGCTGCGGCGCGCGGCCGATCCGGACGAAATCGCGGCCGTGTGCGCATTCCTGGCGTCGCCCGACGCGTCGTTCGTGACCGGCGCGACGCTCGTCGCGGATGGCGGCGCGATGGTCGTCGATGTGCCGACGCTCGCGTTCGACACGCCGTGACGCCGGGAGGCACGCAGCCCACGTGACACCACGTTGCGAACGCCGCGCAACGTCGAGCGCGCGTGCCTTCCGGCATTCGGACGGCCGCCTTCGTCCCCGCACGTCGCGGTGTCCGGCAGATATGCGCGAAACCGCTCGGCCGCGATGCGTGGCGTCTCGATCCGGTGCGCGGGCGCAGTCTTCGGCATCGGTATGCGGTCGAGGTAGTGCCCGTCGTAGCAGGAAGTAAGCTGGCCGGTGCGCATGCGATCGAGCGCATGAACCGCATGCGGGGCCCGCCGTCATCGCAAGCAGCCCAGCCCCGCGAGCGCCGTCTCCACCGCGGTATCGAGCGGCGTCACCGGCTCGCGGCCCAGCACCGCCGTCACCCGAGCGTTGTCCATCCGGAGCGGCTCGCGCCACAGATAGCGCATCTCGAGCACCTCGCGCATCGTCGTGACGAACGGCGCCGCGGCCCACACGAGCCACCACGGGAATCGCCGCACCGTCGGCCGCATCCCGTGCCGCTGCGCGACGCGGCGCACGGCCTGCGCCATCTGCGTGCCGTCCGCGTCCCAGTACCCGCCGAAATGGAAGCGCGCGAACGGCTCCAGCGTGTCGCGTCGCTCGAGCAGCTCGACCATCGTGCGCGCGACGTCCGGCAGGTACGCCCATTGATGGCCGACGCCCGGCCGGCCCGGCACGCTGATGGCCGCGACGGGCCGTCCGGCCTTGACGAGCCCCTGCCCGAACCAGTTGTTGCCCGCATGCGCCCCGAAGAAATCGCCGGCCCGCACGATGATCGTCCGGACGCCCTGCGCGGTCGCCGCCTGCAACCGCCGCTCCATCTCGACGCGGATCGCGCCCTTGCGCGTCACCGGATGCTGCGGCGCGTCTTCGCGCAACTCGGGAAACGCGTCGGGGCCGTAGTTGTAAATCGTCCCCGGCAGCACGACGGTCGCTTGCGCCACCGTCGCCGCCGCGATCGTGTTGTCGAGCATCGGCAACACCTGCGTCGACCAGTTCCGGTAGCCGGGCGGGTTCACCGCGTGCACGATCACGCTGCAGCCGCGCGCCGCGCGGACCACCGCGTCGCGGTCGAGCGCGTCGCCACGCATCCATGCGATCCCGTCGCGCTCCACCGTCCCGGCGTCGAGCCCGCGCTTGAGCGCGCGCACCTGCCAGCCGGCATCGCGCAACTGACGCGCGACCTCGCCGCCGATGCCTCCGCTCGCGCCGAGCACGAGTGCCTGTCGTTGCGTTCCGCCTGCGTTCGCCGTCATGGCCGTTCTCCGTGAATGAACCGTTGTCTGCACGCATTCTGGCGCGGAGCCGCCTAACAAGGAATTGCCGAACCCAATCGATCAGCTATACATTTATGTATGACCATCGATCTGAACTGGGAACGCTACCGCACCTTCCTCGCCGTGCTGACGGAAGGCTCGCTGTCGGGCGCGGCGCGCGCGCTCGGCATCACGCAGCCAACGGCCGGCCGTCACGTCGCGGCGCTGGAGGCCGCGTTCGGCCAGACGCTGTTCACGCGCTCGCCGTCGGGGCTGCTGCCGACCGAGGCGGCGCTCGCGCTGCGCGGTCATGCCGAGGCGTTACGCAGCGCGGCGGCCGCGTTCGAGCGCGCGGCCGCGAGTCACGGCGCGGGCGTGCGCGGCACCGTGCGGATCTCGGCCAGCGACGTGATCGCGGTCGAGGTGCTGCCGCCGATGCTTGCGCAGTTGCGGCGCGATCATCCGGGGCTCGTCATCGAACTGGTGCCGACCGACCGCATCCAGGACGTACTGAACCGCGAGGCCGACATCGCGGTGCGGATGGCGCCGCCCGCGCAGGAAGCGCTCGTCGCACGGCGCATCGGCGAGATCGACGTCGCGCTGCATGCCCGCGACGACTACCTGGCGCGCAACGGGACGCCGTCGTCGACGGACGAACTCGCGCATCACGCGCTGATCGGTTTCGATACGGTGACGCCGTTCATCCGTTCGGCGGGGCGCGGGATGCCGCTGTGGAAGCGCGATGCGTTCGCGCTGCGCACCGACAGCAATCTCGCGCAGCTCGCGATGATTCGCGCCGGCTACGGGATCGGCTTCTGCCAGAACCGGCTCGCGCAGCGCGATGCGCGGCTCGTGCGCGTGCTGCCGGACGGGCCCGCGATGAAACTGGAAACCTGGGTGGTCATGCACGAGGATCTGCGGGCGAGCCCGCGTTGCCGGGCCGTGTTCGATGCATTGGCGAACGGGCTGCGCGCATATGCTGAAGGGACGGCCGACTAGGCCGTTCCAGCCCGCCGCGCCCGCGCATCGCCGCGACGCGCTATTCGTAGATCTTGCCGGCGAACAGGATGTCGGCCATGCGCCGCCACGGGTTGTCGGGCAGGTCGTAGCAGCGCAGCCCGTCCTCGGACGCCTCGGCCCAGTCGACCATCGCCTCCAGGTACTCGCCGATCGAGCGGTTTTCCCAGCCGAGCGCGGCGGCCGCGAACGGCGACGGCGGCACGTCGGCGTCGAGCTGGCGCTCCTTTTGCCAGTCGTGGCCGAGCACGCGCAGGAAGTGGATCAGCGAGCGCTCGTCGACCACCCGCTCCAGCGCGTGCTGCAACCGCGCGGCCATCTCGCTTTTCAGTTCGTCGTTCATGCGTCTCGCCCCCTGCTACGCAACGTTCGGAAAGCTTCCACCTCGCACCAATCGGAATACGTTTCCTCGACGATGAAGAAATCGTCGAAATGGACCCGCCCGAGCCGCTCGAGCGACGATCCCGAAATCTCCCGATATTTTCATCGGTAACGACTCCCGTCGGATACGCGCCTCTGCCCCGACGCGCGTGCCTGCGTCACATCAGCAACTGCCGCGACAGCACCTCGCGCGCCTGCGTGACCGTCTCGCGTTCGCCCGGCATCGGCGGCGTCAGCGAGAACACGGCGTCGGGCAGCGCCGGCAGCCGGTATTTCGCGCCGAGCCGCACGAGCCCCTCGCCGATCGCCGATGCGCACAGGCAGCCGACGCCGAGCCCCGCCGCCAGCATCGACTGCAGCCCCGCGACACCCGACGCGCTGTGCACGAGCACATACGGCGCGTGCTGCTCGTCGAGCGAGCGCACGGCGATCTGATGCATCATGCAGTCGTCCGGCAGCAGCACGAGCGGCAACGGCTCGGGCAACTGCTCGGCGAGCGCGGGCGACGCGACCCACGACAGCGGCTCGCGCCGCAGCACCCAGCGCGTATCGGCCGACGCGGGCCGGAACGGGCCGCTCGACAGGTTCATCACGACACCGAGATCGATCTGTCCGCGCGCATGCGCGGCTTCGATCTCCGCGCTCTTCATCGCGCTCACGTGCAGGCTCAGTTGCGGGTAGCACTCCCGCAACCGCGCGAGCAGGCCCGCGACTTCATGCGTCCGGTAGTAATCGGTGATCGCGACGCGCAACTCGCCCTTGATCGCCTGTCCGCGTACTTCGTCGAACGCGGCCTCGTTCAGCGCGACGATGCGGCGCGCATGCTGCAGCAAACGTGCGCCGGCCGGCGTCGGCTCCACGCCGCGCTTGCTGCGCACGAACAGCGGCACGCCGGCGCGCGATTCGAGCTTGCGCACCTGCTCGCTCACCGTCGACTGTGACAGATGCAGCAACGGCGCGGCCGCCGTAAGGCTGCCCGCATCCGCCACCGCCGCGAAAGTGCGCAACTGATCCAGATCGAAACCGCGCATCGCCCTCTCCATCCATCGAATAACCCGATGGATGCTACCACCAATTCCCGCTTTTCCGATTCATCGGCAATCCGCAGAATGTCGGTTCAACGGGTTTCGACCTACGGTGCGGCCCTCATTCTTCCGGACTTCCGTTCATGACCGACAACACCCTCGCCCCTTGCGCGCCGGCCGGCACGGCCGCCGCGGCGGCGCCGCGCAGCCATCACGGCTGGGCGCTCGTGGTCCTGCTGGTCGGCGCCATTCTGCCGCCGCTCGACTACTTCATCGTGAATCTCGCGCTGCCGGCCATCCGCGACGGCATCGGCGCACGACCGTCCGAGCTGCAGCTCGTCGTGTCGGCCTACGCGTGCGCGAACGCGGTCGTGCAGATCACCGGCGGGCGTCTGGGCGACCTGTACGGCCGCAAGCGGATGTTCATGATCGGGATGGCCGGCTTCGTCGTCGCATCGACGCTGTGCGGGCTCGCCGGCAGCGGCGCGGTGCTGGTCGGCGGCCGCGTGCTGCAGGGCCTGTTCGCCGCGATCCTCGCGCCGCAGGTGCTCGCGACGATCCGCAGCGTGTTCAGCCCGCAGGAGCAGGTGCGCGTGATGGGTTTCTACGGTTTCGTGTTCGGCCTCGCGGCCGTGATCGGCCAGCTGGGCGGCGGCGCATTGATCAGCCTGCATCCGTTCGGACTCGGCTGGCGCGCGATCTTCCTGGTCAACGTGCCGATCGGCATCCTCGCGCTGCTCGGCAGCTGGCGCTTCATCCCGGAAAGCCGGCCGCCGCGCGGCCAGCGTATCGACGTGCCCGGCACGGTGCTGCTGTCGCTGTCCCTGCTGATGCTCGTCTATCCGCTCACGCACGGACGCGAGGCAGGCTGGCCGCTGTGGATGATCGCGTGCATCGCCGGGGCGCTGCCGATGCTCGGCGCGCTGTTGGCGGTCGAAGCGCGCCGGCTCGCCGGCGGCCGCGATGCGCTGCTCGACGTGCGCCTGCTGCGCAATCCGGTCGTCGCGCTCGGGCTCACGCTCGCGTTCCTGTTCTACATGCTGAGCGCGTTCTTCCTGAGCTACGGGATCTATCTGCAGGGCTGCTTCGACTGGTCGCCGCTCGCGTCGGGGCTGGCGATCCTGCCGCTCGGCATCGGCTTCCTCGCGAGCCCGCTGCTGATGCCGCGCCTCGTCGACCGGTTCGGCGGCCATCGCGTGCTCACGCTCGGCTTCGCGATACTCGCGGCCGGCGTCGCGACCGCCGCCGCACTGGCCGGCGACCACGCGCCCGGCCCGGGCTTTTACGCGGGCATCGCGGCGATCGGCATCGGGCAAGGCCTCGTGCTGCCGTCGGTCGTGCGGATCGTGCTCGCGGAAGTCGACGCGGCACGCGCCGGGGTCGCATCGGGCATGGTCAGCACGATGCTGCAGATCGGCGCGGCCGTCGGCGCGGCGACACTCGGCGGGCTGTTCTTCGCGCGGCTCGGCGCGCAGCCGGGCGCGCTCGACTACGTGCAGGGGTTCAGGACGGCGATGTGGGCGCTGACGGTCGTGCTGCTCCTGTGCGTCGCGTTGTCGGCCGCGCTGGGGCCGATGCATCGCCGGGTGCGGGCCGGCGCGTGACGACGCGGGTCGGACGACACATCGCCGGCAGCGAATCGGGGCATGCGCGATCGCTTGCCGGCATCGAGCTCACTTGTGATGTTTGCGTTGCGCGTGCCGCGCTTCCCATTCGGCCAGCTCGACGCGATAGCGCGCCAGCGCTTCGTCGTACAGGTCGAAAACGCACGGCGAGCAGCCGCTGTTGCAGCAGTCTTCCAGTTCGGGTTGTTCGGGCGGGGTGGGACGCGGATCGTCGGCGAGCGTATCCGCGGAGGCAGGCTTGGTCACGGCTTCAGTCACATGATGTCGAACGTCCAGTATACGGTGATGGTCCGCCGCATGCAGGCATGCCGGCCGTATGCAGCCGCGCAACCTGCCGATCGAAATCGCGACGATCGCGCGACCGCCGCGCGCGCGATTTCGCATGCCCTGACGTCATACTCGAGTGCGACCGTCCGCCATCCGCTACGCCACGCGACCGCTCACGGGAATCGATGCGCCGGTGATCGCCTGCGCATCAGTCGACAGCAGGAACCCGATCGTCGCGGCGATCTGTTCGGGCCGGACCCAGCGCGTGAAATCCGCGTCGGGCATGTCCGCGCGGTTCGGCGGTGTGTCGATGATGCTCGGCAACAGCGCATTCACGGTCACGCCGCGATCGAGCAGTTCCGCCGCCAGCGCCTCGGTGAGTCGCGCGACGCCCGCCTTCGCGGCCGCATACGCGCCCATTCCCGCGCCTGCCTTGAACGCCGCGCCCGCGCCGATGTTGACGATGCGGCCCGCCGGGCTCGCCACCAGATACGGCAGCGCGGCCTTCGACGCATTCAGCGCCGTCTTCACGTTCAATTCGTACATGCGGTCCCACGTGGCCGCGTCGCCGTCGGCGATCGTCTGCCACACGAACGCGCCTGCAATGTTCAGCAGCGCGTCGACCCGGCCGAATTCGCGATTCACGGTGTCGAGCGCGCGCGCAGCCGCCTGCGGATCGACCAGATCGATGCCGCCGAGGCGCAGCGCATCGGCCGGCACGCCAGACAACGCCTGCGCGTCCGGCGCCGTGCCACGGCCGATCAGCGCGACGCGCGCGCCGTGCCGGCCGAGCCAGGCGGCGGTTGCGACGCCGAGGTGGCCGAATCCGCCGGTGATCGCGACTGCCTTGCCTTTCAGGTCGTGTTCCATCGATGTGCTCTCCTGAGTCGAAGGGGGGTTGGATGATACGCGGTTCGGTGCGATGCCGGCCGCGACACGGGCGTGCACGGCCGGCGTTTCGACAGCGTAGCGCCGTTCACGCCTCCATGCGCACGGCGACACAGGCGTCGCCGCCGACGAAGCCGATCTGTCGATCCGCCGCGGCCGTGCAGGTGCACACCACGCGTGACGGCATGGCCGGGCATAATGCGCGATCACGGCGCGCCGTACGATGTGCCGTGATCGCGCCGTTTGCGTACCGAACCCCGAACCTCAACCCGTCCATCCCATGCAAGTACTCGTCGTTGGCACCGGCAAGCTGGCAACCGAACTGCTCGGCTCACACCGGCTCGACCCGGCAACCTGTCGCGTGATGGCCTGGTCGGACCCCGCACGCAGCGACGTCCGATCGATCGTCGTTCACGCCGGCTCCGGCCGCGAGCTGCCTGCCGCGATCGAATTCTGCCGCGCAACGGGGTCGCCGCTCGTCGAGCTGTCCACCGGCTCAGACCTCGAAACCGGATCGCACGACTTCCCCGTCGTGCTCTGTCCGAATACGAACATCCTGATGCTCAAGTTCATGAGCATGCTGGAAACCAGCGGCCACCTGTTTCGCGACTGCCACATCAGCGTGACGGAATCGCATCAGGCCAGCAAGACGTCCGTGCCCGGCACCGCGGTCGACATCGGTCAGTCGCTCGGCGTTCCCGCGCAGGACATCCACTCCGTGCGGGACCCCGCCGAGCAGCGCGACGCATTGCAGATTCCCGACGACCAACTCGGCCGCCATGCGTTCCACCGGATCCGCATCGAGGACGGCGCATGCAGCCTGCAATTCGAATCCCGCGTATACGGCGCGTCGCCTTACGCGGATGGCGTGTCGCGGATCGTCGAGGCCGTCCGGCAGCACGAGCTCGAACCTCGCCGGTACTCGATCGTCGAGTTCATCCACGACGGTTGGCTGTAAGCACGACGATGCGCGCGCCGCGCCGGCGACACCCCGCCGGCCCGCTCGACAGCCCTGATCGCACGATCGCGCACGCGCCCTCTTAACCGTCACCCAGCACGGCCCCGCTTTCCGGCAACGTCGCCCCGCCGTCGACGACGATCGTCTGCCCGGTGATGTACGCCGCATCGGCCGACGCGAGAAACAGCATCGCGTTCGCGATGTCCTCCGGCTCGCCCATTCGCGCGAGCGGAATGTCGCGCGCGATCTGCGCGGCGACCGACGCATCGCCGAGATTGCCGGCCGCCGGCGTGCGGATCATCCCCGGCTCGACACCGTTGACCGTCACGTTGCGGCGCGCGAGTTCGAGCGCCGCCGCGCGAATGAAGCCGTTCACGCCTGCCTTCGACGCCGCGTAGTGCGCGAGCCCCGGATAGACGACGCGCGGCCCGGTCACCGACGACGTGACGAGCAGTCGCCCCGCCCCCGCACGCTCGAATGCCGGCAGCGCGGCCTGTGCGAGCCAGAACAGCGCCGACAGGTTGACCGACAGCGTGCGTTCGAGCATCGGCGCATCGATCTGCTCGAACGGAGTCAGCGGGAAGTACGCGGCGTTGTGAACGACGACGTCGAGCCGGCCGCCATCGCGCTCGACCGCCTCGACCAGCGCGACGAGTTCGTCGCGGCTCGCGGCGTCGACGCGATACACACACGCAGCGCCGCCCGCGCCGGCAAGCGCGTCCGCCTGCGCGGCAGCGGCATCGCCGTTGAGATCGGCGAGCGCGACGAACGCACCGGATTGCGCGAAACGGCGCGCGATCGCCGCGCCGATCCCCTGCGCCGCGCCCGTGACGAGCACGACACGGCCTCTGAAATCCGCACGCAGGCGGCCGCTGCCCGGCACGGCATTCATCGCTGCGCCTCGCCGGCGAGCGGATACACGGTTTCGTTCAGCACCTGCGCATGCGCGCCGATCGGGAAGTTCGACAGCGTGCCGAAATCGCCGCCCTGGTAGCCGAAGATCTTGCCGTCCGTCTTGCGTTGCGCGAGGTCGATCAGCACGACGCCGAGCGTCGGCACCACCTTCTCGCGCCATACGAACAGATACAACTGCTCGGCGAGCCTGAAGTAATGGCAGCGGTCCACGTCGGCCAATCCGCCTTCGACGCCCTGCAGACACTGCCAGGCGTAGAAGTTCTCGTTCAGGTAGATGTGCTCGTAGCATTCGGTCGGGCTGTAGCGATACATCGTGCGCTTGCCGATCAGTTCGCGCGTGGGTCCGTGCAGCGGGCCCGGCCGCGCGTGGCCGCCGAGCGTGCCGTGCCTGAATGTCGCATCGACGCCCGTCAGCGGCAGCCCGCGCGCGACGCGCGTGAACGCGTCGACCTGCGTATCGGCTTCGGTCGGCAGCGTGCCGATCACCGACGTCCACACGCCGTCGCCGACGTCGATCACGAGACTGACCGACGTCGCGCGCGCTGCCGGGTCGATGTAATCGACGAAGTACAGGTCGTCGCGCAGCCGCGTGACACGGCACGGCGCACGGCCGCCCGTGTCGGTCGCCGCGTCGCGCCATTGCAGCGCGCCCGCCTCGAACGTATAGACGCGCCATGCGCCCGATGCATCGCCGAGGGCCAGCGATCGCCCGACGAGTGCGTCCACGGGCGCGAGGACGTTCGCGTCCGGCGCGAAGCCGTCGGCGAGCGCGCCAACCTGAATGAATACCGGGTCCTGTCGTTCCACCTGCCGTCTCCCGCGCAGCTTCAGGCCCGGCGGGCCGTGTACGCTGCTCATGTGCACATGGTGCGGGCTGCGCGCGCCGCGCGGTATCGGCCAAAAGGATGAAGGGCGCGCGGCGCCGGAACGCGCTAAAGTGCACGTGATCCGCGCCGCTGCCGGCGCGAGGAGCGCCCATGCACCGTGTCACCCATTACCGACGCACCGATGGAGGCATCGAGGCGATCAGCCTCGAGTCCGACCGCACGTTTCCGCGGCACGCGCACGACGAATTCGGGGTCGGCGTGATCGTCAGCGGCGCGCACCGGTCCTGGAGCGGCCGCGGGCAGGTCGATGCGCTGGCCGGCGACGCGATCATGGTCAATCCCGGCGAGATGCACGACGGCATGCCGATCGAAACGGGCACGGGCCGGCGTTGGCGGATGCTGTACCTCGCGCCTGCACTGGTCGCGGGCGTCGCGGCGGAAGAAGGCCTGGGCGGTGTCGAGCTCGCGCATCCGGCCGTGCGTGACGCGCGGCTCGCGGCCGCGTTCGGCCGGCTGCATGCACGGCTCGTCGCAGGAGACACGCTGCCGCTCGCCCGCGACGAGGCGCTCGTCACGCTGGTCGCCGGGCTGCTTGCGCGGCACTCGAACCGCGCGCTGCCGCCCGCCGGCGTCGCGCCGGCGATCCGCGTCGCCCGCGAGCGACTCGACGCGGCGCCCGCCGCACCCGTTTCGCTGGCGGAACTCGCCGGCCTGAGCGGCGTGAGCCGCTTCCAGTTGCTGCGCGGATTCGCGCGCGAACTCGGCATCACGCCGCACGCGTATCTGATGCAGTCGCGCACGCGGCTGGCGCGCGCCCTGATCGCCAGCGGCCGGCCGATCGCGGATGCCGCGGCCGAAGCCGGTTTTGCCGACCAGAGCCACCTGACGCGCGCATTCGCACGCCAGTTCGGGATCACGCCGGGACGATTCACGCAGGCAGGCTGACGGGCCTCGCCTTGCGGCATGGCCACCCGGTGCGCGGCGATGTCGATCTGCGCCGCCCGGCAGCAACGGCGCTGGATGGCGGCGCTACCGTTCAACCGAGATACCGGACAGGACACATCGCCGTTCCCGCTCACCTGCCCCGCTCGCCGACGCCGCTGCAATTTCGTTCAAGACGCCCGCGCCGCCGCACGCGACGATGCGGCACATGAAGACACGACTGATCGGCTATCTCTATCTCGCCGCCGCAATGGCCGGCGTCGGCAGCACCGTCATCGCGAGCCGCCTCGCGGCCGGCGGCCTGCCGCCGTTCGCGGCCACCGCGCTGCGCTTCCTGATCGCAACCCCGCTGCTGTTCGGGCTGATGCGGGCGCAGCGAATGCGATGGCCGCGGGTCTCCGCACGCGACGCCGTGCTGCTCGTCGTGCAGGCTGCGGCGGGCGGTGTCGGCTATACGGTGCTGCTGATCAGCGGCACGAAGCTGTCGTCGCCCGTCGATGCAGGCGTGATGCTCGGCACGCTGCCGGCGATGTCGACGCTGATCGCGGCGGTCGTGCTGCGCGAGCGGCAGACGCCGCGCGACTGGGGCGCGGCCGCGCTGGCCACCGCCGGCGTGCTGTTCGTCACGTTCGCGCCCGGCCAGGCCATGCCGTCGCTCCGGACGCTCGCCGGCGACGCGCTGGTGCTGGCCGCCGTCGCTTGCGAGGCCGTGTTCATCCTGCTCAACCGGCGGCTGTCGGCGCCGTTGCCGCCGCTCGCGCTGTCGACGGCGATGTCGGGCCTCGGCTTCGTGCTCGCGCTGGTGCCGGCCGCGTTCGAATGGCACGCGCTGGCGAGTGGCTGGAACATCGGTGCGGTGTCGGCGATCGCGTACTACGCGCTGGTGCCGACCGTGCTCGGCTATCTGTGCTGGTACGCGGGTTCGGCTCGCACGAGCGGCACCGAAGCCGCGCTGTTCACGGCGGTCGCGCCGGTCTCGGCCGTACTGTTCGCGGTCGCGCTGTTCGGCGAGACGCTCGGCGGCACGCGATTGCTCGGCATCGCGCTCGTCGTCGCGGGGATGCTGGTGGGTGCGACGCGGCGGCGCGAGCCGCCGGCACGCATCGCGTCAGCCGGTTGCCTCGATGGCTAGCCCGTTCGTCGATCGATGGCCGTCACCGCGCGCCATCGACGACGACTGTAGGAATGTGTCCGCACGCGGCAAAATCGTTGCGTACCGTCGCGCAAGATGCAATATTCGCGTGGCCGGGCCATTTGACCACCATCGAACAATAATTCGCATTGCCATGAACAAGAAGGAAGCCAAAACAAGAATCGCGGCGCTGCTGTCCGCGGGCGCGAGGAAAGCCGACGTGCTCGCCGAGCTCGCCGGACAGGGCCTCAAGGATCGCGTGCTCGCGCGCCTGATCGCGTCGCGCCCCGACCCCGAACTGTGCCGAAAGAACAAGGTGCATACCCGGATCCTGATCGCGCTCGGCGTCGCGCAGTTACTGATCAGCCTCGCACTCGCCTATCTGCTCCTGGTGGACGGGCTCAGCATCGGCGCCGCGGCGCTGTTCCTCGCGTTGACGGTGCCGCTGTCGCTGCTGTTCATCTGGGGCTTCGCGACTCATCGCGTCGGCGCGTATCACGCGTTCATCGTTCTGTCGCTGCTGCAAGTGCCGAGGACCATCGCCGATCTCGGCCGCGATCCGTCGGGCGCGCTGCCGACCCTCGGGGTGACGGTCATCCTGGTCGGCTACGTCTGGTTCGTCCGCAACCGGCTGTTCCCGGACTTCGGCTGGTTCACGCCGCGCAAGGTCGAGGGCCGTTACGCGTTCGTGGAAAACGCCTGACGCTGTCGACCGCGCGCCATGAAAAAGGCGCCGGGCCGCCCCGCGATCGCGGGACGGCCCGGCGCCTTCTGCATTCCGGAATCCGGTGGCTTACTTGGCCTTCTCGGCCGTATCGCTAATTGCCTGGCCACCCTTCGAAATGTCCTGCCCCATGCCTGCAACGGTATTGCAACCGGCGAGCGCGGCGGTCACCACCAGCAGCACTGCAGCAATCGTACGCGTCATTCTCATTCTCCTTCGAGTCAACATGCCCGACCGGGCGAATCGTATGCGGCGTCGATGCCCTGCGGCGCGCAGGACACGGGGCCTGACCTGATTATACGGAGACGGCCGCCGCGCGCCAGTGTTCGCCGGCCCGGGCGTAACCCAGGCCACACGGGCCGTCGCGCAGATTTTCCTTGACTTCGGCGGGCCTCGAACTAATATACGCACCGCGTATATTTCTCATCAGGTGCCGCCGATGACCGTTCCCCAACAAGCCTTCCTGCGCGACGCGATGCGCCGCCTCAACATGACCCGCGAAGCGTTCGCGAACCGCATCGGCGTAAGCCGTCGTGCGCTGGACACGTGGCTGTTGCCCGACGACTCGCAGGAATCGCGCGGCATGCCCGAGATCGTCGAGCGCTTCGTATCGGAAATCGTCGAACGCCCGGCACCGGATGGCGGCGACTATACGCAAAGCGTAGAAAAACAGGGGCTCGCGAAGCAATTCCTGTTCGAAGGCAAGCCGCAACTGATTTCCGTGGACCAGTTTTCACGGGATTCGGTCGAGGCGCTGTTCCGCGTCGCCGACGTGATGCAGCCGATCGCGCGCCGCCACAAGATCTCGCGCGTGCTCGAGGGCGCGGTGCTCGGCAACCTGTTCTTCGAGGCCAGCACGCGCACCCGCGTGTCGTTCGGCGCGGCTTTCTGCCGGCTCGGCGGCTCGGTGTGCGACACGACCGGCTTCACGTTCTCGTCGATGGCCAAGGGCGAATCGATCTACGACACGAGCCGCGTGATGGCCGGCTACGTCGACGCGCTCGTGATCCGCCACCCGGAGAAAGGCTCGGTTGCGGAGTTCGCGCGTGCGACCAACCTGCCGGTGATCAACGGCGGCGACGGCCCGGGCGAGCACCCGAGCCAGGCGCTCCTCGATCTCTATACGATCCAGCGCGAGTTCTCGCGCCTCGGCAAAATCGTCGACGGCGCGCATATCGCGCTCGTCGGCGACCTGAAATACGGCCGCACCGTGCACTCGCTCGTCAAGCTGCTCGCGCTGTACCGCGGGCTCAAGTTCACGCTCGTGTCGCCGCCGACGCTCGAAATGCCCGCGTACATCATCGACCAGATCGCGACGAACGGCCACGTGATCGAGCAGACGAACGACCTCGCGGCCGGGCTGCGCGGCGCGGACGTCGTCTATGCGACGCGGATCCAGAAGGAGCGCTTCACCGACGAGTCGTTCGAAGGCTACACGCCGGATTTCCAGATCAACCAGGCGCTCGTCGACTCCGTCTGCAAACCCGACACGCTGATCATGCACCCGCTGCCGCGCGACAGCCGGCCCGGCGCGAACGACCTGTCGGTCGACTTGAACCGCGATCCGCGCCTCGCGATCTTCCGGCAGACCGACAACGGCATTCCGGTGCGGATGGCGATCTTCGCGGTGCTGCTCGGCGTCGAGAATCTGGTTCAACATTCGATGCGCGACGCCACATGGCGCCCGCCGGCGTACCTCGGGCCGGAGGATGCGGTGTTTCACGGGATCGATTGACCCGCAGACGTCATACACACGACGCGCCGTCTTGCACGGCGCGTTTTTCATTTTCGATGCGGATGAGGCGGAAGCGGCCGGCCCCGCGTCAGCCGACCCACGGATCGATCACGCGCAGGCCCGCCGCTTCGAACGGCGCAACGTCGCGCGTGGCCACGATCAAGCCGTTCGCTGCGGCTGTCGCGGCGATAAAGCCATCTGCCGATGCCAGCGCGTTGCCCGTCGCACGGGCCTTCGCACGAAGGCCCGCATACGCTTTGCTGGCTGCATCGTCGAACGGCAGGACCCGGCCGCGAAACAGCGGCACGATGCGCTGCTCGATGCTTTGGTGCAGCCAGTCTCGCCTCCGCCCTTCCGGCAATGCCGCCACGCCGAATCGCATTTCCGCGAGACTGATTGCGGCAAGAAACAGCGTCTCGACGTTCTGCGCGTCGAGCCATTCGATCACGGCCAAGCTCGGCTCGCGTCGCAACGGCTCGGAAATGACGTTGGTATCGACCAGGATCATTCGAAGCTCATCGGGTCGGTGGGCGATCCGTCACGCCGAACCTCGAAATCGATACCGCCGGCCTCCCGCCCGATTTCAGCCAGCAGCGTTCCCAGCTTGGGCCGCCCGTCTGGCCGGACGGCCTGCTCCAGAATGTCGCGCACCTCGGCTTCGGTACTGCGGCCATGTTGCGCTGCGCGGACCCGAAGTGCGCGATGCACCTCGTCGGGCAAATTTCGAACCGTGATCACGGGCATGATGCGCCTCACTGAGATTGCTTTCAATGCAGTCATACTATCACCCTGCTGTCACTCTGAACGAACGAAGATGCAACCACTGTAATCCGCCCGCCACGCCCATCACACTCGGCCATTCGGCCATCCTGCCCCTCCCCGCAAGCGTTCAAGCCCTCTGCAACATTCGTCAACACTCTCACCACAAATGCGAACAAGAACGCTTCTCATTTAACCGAAAATTACATAGAATGCCGCCTGAAAACAAATCGTAATAATTCCCGGCGGCGTGCACATTTCCGTAGCGCGTCGTTCCGGGGGCCACACTGCGAGGTCGAAGCGCATCATGAAGTCACGTCCTGAAGAGCTGAAGCTCGGCAAATTCACCACCCTGTGCAGCGTGCTCGCCGCGAGCCCTGCGTTCGCCGACGGCACGCCGCCGCCCGCACCGGTCGGCACCGAAGGCCATCTCGCGCCGATCGAGGTCCAGGGCAAGGCCGAGCACAGCTACAAGGCCGACTTTTCCGCCTCCACGAAATTCACCGCGCCGCTCGTCGACACGCCGAAGTCCGTGACCGTGATCCCGCAGGAGCTGATCCAGAGCAGCGGCGCGGCAACGCTGACCGAGGCGTTGCGCACCGTGCCGGGCATCACGTTCGGCGCCGGCGAAGGCGGCAACCCGCTCGGCGATCGTCCGTTCATCCGCGGCTACGACACGCAAGGCAGCATGTTCGTCGACGGGATGCGCGACACGGGCGCGACCACGCGCGAGATCTTCAACACCGAGCGCGTCGAGATCACCAAGGGCTCCGACGGCGCATACGGCGGCCGCGGCGGCGCGGGCGGCAGCATCAACCTGATCACGAAAGCGCCGCACCTCGGCACGACGGCGGCCGCGAGCGCCGGCCTCGGCACCGACCGCTACCGCCGCTTCACCGCCGACGGCAACTGGCAGTTCGCCGATCACGCGGCATTCCGCCTGAACCTGATGAGCCACAACAACGACGTCGCCGGCCGCGACGCCGTCAACAACGAGCGCTGGGGCGTCGCGCCGTCGATCGCGTTCGGTCTCGGCACGCCGACGCGCGTGACCGCGAGCTACTACCACCTGTCGACCGACGACATGCCCGACGGCGGCATTCCGTACTTCTACACGACGTCGAACAAGCCCGCGAACGTCGACACGATCTATCCGGCGCCCGTCGACCGCCACAACTTCTACGGCCTGATCGACCGCGACTTCCGCAAGACCACGTCGGACATCAGCACGATCAAGATCGAGCACGACATCACGCCGAATCTGACGGTGCGCAACACCACGCGCTACACGGAATCGACGCAGGACTACATCTGGACGCAGCCCGACGACAGCCAGGGCAACGTGGTCAACGGCCGTGTCTGGCGCCGCAACAACAACCGCAACAGCTCGGTCAACAGCCTCGCGAACCTGACCGAACTGTTCGGCGAATTCCGCACCGGCCCGTTCAAGCACAGCTTCTCGACCGGCATCGAGCTGTCGCGCGAATGGGGCAAGCGCGATTCGTACACGGTCGCGACCGACAAGGGCACGGTCTGTCAGAAAGGCATCGGCGCGCCGTCCGGCTACAACTGCACGAGCCTGTGGTCGCCGAACCCGAACGATCCGTGGGCCGGTTCCGTCACGCGCAACAACGACTATGCGCATGCGCGCACCACGACCAAATCGATCTACGGCTTCGACACGATCGAGCTCACGCCGCGCTGGCAGGTGAACGCCGGCGTGCGCATTGACGACTATTCGACCCGCTTCACCGACACCAAGGCCAACGGCAGCAAGACCACCACGCGCGACGACACGCTCTTCAACTGGCAGGCCGGCCTCGTGTTCAAGCCCGCGCGGAACGGCAGCATCTACGCGTCGTATGCGACGTCGTCGACGCCGGCCGGCATGCTGCTCGGCGAAGGCAGCGAAACGCAGTCGCTCACGCCGGGCCGCGGCGGCGTCGGCTCGAACGCCGATCAGCTGTCGCCGGAGAAGAACCGCAGCATCGAACTCGGCACGAAGTGGAACGTGCTGAACGACAAGCTGTCGCTGACCGCCGCGCTGTTCCAGATCGACACGACGAATGCACGCGTGACGCTGCCGAACAACCAGTACGCGATGGTCGGCAACAAGCGCGTGCAGGGCCTCGAACTCGGTGTCGCCGGGCAGATCACGAAGCAGTGGCAGGTGTTCGGCGGCTACACGTACATGAAGAGCGAGCTGCGCGACAACGGCAAGGATGCCGCGAACAACGGCCACCGGTTCCCCAATACGCCGAAGCACAGCCTGACGATGTGGTCGAACTACGACGTGACGCCGAAATTCACCGTCGGCGGCGGCGCGTTCTACATGTCGGAAGTGTTCGGCGATCCCGCGAACCTGCGTGCGGTGCCGTCGTACTGGCGCTTCGACGCGATGGCGCAATACCGGATCAACAAGAAGCTCGACCTGCAGCTGAACGTGAACAACCTGTTCAACCGCACGTACTTCGATCAGGCGTATCCGGCGCACTACGCGTCGATCGCGCCGGGCCGCTCGGCGTTCATCACGCTGAACGCGCGCTACTGATCGATGGAAACCGTCTCGCTGAAGGCGCTCGCGTCGGTGTCGCCGCGCGCGTTCGCCGACATCCTGGCCGGGCCGCCCGAGCGCGCCGCCGCGTGGGTCGCGGCAGCCGCCGACAACGGAATCGTCGACGCGCAGGCCGTCTACGGCCAGTACCTGCTCGACGGGCACGGCGTCGCGCGCGATCCGGCCGCCGCATTCGGCTGGTTCCGGCATGCGGCGCGGGCCGGTCACCCGATGGCGATGAACATGCTCGGCCGCTGCTACGAGTTCGGCTGGGGGACGGCCGCCTGCGCGCCGGTGGCCGTGTACTGGTACCGCCTCGCCGCGCAGGCCGGCCTCGACTGGGGCATGTACAACCTTGCGACGGCGCTCGCGCTCGGCAACGGCGTCGCCGAGGATCGCGTCGCCGCGCTCGACTGGTTTCGCCGCGCCGCCGCGCTCGGCCATGCGAAATCGATCAACCTGATCGGCGGCTTTTACGAGGACGGCTGGGTCGTGGCCGTCGATGTCGACGCCGCGTTCGACCACTATCGCCGCGCCGCCGAGGCCGGCGATTTTCGCGGCCAGTTCAACTATGCACGGCTGCTCGCCGATCGCGGGCGCGTCGACGAAGCCCTCGTCTGGCTCGCGCGCGTGCCGGCCACCGCCACCCCCGCGTTCGTCGCGAAGATGCGCGCGTATCTCGCGTCGTCGCCGCTCGATGCGTTGCGCGCGGCGGCGCTTCAGTTTCCGTCTCACGGTATGGAATCCGAATCATGATGCTTCATATCCCAGGCGTGCTGACCCAGGCACAGGTCGCGCAATGCCGCGAGATGCTCGATGCCGCCGACTGGATCGACGGCAACGCGACGTCCGGCACGCAGTCGGCGCTCGCGAAACGCAACCGGCAATTGCCGGAAGGTTCGGCGGTCGCGCGCGCGGTCGGCGATGCCATCCAGGATGCGCTGGCCCGACATCCGCTGTTCTTTTCGGCGGCGCTGCCGCTGAAGGTGTTTCCGCCGCTGTTCAATCGCTACGAAGGCGGCGAGACGTTCGGCACGCATGTCGACAACGCGATCCGGCTGCTGCGCGGCACGGATTTTCGCGTGCGCAGCGACCTGTCGGCGACGTTGTTTCTCGAGGAGCCGCACGCGTACGACGGCGGCGAGCTGTGCGTGGAAGATACGTACGGCGTGCATCGCGCGAAGCTGCCGGCGGGCGATCTCGTGCTGTATCCGGCGTCGAGCCTGCATCGGGTGACACCCGTGACGCGCGGCGAGCGGGTCGCGTCGTTCTTCTGGATCCAGAGCATGGTGCGCGACGACGGCGATCGCACGCTGCTGTTTCAGCTCGATACGCAGATTCAGGCGTTGTCGGCAGAAAAAGGCGCCAAGGATCCCATGGTCATTTCGCTGACGGGGATTTATCACAACCTGTTGAGGAAGTGGGCGGATGCGTAGTCGCGGCAATCACGCCCGCTATGCACGCGCCATGCGCAAGTGCACGGGCCATCGCTCCCCTCCCCGCGCGCCGGCATTCATCTAACGAAATCGCCGATGACGGACGACGCGCCTTGCATCGCATTCACCGGCAACGGTTTCATCGATTACCGTCGGAATGGTTGGCATGAGTCGTCCGGCGACCGCCATTGGGCCGTGATGCAAGTTGAATCGCCTGCGATATGACGCCTCGTCGAGCGAACCTTCCCCAACGAACGCACCCGCCGACATTCTTTCCGACAACAACGTCCCCCCATCGGTAACATCCGCACTTGCCGATCCCCGCCCGCTCCCGCACAATCGGGCCACCTGCCTCCCTCCCCCCGCGCCGATGTCCTATGCGTCACTCGCCACCGGCGTCCTGCTCGCCGGCGGTCTCGGTCAACGCTTCGACCCAAGCGGTCTGCACAGCAAGCTGCTCGCGCTGCTTCCCGACGGCACGCCGGTTGCGGTCGCGGCCGCCCGTCGCCTCGCAGCGGCCACGGCCGACGTGATCGCCGTCGTGCGTCCCGGCGCGGAAAAACTCGCGATTCTGCTGAACGAAGCCGGCTGCCAGGTCGTCTATGCGCCCGACGCGATGCGCGGCATGGGCGCGAGCCTCGCAGCGGGCGTCCGCGCGACGCCGGAAGCAACCGGCTGGCTGGTCGCGCTCGGCGACATGCCCTGGATCGCGGCATCCACCTACGAAGCGGTGACGCGCGCGCTCGACGCCGACGACGCATCGATCGTCGCCCCCGTTCATCGCGGCGTGCGCGGTCATCCGGTCGGCTTCGCCGCGCACCATTACGATGCACTGGCCGCGCTCGACGGCGATACGGGCGCCCGCGCGTTGTTCGCGAGCGCACCGGTCAACCTGCTCGGCGTCGACGATCCCGGCATCCTGCGCGACGTCGACACGCCCGCGGATCTGCGCTGACATCGGCGCGCGCCGGCCGCACCGCACATCGTGGATGCCGGCCTTCGCGCGATCCGGCGCGATACCTGCAGAGACTCGCACGTCGCCGGCAATCCGCATGCCGCCGCGAGAATCCCGCTGCAAACACCCGCCCGATTGCCTATAACGGAGACGAGGCGCGCCCGCCGCGCCACCGCCGCCACGCATTGCGCGAGTTCCCCATGGACCACACGACCCCGATGCCCGAGCCCCCGGCCGACCCGAACCGCGATCCGGAAGACGATCCGTTGTCGCCGCCACCACCGGGGCATCCTCACGACAACCCGCAGCAACCCGAAGGACCGCCGAGCAAGGACCCGGTCTAGCCGGCATCCGCCCGCGAGCGTCCGTCCGCTACCGCGCCGTGTACCCGCCGTCGATCGCCAGCGACACGCCGCTGATCATCGACGCCGCGTCGCTGAGCAGGAACAGGATCGGCTCGACCACCTCGTCCGGCTCCGCGAAGCGCCCGAGCGGAATCGCCGCGAGCATCGGCGCGCGCTTCTCCGGCTCGCTCCACGCGAACTGCGCCATGGGCGTGAGCGTGACGGTCGGGTTCACGCTGTTCACGCGGATCCCGTGCGCGCCGAGTTCGATGCAGAGCACGCGCGTCATCGCGTCGAGCGCCGCCTTCGACGCGCAATAGCTCAGATGCGCGGGCAGGCCGACGAGCGCGGCCTGGCTCGATACGTTGACGATGCTGCCCCGTGCGCGTGCCGCGCCTCGCCCCGCACGTTCGATCATCTTCCGCGCGACGGCCCGCGCGACCAGCGCCGCGCCGCGCGCATTGACGGCCATCACGCGATCGAAGTGCGCCGCACTCACCTCGAGCGCCGGTTCGAGCGACGCGATCCCCGCGCAGTTGACGAGCCCGTCGAACGCGTCGTGCACGGCGAGCGCCGCATCGATCGCGTGTTCGTCGCCGCCGATATCGATGCGCAAGGTTTCGCATGCGATCTCGCCGGCCAGCGAATCGAGCGCGGCCGCATCCCGCCCCGCCGCGACGACCCGCGCGCCGGCATGGGCCAGCGCAACCGCGCAAGCGCGCCCGATGCCGCTCGACGCACCGGTGACGAGCACTCGCGCACGGCTGAAATCGAATCGTGTCTTCATGATGACGCGCGCAGTTCGTGCATGATTGGTTTGAGTGCCGGATACAACGCCGTGTAAAGCGCGAAGCGCGCCGCATACGCATTCGCGCGCGCGGCATCGGGACGCGCGCGTTCGACGAGCGTGACCCAGCCGCCTTGCGCGTCGTCGTGCGACACCAGCCCCGCGCCGACGCCCGCGAGCAGCGCGGCGCCCATCGCGGCTTCGACGTCCTGCTCGATCGTCCATACCGGAAAACCCGTCACGTCCGCGATGATCTGCATCCACAGCGCCGAATGCGCGGCGCCGCCGACGACGATCAACCGGTCGTCCAGCGCCGCCGCGCCGCGCCGGCCGGCCTCGATGTTGTGCCGCAGCGCGAACGCGACGCCTTCGAGCACCGCGCGATACAGGTGCGCGCGCGTGTGCGCGAGGCTCAGCCCGACGAATGCGCCGCTCGCCTTCGCGTCCCACACCGGGCTGCGTTCGCCCATCAGGTACGGCAGGAACAGCACGCCGTCCGCGCCGGGCGGCACGCTTTCGGCCGCTTCCTCGAGCAGCACGTGCGGGTCGCCGTGCGGCAGCAATCGCGCCGCATCGATCTCCGCATGACAGAACTGATCGCGGAACCACGCGACCGATGCACCGGCCGTGATCGCGCCGCCGAACACGTACAGGTCGCGCTGACCGTTGAACACGTGCGGCATGCTGACGAGCCCGTGCCGCGCATCGACGTGCTGGTTCACGTAGCCCCAGCACATGCTGGTGCCGATCATCGCGACATGCTGGCCGGTGCGCGTCGCGCCGGCCGCGAAGGTCGCGACGGCCGCATCCACGCCGCCCGCGACGACCGGCATGCCGGCCGGCAGGCCGAGCCGTTCCGTCCATTGCGACAGCAGCCCGCCGACGACGTCGGTCGATTCGACGAGCCGCTCGGGCATCATCGTCGCGGGGATGCCGAGCATGTCGAGCGCGTCGTCGGACCACTCGCGGCGCGCGACGTCGTACACGCCGCCGATGTTGCCGGCCGAACTGTGGTCGACCGCGACTTCACCGGTCAGCAGATAGATCACGTACGCGTTCGGCGGCAGAAAATAACGTACGTTCGCCCACACGTCCGGGCGCTGCTCGCGCAGCCACAGCATCTTGGTGAACCCGTAGTAGCTGTCGACGCCGTTGCCCGTGATCACGCGCAGCCGCTCGACGTTCACGTTCTCGTTCACCCAGTCGACCTCCGCGGTCGCGCGCCGATCCATCCAGATCAGGCACGGGTGCAGCGGCCGCATGTCGCTGTCGACCGGAATGCCGGAGCCGCCATACAGGCTGCTCACGCACACGGCGCGGATCGCGTCGGCCGGCACGCCGTGCGCGCGCGCGTCGCTCACGCAGCCCGCGATGCAGTCGAGCACCGCATCGAACCACACCTGCGGCCACTGCTCGGCCCACAGCGCGCGCGGCGTGTCGGGCTGGTAGCCGGCCGAACGGCGCGCGACGATCGTGCCGTGCCGGTCGACGAGCAGCGCCTTGGTGCTCTGCGTGCCGATGTCGACGCCTATCACGTATTCCATGATGTCTCCGGTGAGAGATCGCACGAGCCGGCGTTCAACGCGCGGGCTTCAGCAGCACCTTGATCGATTCGGGCGACTTCGCGACGCGGATCGCTTCGTCCCAGTCCTCCAGCGCGAAGTCGTGCGTGACGATGCCTTTCGACGTGACGAGTCCGCGCGCGAGCAAATCGATCGCGACCGGATAACAATACGGCCCCAGGTGCGCGCCGCGCACGTCGAGCTCCTTGCGATCGCCGATGATCGACCAGTCGGCGGTCGTGTCCTCGCCGAACACGCTGAACTCGACGAAACGGCCGAGCTTGCGGATCAGCTCCAGCCCCTGGTTCACGCCGACCGGCGCGCCCGTCGTCTCGATGTACACGTCGCATCCGTAGCCGTCGGTCAGCGCGCGGACGATCTCGCGCGCATCGTCGCGCGTCGGATTGATCGTCACGTCCGCGCCGTATTGCCGCGCAAGTTCGAGGCGCTCGTCGATCAGGTCGATCACGACGAGCTTCTTCGGCGTCTTCAGGTGCGCGACCTGCGTCATCATCAGGCCGAGCGGGCCCGCGCCCGCGATCACCACGACGTCGTCGAGCTGAAGGTCGCCACGGTTCACGGTATGGATCGCGCACGACAGCGGCTCGATGATCGCCGCATCCTCGAGCGACACGCCGAGCGGAATCCGGTGCACGATCGCCGTCGGCGGAATGCGCATGTACTCGGCCATCCCGCCGTCGGCGACCTCGCGCTGGAAGCCGAAGATGTTGTGCACCTCGCACATCCAGTATTGGCCCGACTTGCAGTAGCGGCACTTGCCGCACGGCACGATCTGCTCGGCGATCACGCGGTCGCCCAGTGCGACGCCGAAATGCTCGGCCGCGCCGTCGCCGAGCGCTTCCACGTAGCCGAAGAATTCGTGGCCGGGAATCACGGGCGCCTTCACCCACGGGCTCGGGCCGCCCCAGAACATCTTCGCGCCCGTATAGCATTTGCAATCGCTCGCGCAGATCCCGCACGCGGCGATGCGGATCACGAGCTCGTTCGCGCCCGCGCGCGGCTGCGCGACCTGCTCGACGCGGTAATCCTCGGGGCCGTGGCAAACCACCGCGGTCATGCGCGGCTGGGCTTCGGGTGTCGTCATGAGTTGTCTCTTCCGTTGATGATTCGGATGTCTGATGAATGAATCGTTACCGCGACCGCTCTCGGCTGATGTAGATCGCGAGCAGGATGATTCCGCCCTTGATCACGTTCTGCACATACGGGTTCACGCCGATCATGTTCAGCCCGTTGTTGAGCACGCCGAGCAGCAACGCACCGACGAGCGTGCCGAGGATCGCGCCGCGCCCGCCGGAGATCGACGTGCCGCCCATCACGACGGCCGCGATCGCATCGAGCTCGAAGCCGACGCCTGCGTTCGGCTGCCCGCTCATCAGGCGCCCGGTCAGCACGATCGCGGCAAGCGCCGACGTGAGCCCGGCCAGCGTGTAGACGATCAGCTTCACGCGCGCCACGCGCACGCCGGTGAGCCGTGTCGCCTGTTCGTTGCCGCCGATCGCATACACGTAGCGGCCGAACGGCATGCGATCGAGCAGCAGCCACGCGATCGCATAGACGACCAGCATGATCAGCACCGGCGCCTGGATGCCGAGCACCTTGCCGCTGCCGAAGAACGCGACCCAGTCGGGCAACCCGTCGATCGGATAGCCGCCGGTATAGATCAGCGCGAGGCCGCGCGCGATGCCCATCGTCGCGAGCGTGACGATGATCGGCGGCATCCCCGCGAACGCAACGAACACGCCGTTCAGGAAACCGAACCCGAAGCCCACCGCGATGCCGATCGCGAGCGCGGCGACCGCATTCACGCCGGCGACCATCAACCCGGCCGCGAGCGTACCGGACAGCGCCATGACCGAGCCGACCGACAGGTCGATCCCGCCGGTCAGGATCACGCAGGTCATGCCGACCGCGATGATCGCGTTGATCGACACCTGGCGCAGCACGTTCTCGAGATTCGCGGCGGACAGGAAGCTCGGACTCGCGATCATCATCGCGATGCACACGACGATCAGCCCGACGAGCGGATAGAACAGCGTCGAGCGCCGCAGTTGCGTCCACATCGCGCGCGGCGGCGGTATCTCGCCGGCCGCGGCCGCGAGTGTCGGGGAAGACGGGGAAGAGGAATCAGGCAGGTTCATGGGTCGCTCCTCGCGTGCCGGCCGTGGCATGGGTCATGACCGTGTCGGGATCGATCTCGTCGCCTTCGAGCGTCGCCTCGATGCGGCCCTGCCGGAACACGGCGACGCGATCGCACATGCCGACGATCTCCGGCAGCTCGGACGAGATCATGATGATGGCGTAGCCGCGCGCGGTGAGTTCGCGCATCAGCCCGTAGATTTCCGCTTTCGCGCCGACGTCGATGCCGCGGGTCGGCTCGTCGAAGATCAGCACCGTCGCGTGGTGATTCAGCCAGCGCGCGATCACGACCTTCTGCTGGTTGCCGCCGGACAGCGTCGCGACCTCGGTGTGGATCGACGGCGCCTTCACGCCGACGCGCCGCATCACGTCGTGCGTCGTGCGCGCTTCGCCGCGGCGATCGATCAGCCAGCGCATCGACCGGTACTTGCCAAGGTTGTTCAGCGAGATGTTGTCGCGAATCGAGAACGACGTGACGAGCCCTTCCGTCTTGCGGCTCTCCGGCAGAAGGCCGATGCCCGCGCGCAGCGCGTCGGCCGGATCGGCGAGCTTCGCCGCCGCGCCGCGCACGCGCACGTCCTTGCGGTGCGCGCGCGTCGCGCCGATCACCGCGAGCGCGGTCTCCGTTCGCCCCGAACCGACGAGCCCCGCGAAGCCCAGAATCTCGCCCGCATGCAGCGCGAAGCGGTTTACGGGGCCGTCGCGCTCGATCTGCAGCGCGTCGACTTCGAGCACGGCGGGCGCATCCGTGGCGCGCGCCGGCTTCGGCGGGAAGCTGCTTTCGAGCCGGCGGCCGACCATCATCCGCACCAGCTGCTCGACGTCCGTGCGCGCGACGTCGGTGGTCGCGACATACTGACCGTCGCGCAGCACCGTGATGCGATCGCACACCGCGAAAATCTCGTCGAGGTGATGCGAGATGAAGATCATCGCGACACCCTGCCGCTTCAGCTCGCGCATGATCGAGAACAGATGCTCGGCCTCGGCCGGCGTGAGCGTGGCGGTCGGTTCGTCGAGGATCAGGATGCGCGCGTCGAGCGACAGCGCCTTGCCGATCTCGACGAACTGCTGCTGCGCGACCGACAGCGTGCGTAGCGGCGCGTCGAGATCGATCGTCACGCCGAGCCGCGCGAAGATGCCGGCGGCGACGCGCCGCATCCGCGTGCGATCGCGCACACCCCAGCGGGTGCGCAGCTCGCGGCCGAGGAACAGGTTGTCGACGGCATCGAGGTGCGGAATCAGGCTGAATTCCTGGAACACGATGCCGACACCGGCCGCGACCGCGTCGTGATAACTCGCGAAATGCCGCGCGCTGCCGTCGATCTCGATCGTGCCGGCATCCGGCTGGTGGATCCCGCACAGGATCTTCATCAGCGTCGACTTGCCGGCCCCGTTCTCGCCGAGCAGCGCATGAATCTCGCCGCGCGCGATCTCGAGGTGAATGTCCGACAGCGCCTTCACGCCCGGAAAGCTTTTCGTGATGTGACTGAGCGTCAGTATCGTGTCCATCGGCTTCTCCGTGCGAAGGGCGTCGGCCGCGCCGCCGCCCTTCACGTCGCGTTGCGCGTCGCTCACCAGCTGAATCCCTTCGCGTTGCCGCGATCGACGACCTTCACGTCGACCGGAATCGCCTTCGGCACCGTCGCGCCCCACTTGCGCGCGATCGCGATGCCGAGCGCGATGCGCACCTGGTCGGCCGGGAACTGCGCGGTCGTCTCGATGAACTTCGAGTTCGGTTTCTGGATCGCCGCGATCGCCTCGGGCGCGCCGTCGACGCTGGTCAGCCGGATGTCCTTGCCCGATCCCTCGATCGCGGCGAGCGCGCCCATCGACCCGCCGTCGTTCACGCTGAAGATGCCCTTCAGGTTCGGATGCGCGGAGATCATGTTCTCCGTCACCGACAACGCGGTCGCGCGCTCCTGCTTGCCGTTCTGCGTGTCGACCAGCTTCACGTTCGGGAATTTCGCGAGGCCGGCCTTGCAGCCGCGCACGCGTTCGAGAATCGGCACGACCGGAATGCCGTCGAGGATCGCCACCTCGCCGCTGCCGCCGATCGCCTTCGCGAGGTATTCGCACGACATCACGCCCGCGTCGTAATTCTTCGAGCCGACGAACGAATCGACCGGGCCGTTCGCGTTCGCGTCGACGGCCACGACCACCGCGCCGGCCTTCTTCGCCTGCGTGATCGCCGACTGGATGCCGGTCGAATCGGTCGGATTCACGAGCAGGATGTCGATCTTCTTCTGCAGCATGTCCTCGACGTCGCTCACCTGCTTGCTGACGTCGTGATGCGCGTCGGTCACGACGACCTGCGCGCCGATCGACGCGGCCGCGTCGTTCAACGCCTTCTGCATCGTCACGAAATACGGGTTGTTCAGCTCCTGGAAGGTCATGCCGATCCGCAGCGGCGCCGCATGCGTGACCATCGGGAACCAGGCTGCGACAGCTGCCGCGGCAACGGCCGCGATGCGTGCGGCGCGGCGGCGGGATGAAGCGGGCGATGCGTGCGTCATGACGGTGTCTCCGGTTATGTGCGATTTTTTCGTGGGTGAGCGAGCCCCTCGCGACGCGAACGGCGCGATGGGCTGGGTGAAACGGCAAGGAAAAGTCAGGCGGGCGAACGCCCGGCGATCATCCGGGCTGCGGTACGCGCCCGCGTGCATCGGGCGTGACCACGCGCGGCGGCATCGGGTTGCCGGTGGGCGCCGCGTGCAGCGCGAGCTCGCGGCTGCGTGCGTTCAACCGCTGCAGCGCGCGGAATTCGGTCGGCGCCATCCCCTTCACCGCGCGGAACTGGCGGTTGAAGTTGGACACGTTGTTGAAGCCGGCCTGGAAGCAGATGTCGGTGATGTTCGCCTCGTCGGCGAGCAGCATCTGGCATGCGGATTCGATCCGCAGCCGGTTCACGTACTGGACGAACGGCAACCCGGTATGGCGATGGAACGCGCGCGAGAATGCGCTGACGCTCTGCCCGGTCAATTGCGCGAGATCGGATTCGCGCAGCTCGGACGCGAGATTCTTGCCGATATACGACAGCGCGTGGCTGAGCCGCGTCGGCGTCACGTGCGCCTGGTCGTACGCGGGGCTCGCGAGCAGCGTGCGTTCGGCCGCGCCGCACAACCGCTCGAGGATCGTCATGAACAGCGCGATGCGACGCATCCCGCGCGCGGTCAGCAGCTCGTCGAACAGCGGTGCGATCGCGGCGCTCGTGTCGTCGTCGAAGCCGACGCCGCGCCGCGCGTCGTCGAGCAGCGCCTGCGCGTCGCGGCATTCGGGAAACGCGTCCATGCAGCGGCGCACGAACGACGGATCGAACTGGATCACGAGATTGCGGCGCTCGACGGTTTCGCCTTCGGCCATGTCGCTGACCCAGTTGTGCGGCAGGTTCGGGCCGAGCAGCACGAGATGGCCGGGGCCGAACGAGCCGATATGGTCGCCGACGAAATACTTGCCGCTCGTCGCGACGATCAGGTGCAGTTCGAATTCGGGATGGAAATGCCAGCGGATCGTGCGGTACGGATAGCCGTGCGACCAGACCTTGAACGACTCGTCGCGTCGCACGTCGACCACTTCCAGATCGGGATGCATCATCCTGGCGTCTCCATTCCCATGTCTTGCTGGCCGGGCCGCTCGGCGGTTCGCCTCGTTCGCCGCGTGAGTCGTGCGGCAACGCGACCGGTCGCATGGGAAGCAATGTAGGTCGATCGCGTGCGCGGCTCCACCAACTTTACGCCTGATTTTCGATACTTTTTTGCGGGTTGCGGGTGGAAAGGGGCGCGAAACGCAAAATTGTGCAGTGCGGCACCCCGCCGACCGAGCGCCGGCGGGACATACGCGCGCGCCGGAACACGGCCGCCAGGCGGGTCGACGACGGCCGCTGGCGCGGCTACGCTGCCGCGCTTTCCCGGGCGACACGCACCTCGTACGCCTTCAGGTGGTTGTACGCGATCCGCAGCAACGACAACGCATCCGCCGCCTGCGGGTCGCGGCGCGCAAGCAGGTCGCCGATCACGTGATCGGCTTCGACCCGTGCGCGGTTTTCGACGTCGCGCAGCATCGACGCGGTCAGCGGCGACGGCGTCAGCACCATCCGCTGCATCCGCTCGACCGCGGCGGAATCGGGCCGGTAACCGTTGTGCGCGGCGATCGCGCTGCATTCGTCGAGCATCGTCTCGAGCAGGCGGCGGCCGTCCGGCGCGGCGAGAATGTCGCCGATCGACCCGCGAAACAGCGACGTGCTCGCCGCGAGCGTCGCGAGGAACACCCACTTGTCCCACATCCGCGCGGCGATGTCGTCGCTGAGCGTCGCATCGAAACCCGCGCCGCCGAGCACGTCGGCCACCGCGCGCACGCGCGCCGATTCGCCGCCGGCGAGTTCGCCGAACGACAGCCCTGCCGTGTCGTTCAGATGCACGATCCGCTGCTCGCGATCGAGCGTCGCCGCGATCACGCACAGGCCGCCGAGCACCTGCGCGGCATCGAACCGGTCGCGCAGCACGTCGAGATGGCGCATCCCGTTGAGCATCGGCAGGATCAGCGTCGACGGCCCGACGAACGGTGCGAACGATGCGATCGCATCGTCGAGGCTGTACGCCTTGCAGCTGAGCAGCACCAGGTCGAACGGCGCGGCCGCGTCGCTCGCGCGCAGCGTCTGCACGTTCGCGAGCGTCAGGTCGCCGCGCGGGCTGCGGATCAGGAGCCCGTCGCGCGCGAGCGCGGCCGCCCGGCCGTCGCGCACCAGAAACGTCACGTCGCGCCCCGCCGCCGCGAGCCGGCCGCCGAAGTATCCGCCGACCGCGCCGGCCCCCACCACCAGAATTCGCATCGTTGCCTCCTTTCGGATTGGTTCGACGCCGCCGCCGTTCGCCCGACCGTCGGGGCACGACGCGCAACCGCCATCGCCCGACAGTATAGCGACGCCGAATATGTATATGCATAGATAACCGCACCGCGCTCGGCGGTATCGAGCCGCCGCCGTTTCTAAGGGATTTCCCGCCTACGGCAACGTCCGTTTCGCGCCGTCAAAGAATTATCCCGTCACGCCGTTCCGGCGCGCTTGTTCGACCGACCGACCTCACTACCCATGCGCACCCTTTCCCTGAACCAGAAACTCGCCTCGATGATCGTCATCCTGTGGCTCGGCCTGCTCGTGATCGCCGGCATCGGCGCATGGCAGACGCGCGCATCGATGATCACGGATCGCCGCGACCAGCTTGCGTCGCTGGTCGCGCAGGCGACGAATGTCGCCGACCATTACTACAAGCTGTCGCAACAGAACGCATTGCCGGAAGCCGACGCGAAGCAGAAGGCCCTCGAGGCGATCGCGGCGATGCGCTACGGCACCGACGGCTACGTCTCGATCAACGATTCGAAGCCGGCGATCGTGATGCATCCGATCAAGACCGAGCTCAACGGCAAGGACGTGTCGAATTTCACGGATCCGAACGGCAAGCATCTGTTCGTCGAGATCGTGAAGGCCGGCAACGTGGACGGCGGCAAGGGTTTCGTCGAGTATCTGTGGCCGAAGCCGGGCGCCGACAAGCCGCAGGACAAGACCAGCGCAGTGCAGCGCTTCGCGCCGTGGGACTGGTATCTCGTGACGGGCATGTACATGGACGACGTCCGTTCGGCCGTGCTCGCGAGCGTCGGCCGCTGGCTCGCGATCACGGCCGTGCTCGGCGCGATCGCGACCGCCGTGATGGTGCTCGTGCTGAAAAGCGTGCGCGCGAACCTCGGCGGCGAGCTCGAAGTGGCGCTCGACGCCGCGCAGCGTATCGCGCAGGGCGACCTGACCGCGCGCGTGAGCGTGAAGCAAGACGACCGCGGCAGCCTGCTGCATGCACTGCATACGATGCAGAACGGGCTGATCGACATGGTGTCGCGCGTGCGGACGGGCACGGAGAACATCAACGTCGGTGCGAGCGAGATCGCGTCGGGCAACACCGATCTGTCGCAGCGCACCGAGGAACAGGCGGCCGCGCTCGTGCAGACCGCGTCGAGCATGGACCAGATGACCGCGAACGTGAAGCAGAACGCCGACAGCGCCGCCCAGGCCGCGACGCTCGCGGGCCAGGCCGCGCAGGTCGCGACGCGCGGCAGCGAGGTGGTCGACGATGTGGTACGGACGATGAACGAGATCACCGACCGCTCGCACAAGATCGGCGACATCATCGGCGTGATCGACGGGATCGCGTTCCAGACCAACATCCTCGCGCTGAACGCGGCCGTCGAAGCGGCGCGCGCGGGCGAACAGGGCCGCGGCTTCGCGGTGGTCGCGGCCGAGGTGCGCTCGCTCGCGCAGCGCTCGGCGACGGCCGCGAAGGAGATCAAGTCGCTGATCGTGTCGTCGAACGAAACCGTCGAGCACGGCGCGACGCTCGTCACGCACGCGGGCGAGACGATGGCCGAGATCGTGCAGTCGGTGCGGCGCGTGAACGAGATCCTCGACGAGATCAGCCATGCGTCGCGCGAGCAGAGCGCGGGGATCGAGCAGGTCAACCGCGCGGTGGGCGAGATGGATCAGGTCACGCAGCAGAACGCGGCCCTCGTCGAGGAGGCCGCGGCCGCCGCGCATTCGCTGCGCGACCAGGCCGAGGCGCTGCGCGACGCCGTCACGCGATTCGCGTTGCCGGCCTGACGTCGCGTCGTCCGTCGGCATCCCGCCGGATGCCGACGGATTTCGCCTGACCGGCCGGCAATGCGCGGCCGGCCCCCACGACCCGGGCCCCGCCCTCACTTCTTCCGCGCGCCTTCCACGCTTACCCCGCTCCGCCCGGCCGGCTCATGGGCTTGAAACCGCCGAACCCCATCCCGGCCGCCCGCTGGGCCAGCTCGATGTCGTTGGTCACGCCGAGTTTCTTCATCGCGCTGATCTTCTGCGCGCTGACCGTCTGCTTGCCCTTGTTCAACCGCTGCGCGATCGTCTTGATCGGCAGGCCGGCCAGATAAAGGCGCATCACCTCGATCTCGCGCGTCGACAGTTTCACCGGCGCCTGGTCGTGCTCGGCGACCGCATCGAGCGCACGCCGGACGAGCGGCGACTGATAGCGCCCGCCGCTGTAGCTCGAATGAATCGCGGTGACGATGTGACCGACTTCGTCGAACTTGCTGACGAGGCTCGCGCCGCCTTTCGCGAGAATCGAGCGGAAGATCACCGGATTCTCGTTGCCCACCAGCGCGACGACCCCGACGTTCGGGCGCGTGCTGTGCAGCCAGTCGAACAGTGCGAGACCGTCCATCTGCACGTCGCCGCGAATCGGATAGTCGACCAGCACGATGTCGCAGTCGACGCTGCCGAGCGCCTCGATCAGATCGCCCGGGGTCCGGGAGACGCCGACCAGATCGATCGCGCACGCGTCGCCGGCAATGTGTTCCATGCCCGCGAGCGTCAGCGGCGAGTCGTACGCGAAAACAGTGCGAATTCTGAATTTCCCCATGCGCAGTCCCAGAAGTTTCGCCGGGCCGCACGTCGCGGAATGCGTGCGCGGCGGATCGGCATTGAATCGACGTTCAGGATATTTTTATCCCGGACATCATTCTAGGCAGCAACGCACGGCCGGGATATGGGGCGTCGTCTGAATTGGTTCGTGCAGGCGTGATACGAGTTTGATATCGGCGCCGGTCCGACCGTCCGGCGGCAGCCGGGGTCGGCCGGACGGCCGACGTTGCGGGTCGCGCGGGCCGCACGGACGGCCCGCGGGGTAAAATTGCGGCCTTTGCATGCCACTCCGGGCGACCGGCCGGCGGCAGCGCGCCCTTCCCGGCCGCGCGCCCGCCCGTTCGCCGGCTGCCCGTACTCCCGCTTCCCCATGACCGAATCCGATCTGCAATCCGACGACACCATCCACGAAGACGGCCTCTGGCGCGACAACGGCTGGACGGCCCGCATCATCAAGAACGAGGACGACGACGGCTGGGCCGTCGAGATGATCAAGGACGGCGAAGCCGAGCCCGCGCTCGTCGGCCCGTGGACGATGGGTCGCGACAAGAAGAATCCGAAGCCGATGGACGCGAATGCGTTCCGCACGCTGGTGAAGACCGCGACCGAGGTGCTGATGCGACACGAGCAGCAACGCCGTGCGATGCTGCACAAGGAAGTGACGGTGCAGGACGACGACGGACAGGATGTGTCGGTCACGCTCGACATCGTGCCGGACGAGTTCGAGCCGTATGCGCAACTGAAGGCGTTCGACCCGTACGGCGAGCTGCTGGCCGACGCGAAGGTCTCCGCCGGGTTCAAGCTCAACAAGGCCAGTGCCGCACGCTGGGTCGAATCGGGCTTCGAACGGCCGGCCTGACGCCACGGGCCGGCGCCCGCGCGACGCCGCCACCCGCCCGCGCGTGCGCAACGCGCGCAACCTGCGCAATCCGCGTCAGCCGTGCAGGCCGTGCGCGGTCATCAGGCGGTACAGCGTCGCGCGCGAGACACCAAGTTCCGCCGCGACGTCGGCATGCTGACGCCGATGCCGCAACAGCGTTTCCTCGATCGTGCGCCGCTCGGCCTCGCGGCGCAATTCCGCGAGCGTCGGCGGCCGCTGCGACGTGTACTGGTTCAGTTCGAGATCGACGGCCGAGATCAGCGGGCCATTCGTCATCACGACCGCGAAGCGGATCCGGTTGATCAGTTCGCGCACGTTGCCGGGCCATGCATAGTTGTGAATCGCCTCGATCGCGCACGGCATGAAGCCGCGAATCCGGTGCGCGCTGTCGCCGCGATAGCGCCGCAAGATGTGATCGGCGAGCAGCATGATGTCGCGGCCGCGCGCGCGCAGCGGCGGCTCGTCGATACGCAGCACGCACAGCCGGTAATACAGGTCCGCACGGAACCGTCCCGCCTGCATCGCGGCCTCGAGATCGACGTGGGTCGCGGACACGATCCGCACATCCACCGGAATCGACGTGTGTCCGCCGAGCCGCTCGATCTTGCCCTCCTGCAGGAACCGCAGCAGGCTCGCCTGGCTCTCGAACGGCATGTCGCCGATTTCATCGAGGAACAGCGTGCCGCCGTGCGCGGACTCGATGCGGCCGATCTTGCGCTGATGCGCGCCGGTGAACGCGCCGCGCTCATGACCGAACAGCTCGGCCTGCAGCAGCGTCGTCGGAATCGCCGCGCAATTCACGGCGACGAACGGCGCGTCGGCGCGCGACGAATGCTGATGGATCGCCGACGCGGTCAACTCCTTGCCGGTGCCGGATTCGCCGGCGATGAACACGGTGGCCTCGGTGTTCGCAACCTTGCGGATCGTCGCGAACAGACGGCGCATCGCGTCGCACGCGCCGATCATCGTGCCGCCGGGCGGCGCGGCGTCGACGGCCGGATCGCCTTCCGCCAGTTTCAGCATCCCGTACGCATGGCCGACGAGATAACCGATCGTCGTATCGGCCGTCGCATCGCGGGCGTAGCCGAAGCAGCACTGGCGGATCAGGCGCGCGATGGTGGCGTCGCGCAGTCGCTCGTCGTCGGCGAGCGCGACCCAGCCGATCCGCGGATCGCGCAGCAGCGCCTCGAACGACGCGACGTCGGGCGACGCGAAATCGTCGAAATCGACGATGCCCGCATGCAGGCGGTTCGCCTTCACGAGATTGAGTGCGTCCGCAACGGATTTCGCGCGCCACACGTCCCAGCCGCGCGACGCGAGACAGTCGACGAGCCCCGCATCGGGACGCGGCGACAGATACACGAGCGGGCGTGACGGCACGCCATGGTGACGCCGGACCGCGACGAACGGTGGCGTGCACGGCGCCCGCTCACCCTCCTGCGGGCCTGACAGTCTGATCGGGCAGCAATGGTTCACGATGGCCTCGCCGCATGGGGTTGTCTGGCCGAACGGGCGGCGCGAAACGATGCGCGGCAGGCCTCCCTGCCCACGCGCGACGCTGCCGGCATGTCCGCTCGGGAAAGTTTCGTCATCGGCAGAACACGACGCGTTGCATGTAGATCTGCGGTTCGACGACGGGCCGCGCGGCCTGGTTGAGGTCCTCGCGATAAGCACGGTAGGTCTTGCCGTTCACCGTCACTTCCGTCGCAGGCGCCGTCTCGATCGTGTTCAGCCCTTTGCGCTGCCAGTCGCTGACCCGCGCCGACGCGGACAGGCTCGACTCGCCGGCGATCTTCTGCGTGATCGCGCTGCTGTCGCTCCACGGCTGCGTCCGCATGTCCTCCGCGTGCTGCATCGCGCCGACCGTCTTGCCGGTCGGCGTCGGCCCGTTCTGCGCGTCGAACGGCGCGCCACGACCGTACACCGGCGATTGCCACGACGGTGCGTGCCCCTCCGCCGGCATCATGTAGATCATCTGCGGATCGCCGACCATCATCATCGGCACGCATGCCGTGTTGTCCGGGCGGCCGAGCGTCGTCAGCGCCTGCTGGACGCTCGCGGCATTCGCGAGGGTCTGCTCGCTCAGGATGACAAAGACCGCGGGGTTCTGGAAAACCGACTGCGCGGCGGCTTGTGTGCCGGCCAGCAGCAGCGCGACCAAAAAGATCCTCATGATTGAGGCCTCCTTGTACCCTCGTCAGGCAAAAAGAGGTGTTGACCTCGGGGAAGGGACCAACACCCGTCAAACTTGCGACGTGCGTCGCGCCGCGGATCCCGGCGGCGCCCGTGCGACCGGCATGTTGATCGCACGGGCGCCTTGTCCGCATGCTTACGACGATGTGCTCGTCGAGATGACGGTCGGCGCCGGCATCACCGGCGCGGCCGGGGCGGCCTGCTGGTCAACCGTGGCCGGCACGTCGGCGGACGGTGCGGGCGTGGCAGCGGATTCGACCGCGTCCGTCGCCTTCGCATCGGCTGCCGGCGCGTCGGCAGCGGCAGCTGCTGCGGCGGCGGCGGGCTGCGCGGCTTCTGGCGCGGGCGCCTCGGCTGCTGCCTGCGATGCCGGTTCGGCAGCCTTCGCATCGACCGCGGGCGCAGGCGCGGACGTTGCGGCGTCCGCGGTCCGCGATGCGGCGTCGGTCGCCGCCGGTCCGGATTGCGCGACGTCCGGCGTCTTCGTGGCGAAGGCGGGCGCTGCTGCGGCTTGCGCGGCGGTGTCGGTTGCGGCCGGTGCAGGTTCCGGCGCCTTGTCGGCAATCGTCGACGCGGGTTCCTTCGCCTTCGTATCGACCGCAGGCGTCGCCGCGGCTTGCGCCGTGGTGTCGGTTGCGGCCGGTGTGGGTTCCGGAGCCTTGTCGGCAACCGCCGGCACGGGTTCCTTCGCCTTCGTGTCGACCGCGGGCGTCGCGGCGGCTTGCGCCGTGGTGTCGGTTGCGGCCGGCGCGGGTGCCGGGGCCTTGTCGGCAACCGCCGGCGCCGCAACGATGGCGGCAGCCGGCACCGCACTCACCGCGGCGGGTGCGACGGCAGGGGCAGCACTCACTGCCGGCGCTGCCGCCGCAACCGGTGCGGCAACGGCGGCAGGCACGAACGCAGCCGCTTGCGTCGCCTTCACGGCGGCCGCTTGTGCTGCGGCAGGCACCGCGCCGACGGCCGGCGCGGCGATCGACGACGCGGGCACCGGGATCGGCGCCGCCTGGACCGCGGTCGTCGCCACCGGGCGCGTCTGCGCGGGCGCGGCGGCGTCGAGCGGCGGCAGTCCCATGCGGTTGCGCACGATCGGATCGCGATACTTCACGTCGTCGGCCACGGTCGCTTCGACGGCGGGCGCCACGTTCGAGCGCGCGAGCGGCGCGGTCGTGCCCGGGCACAGGTGACCGGTCGCTTCCACCGCACGCCGGTTCGCATCGCTCTGGCAAAGCAGCGCGAGCGCGACGTCGGTCAGCCCCATCGCGCGGAATTCACGCGCGTCGAGACGACGCACGCATGCCTGGTCGACCAGGGTCGTGCCGCCCGTCGCGCCGAAGCCCGGAAACGACACGCCGACGCTCACCGAGCCCATGCAGGTATCGGACAGCGTGGTCGTGAGGCCCGGCGCCTGGATCGCGGGGTTCGTCTTGATCGTCTGGGTACCCGAGTAGTTGACGTTTTCCGACGTCTGGGTGTTGAACGGATTAGTCCCCGGCGAGCCCGCCGACTGGAGCGAGCTCACGCTCTGCGGCGTCACGTTCGAGCCGCCACTCGTGGAAGAAGGCAAGTTCAAGTTGACCTGCACGCTCGAATTGCCGCTGCCACGCACCCCGCTGCTGCTCGTGGCGTTACCGCCGCGCGAACTCGTGGTGTTCGTGTTCATGCTCGAGCCACCGCCCTGGCTGATCGCCGTCGACGACGTCGAGGACTGCGCGCTTGAAGTCGAGTCGGCGGTCTGCGCTTGGGCACCGATCGTGGCCATCGCGAACATCGCCGCACATGCCACCCTGATCTTGTTGCTGTTCATTTCAATCTCCGGACGTGGTTTGACCTCCCACCCAGGCAACCGTATTAATTCCCCTGAATGCCTTCAGTTTTGCCTGCTTCCCCGAACTGCTTCCAGCCACTGCCCAGCTGGGACCACGAACCGCCCGACATGCCCGGCCATTGCTGGGCCGCCGGTGCGCCGATGGCACTGCCCGACGAAAGCGTGTGTTGTTGTGACGGTTTGGTTGTCTGGTCAGGGTTGTTTGACGTTTGCACATTCGATTGCACGTCGTCGGCAGCACGGTCAGCGCCATACGCCGTCAGAGACGCGAGCATCAGAGCGGCGGCAATCAGTTTCTGCTTCATGCCAACTCCTTACGGTGACAACAAGGCGAGGAAAGAGACCAGCGTCGTTGGGAAGCTGGCCCCCCGACACCCGAATCAGGGACTGCCGGCGGTCGCGCCGGAACTGCCCTGGCTGCCGCCCGATGCGAACGGCGATCCGGCCGGACCGGTGCCCCATACCGTCGACGAGTTGAAGTGGTTCGAGCCCGCGACCGTTCCCGACCACCCACTGCCCGCCATGCCGGCGGCACCTGCGTTGGCAATGCCGTTGTCGTTCGCGCCGGTTGCCGTGTAGTGGTTCGCGCCGAGTACGATCGTGGCGGTCACCCCTCCCGACAGCGCATTGGCGTTCTCGCTCGTGTTGCCGGTTCCACCGAACGAGCCTGCGGCACCGATACCGCCGCCTGCCGCGAACGCGCCTCCGTTCGTGCCCCAGCCGCTGGCCGTCGAAGTCGAGTCGTGATAGGCGGATGCCGTGCCGATGGAGCCGGCGGGTGTCACGGTACTTCCGGCGTTCGCGCCCGCCACCGAAGTCGAGTTGCTCGTGTAGCTGCCGGTACCGACCAGCACCGAACCGGAGACGCCCGCCGCGACGGATTGCGTCTGGTTGAATGTCGTCGGACCCGCCGCCAGCACGGCTGACGATAGGACGGTGAGCGCTGTCGCTAAAATGACGTTGGCTTTCATAGCAATTCCTTGCTGTGAGGAAGTTCGGTGGCCGGGTCGCCGGGTCCGCCCTCGCGGGACGAAACCCGGCATCCGTGCCACCTGTCCATGACGAACGCTATGCGCCGCGGCTTAGTAGTGATACATCGTCCAGCCGGTCGAACCGGCGTTCGCACCGCTGGAACCGCCAGCTTGTGCGCCGCCGAAGCCGAAGCCGCTCACCGTCGACGTGTTGATGTGGTTCGTGTACGAGATCGAGCTGCTCGCGCCGCCGCCGGCCGTTGCACCGGCGGCGCCGAGCGCCGCGCCCGAATCGGTTGCGGTGAAGTGACCGAACCCGACGACACCGGCCATCGTCTGGCCACCGCTCGACGAGTTGCTGGTCGAGACCGTGCCGCTCGCTGCGAACGCTGCACTCGAAACCGCCATCACTGCTGCTGCAATCAGAAGCTTCTTCATGGTCGACTCCATAACGGCGTGGACGGAACAAGCGAGGAAAGCTGCACGCCTTCAACTTCCCTGCCTCGAGCAATCCTTAAAAATAAGGATCACTATCCAATCACGAAGCAACGATTCGTCTCGAATCCGAGACCACGGAACTTTTGGCCAGTCGAAGTTCAGTTAGTATTTTTTAGTTTTCCGAATTTTTTATAGAAATTCTCGATATCGCATATCGATTTTTAAAAATCAGAAAACAAATTGCCTCACGCACCCGAATACAGGCATTCGACATCCCGAAATGGTTTTTTTCGAAATTCGCTCCCGCGACACACCGGCACACGGCATTCGCTTCAGCGATCGAAAATGCGTGAAAATGGTTAAGTACCGAAAATGCAGCGCCATCCAAAACATGCACGTCATCGTGGCGATAACGGGCCTGCATGACGGTCAGTCGGCATCGCCTCTCCCTGAGCTACCGATCAATGATCTTCCGGGTCATCCGGCCATCGGGTATTCGCGCGAGTCCGGCGAGCGCCGGCATTTGCCCGGCGCACTCGATACGGCCCTGCACGGTCGAAGTCGAGTCGGGGTCAAGCTGTCCGGCACGAACAGCCCGGTCCACCCGGACGCGCTGAATGAAAGGGAGCACCGCTGTCGGCCGGTCGTCATGCGGAACGACAGGCGTTCCAGCACGTGCGACACGCGGATGCCGGGAAACCGGCGACGAACCCGCGAGGCTGGCACTGCATCGCGAGCCGTACTCCGAGCTGTCCGACTACCCCACGGATGCGCAAGGAATGCGCGGAACGAATGACTGCTTCTGGTCTTCATCTCTATTTCCCCGACTGCTTATTGACGAACGCGTCGCCCCCCATCTTTGTCGCATCAGGTCGACCGCTCGCCGGTGCGTCCCATGTCGCAAGCGGCATGCCATGCGTGATTCCACCGATGGTTGCCTGACGCGTACCATCCGCAACGCCCGGCCATTTCGCCGCGAATCGCATTTTTTGTTTCAGGAATGTATCGCGACAACGGTGGGCGACTTGCGCCGATCATTGAATGCCGCGAAGCAATGCCGGAAAAGGCGGACGAATGCGGCCCGCGGGGCTCCGCGCAAGGGGGTGACGAACGGGTGTTTCATACTTGAGAAGTGCGCGGTCGCAGATTACGGCCGATCCGCACATCGGCCCCTGCCAAACCGCCTGCTGCGGCCCGTTCGACAGCGTTCGCATACCTGGGAAACGACGAATCGAAACGCGCGGCACCCCGGTGCAGCGAAAGCTGCACGGCAGATATCGCTAGGCTTCCGGCAGTGCACGCCAGCCGCCGCGAAACGCAATTGATTCATCCGTGAAAATACCGATGGGATCAAGCGTCGACCGACAAGGCGAACGCGCGGCAAAAAAACGGCAATTGCGGTGCAGGCCGACATGGCGTTCGCGCTGCCTGCATATCGGAAAAGATGACAGCATGTGCCGCACGAACCCTTCAACACCCTTTATCCATTTTTACTGGCGTCATTCAATTCGGCGACATTCGATGTCGATAACCGCCGCGCGCCAATCGCCGGATAACGACGCACGATGCGCGCGAGAAACATTTCCGATGCGATATCGGCCGCGAATCTCATCGCTGAAACATGGTCGTGCAAAGCGTGATTCATGCAGAAAATTCGTGACGGCGCGACTTTTTTGCGCGTTTCGACCGGCCGGTTCGTATGCTACCGGCAGTTGTCACACCGGTTCGCGCAATCCACGGATACATGCGTGAAACAGAAGTTCGTGCGCGGCGCGGCAGCGCCGCCCGCTGCTCCCTCGCATCCGCATGCGGCAACCCTGGCACGCCGCTTGAATGTCGTCCTGATTCGGCAGACCGCGCAGCGCGCGACGAAGCCACGCGCGATGCAATCGCAATGAACCGCGCCGCCGCTATGTGCCGAGCAATTCCTTCTTGCGCAGATGCACGACGTCGCGCATCGGCGGCGCGCCGAACAGCCGGCTGTATTCGCGGCTGAACTGCGACGCGCTTTCATAGCCAACGGTCGCGGCCACGGACCCGACGTCGCCGCCCTGCCGCAGCAACAGCCGCCGCGCTTCGTGCAGCCGCAGTTGCTTCTGATACTGCAGCGGGCTCAGCGTGGTCACGTGCTTGAAGTGATGATGTAGCGACGACACGCTCATGTTGACCGCCTGCGCGAGCGTGTCGACGCGCATCGGCTCCGCGTAGTGATCGCGGATCCACTCGATCGCACGCGCGATCCGGTGCGTCTGGCTGCCCGCGACGGCCATGTGCCGCAGCCGCGTGCCCTGCCCGCTCGTCATCAGCCGATAAAGCAGTTCCTTTTCGATCAGCGGCGCGACCACCGGAATGTCGGCCGGCGTATCGAGCAGCCGCAACAGCCGCAGCGCGGCATCGAACAGCGGCGGCGTCAGCTCGGCAAGCGCGATCCCCTCGCCTTCGGGGCCGGCATCCGGCTCCGGCAGCCGCATCTCGGCCGCGAGTTCGACGATGCGCTGCGGATCGAGCGTGAGCGACAGGCACAGGTAAGGCGCGTCCGGCGACGCCTGCGTGACGCGCGAGAGAATCGGCAAGTCGATCGACGCAATCAGGCAGTTCCGCGTGTCGTATTCGTAAGCCTGGCCGCCCACGATCACACGCTTCGCGCCCTGCGCGGCGATCACGAGCGCGGCGCGCGACACGCCGCAGCCGAGATCGACCGGATGCCCGTGCCGGTGCAGCATCAGCGCCGGCACCGCCGTCGAGTGGGAGCCGTCGGTCGGCGCGAAGCGGGCGATCAGCGATGCCAGTTCGCGCCGCCCGGATTCGCGCGACGCCGCGATATCGGTCATGTCCATGACGGGTTCCTCGCTTCGTTTCCCCGAATCGCGCGAGCATAGCGAATCGCTCGCCGCCGCGCCGGGGATTTGCAGGATTGTTCAATAAATTTGCAGGATTGGGTAGACGCAAAAAACGCGCGCTCGCGCACACTGCCCGCTAACCGGGCGCATGCCGGGTTTTCCCCATGGAGACATACCAACATGCCTACCTCGTTTGTCCTCAACGGCAAGAACGTTACGCTCGACGCCGATCCGTCGATGCCCGTCCTCTGGGCGATCCGCGAGCACGCGGGGCTGACCGGCACGAAGTTCGGCTGCGGCATGGCGCAGTGCGGCGCGTGCACCGTCCATCTCGAAGGCCAGGCGGTGCGCTCGTGCGTGCTGCCGCTCGCCGGCATCGCCGGCAAGCACGTCACCACGATCGAAGGCCTGCAGAGCAAGCCCGCGCAGGCCGTGCAGGCCGCCTGGGTGAAGCTGCAGGTGCCGCAGTGCGGCTATTGCCAGTCCGGCCAGATCATGTCGGCCACCGCCTTGCTCGAACAGAACCCGAAACCGACCGACGCGGACATCGACGCCGCGATGAACGGCAACATCTGCCGCTGTGCGACCTACGCCCGCATCCGGGCCGCGATCCACGACGCGGCCGCGACGCTGGGAGCCTGACCATGACGATCGAACTCGACAATCGCGATTCGGTGCGGCCGTCGCGCCGCACGTTTCTGAAGGCCGCGGGCGCCGCGGCCGCCGTCAGCCTGACGATCGGTTTCGAATGGGCCGGCCTCGGCCGCCGCGCGCTCGCCGCGACGGCCCCCGCCGCCGACTTCGCGCCGAACGCATTCCTGCGCATCACGCCCGACGGCGCGGTCACCGTCATCGCGAAACACGTTGAAATGGGCCAGGGCGCGTACACGGGCATCGCGACGATCGTCGCCGAGGAGCTCGACGCCGACTGGTCGAGCGTACGCGTCGAAAGCGCGCCGGCCGACGCGAAACGCTACGCGAACCTCGCATTCGGCACGATGCAGGGCACGGGCGGCAGCTCGGCCATGTCGAACTCGTGGCAGCAACTGCGCGAAGCGGGCGGCAAGGCCCGCGCGATGCTCGTGTCGGCCGCGGCGGCGCGCTGGAAGGTGCCGGCCGGCGAGGTGACCACCGCCAACGGCGTCGTCACGCACGCGAAGAGCGGCAAGACGGCCGCCTACGGCACGCTGGTCGCCGACGCGTCGAAACTGCCGGTGCCCGACAAGGTCACGCTGAAGCAGCCGGCCGACTTCAAGCTGATCGGCCATCGCATTCCGCGCGTGGACGGGTCGGCCAAGTCGAACGGCACCGCGCATTTCACGCTCGACACGACCTTCCCCGGCATGCGCGTCGCGCTGCTGCAGCGCCCGCCGCGCTTCGGCGCGACGGTCAAGTCGTTCGACGCGACGGCCGCGAAGGCCGTGCCTGGCGTGGTGTCGGTCGTGCAGGTGCCGGGCGGCGTCGCGGTCGTCGCGACCGGCTTCTGGGCCGCGAAACAGGGCCGCGACGCGCTGAAGATCGACTGGGACGAAACGAACGCCGAGAAGCGCGGGTCGGCGGAGATCATGCGCGAGTACCGGCAGCTCGCGGCGAAACCCGGCGCATCGGCGCGCAAGGACGGCGATGCCGACGCGGCGATCGCGGGTGCCGCGCGCAAGGTCAGCGCGACGTACGAATTCCCGTATCTCGCGCACGCGCCGATGGAGCCGCTCGACGCGGTCGTCAAGCTGACCGCGAACAGCTGCGAGATCTGGGCCGGCGACCAGTTCCAGACGGTCGACCAGGGCAACGCCGCCCGGGTCGCGGGCCTGAAGCCCGAGCAGGTGCAGATCCACACGCTGTACGCGGGCGGCAGCTTCGGCCGGCGCGCGAACGCGTGGTCGGACTACGTGGTCGAGGCCGTGTCGATCGCGAAGGCGCTCGGCGCGGACGGCAAGCCGGTCAAGCTGCAGTGGACGCGCGAGGACGACATCCAGGGCGGCTTCTATCGCCCGATGTACTTCCACAAGCTCGACGCGGGGCTGACCGCGGACGGCAAGCTGGTCGGCTGGCGCCACCGGATCGTCGGCCAGTCGATCCTCGCCAGCACGCCGTTCGAGGCGTTCATGGTCAAGAACGGGATCGACGCGACGTCGGTCGAGGGCGCGGCGAACCTGCCGTACGCGGTGCCGAACGTATCGGTCGAACTCACGACCACCAAGGTCGGCCTGCCCGTGCTGTGGTGGCGCGTGGTCGGCAGCTCGCACACGGCCTACGCGGTCGAGGCGTTCATCGACGAAGCCGCGCACGCGGCCGGCAAGGATCCGTACCTGTTCCGCCGCGACCTGCTCGCGAAGGAGCCGCGGATGCGCGCCGTGCTCGAGCTGGCCGCGCAGAAGGCCGGCTGGGATCCGGCGAAGCCGCTGCCGAAGGGCCGCGGGCGCGGGATCGCGGTGGCCGAGGCGTTCAAGAGCTATGTCGCGCAGGTCGCGGAAGTGTCGGTCGACGCCGACGGCAAGGTGAAGGTCGACCGCGTGGTGTGCGCGGTCGACTGCGGGATCGCGATCAACCCCGACATCGTCGCCGCGCAGATGGAAGGCGGCATCGGCTTCGGGCTCGGCGCGGCGCTGCACAGCGCGATCACGCTGAAGGACGGCCAGGTCGAGCAGCGCAACTTCGACGGCTATCACGTGCTGCGGATGGCGGAGATGCCGAAGGTCGAGGTGCATATCGTGCCGTCGGCCGAGGCGCCGACCGGCGTCGGCGAGCCGGGCGTCGCGCCGGTGGGCCCGGCGGTCGCCAACGCGATCTTCGCGGCGACCGGCAAGCGGCATTACGTGCTGCCGTTCGATTCGGGCGATACGGCGAAGGCTTGACGGGGCGGTGAAATGCCGGCCGCGCGGCAGAAGTGCCGCGCGGCCGTTTTTTCCCCAGCGTGCGGTAGGCTCCGATGTAGGGTTCGAAGTCGGCAAAAAAACCGCACCAACCTATTGATTTGACTCCGCAATCCGTCCTATTCGGGAGGGTTCGATGTTGGGTTCGATGTCGGGTTCGCCGTCCGCTCGAAACCCTGCACGATCGGCGGAAATCGCCCGCCCCACGTAACACCGCCCGTAACGCCCGTAACGTTTCCCCGGATGCTACGTAACAATCCTTCAATGTTGCTCCGACCCTTCCGAAGCGCGCCGCGCATCCCGCGTTAAAAATTCTTTTAGATTCAAGGCCGGCGCGCCGCCAGCCCCGCCCCCGCCCCCCGTCGACGCCCGACGGACCATCCCTGGCCCGGAAGTTGCGGTACATGACCCGCAAACACTCCTTTACGGACATGCGAGGGCCAACATGGATTGCAAATACCTGTACATCGACAATATAAAAATCAACTTCGTGCGCCGCACGATCGAAATCGACAACAAAGTCGTCGACGTCACGCCGCGTGAATTCGACGTCGTCGAATTCCTGCTCGACAACATGAACAAGATCGTGCCGCGGCAAGCGATCCAGGAAGCGGTCTGGGGCCGCGAGCTCGGCGTGTCGTCGCGCACGCTCGACACCCACATCTCGCGCATCCGTTCGAAGCTGCAGCTCGATCACGACAAGAACCTGCGGATCATCCCGATTTATGCGGTCGGCTATCGGCTGGTGCTGTTCGGCGCGGCCATGACGCACGTCGAGCGCCACGACGCGGCGCCGATCCTGCGCGCCGCGCCGCAGCAGGCGCTGGCTGCCGACTACGCGTAACGCGTCACGGCTCACCCGCGCGCCGCCACCGCGCGGGGCGCCGGCAAGACTCCCCACCGCGCCGCACGTCCGCCGTGCGGCGCCGCGCGGCCCGGCACACGTGCCCCGCCGCGCCACGACCGCCGCCTCCGGGCGGCGGTTGCCTTTGTACGTGCGACGCGCCGCACGCGGCCACGCCGCCGCGCAGCAGGCTTCGTAGCTCGCCGCCGCCCGCGCGGCCGGCGGATGCGCGCGACTACGGATTCCGGCGCGGCACGCGGCCGGCGCCGTCCCTACAATCGACGCAGCAGCCGCGCGCCCCCTGCGCCGCCGGCCACAACAACCCGTCGAACCAACGCCGAATCCGCCCCGATCCCGCCGTGCCTGCGCTGTCCCTGACGAATGCCGACGCCGGCGACGCCGCGAACCGGGCCTCGCCCGCCGCTGCCACCCCGCCCGCCGCGGCGCCCGCCATCCCGCCCCCGCCGGCCGCGATCGCGCTCGACGCGTCGCCGTGGCTGCCGCGCCTGTCCGCCGCCGCCGCGCGCGGGCTGTCGCATGCGTACGGCGCCACGGGCGCGGTCCCGGTCACGCTCGGCGAACACGCGTACGAGGTGCGCTGGCGCGTCGACGCCGAACCGGCCGCCGACGCGCACGCGTACCGCTTCGTCATCGGCCCGGCCGCCGGCACGCTGTGGATCGATCCGGTCGCGGAAAGCGCATGGCTCGGCGACGCGGCCGACCCGGCCGTGCCGGCCGTGATCCGCGCGGCGCTGCTCGCCGACCTCGCCGCGCCGCTCGCGGCCGTGCTGCAGGCCGCGACACGGCAGCGCGTGGAACTGCTGCCGCCGCCGGCGAGCGTGCCCGCATGGCGCACCGCGCCGGCCGCGCTGCGCTTCGAACTGCGTCGCGCCGACGGCGCATGGCGCTGCCACGGCGCGCTGCTGTTCGATGCGCCGGACGCGCTCGCGGTGTTCTTCGCGGCGCCGGCGGCCGCGCGGCCCGACACGCGCGCCGCGTATGCAAGCCTGCCGGTGCCGCTGGTGTTCGAGATCGGCCGCACCGAGCTGACGACGGCCGAGCTGGCCGACGTCGTCAGCGGCGACATCATCGCGATCGAGCGCTGGCGCGCGCACGAGCAGAACCTGCTGTGCGTGGCGCGGGTGCCGGCCGCGCCGGCGTGGGAGATCACCGGACGGCCGTCGGGGAACCGGCTGACCGTCGAACGAATCAGGGAGATGCCTTTGGAACCGACCCGCACCGACACCCCGCCCGCCACCGCGACCGCGCACGATGCGTCGCCCGACGATGCGCCGCGCTCGCTCGACGGCCTCGCGGTCGACCTGCGCTTCGAATTGCCGCCCACGTCGATCCCGCTCGGCGAACTCGGCACGCTGCAGCCCGGCGCGGTGATCGAACTGCAGCAAGGCATCAACCAGAGCGTGATCCATCTCGTCGCGAACGGGATGCTGATCGGCACCGGCCATCTGATCGCGGTCGGCCAGAAGCTCGGCGTGCGCGTCGTCACGCTGACGCAGCCCGCGCCGCGCGAGCGCTGAACGATGGGCAGCCTGCCGAATCCGGTCGCGCTGATCGCGGTGATCGCCGCGCTCGGCATCGCGCCGTTCGCGGCGCTGATGGTGACGAGCTACACGAAGCTCGTGGTCGTGCTCGGCCTGCTGCGCTCCGCGCTCGGGATCCAGCAGGTGCCGCCGAACCTCGTGCTCAACGGCATCGCGCTGATCCTGTCGCTGTTCATCATGGCGCCGGTCGGGATGTCGATCCGCGACGCGCTGCAGGCCCGCCACTTCGACGCATCGGGACAATTGTCGACCGCCGACATCGGCGCGCTCGCCGATGCCGCGCTGCCGCCGGTCAAGGATTTTCTGGTGTCGCACACGCGGCAGCGCGACCGCGAATTCTTCGTGCGCACCGCGACGTCGGTCTGGCCGAAGAACCGCGCGGACGGCATCAAGGACGACGACCTGCTCGTGCTGGTGCCGAGCTTCACGCTCGCCGAGCTGACGAAGGCATTCCAGATCGGTTTCGTGATCTACATCGTGTTCATCGTCGTCGACCTGCTGGTCGCGAACATCCTGCTCGCATTAGGCATGCAGATGATCTCGCCGACGACGATCTCGGTGCCGTTCAAGCTGCTGCTGTTCGTCGCGCTCGACGGCTGGTCGCTGCTCGTGCACGGGCTCGTGCTGTCGTATCGCGTGGCGGGGGCCGGATGAGCGCGCGCGGCCCGCGCGGCGTCGTCGCGAGCCTGTGCGCGATGCTCGCGCTGACGCTCGCATGCGCGGGCATGCAGCCGCGCGGCGCGCACGCGGCGGGCAGCGCCGCGGGCTTCGCGCAGCTCGCGCGCGCCTGCGCGCCGAACGTCGATCCCGACACGCTCGCCGCGCTCGTGCGCACCGAATCCGGCTTCAATCCGTATGCGATCGGCGTGGTCGGCGGCCACCTGACGCGCCAGCCCGCGTCGCTCGACGAAGCACGCGCGACCGCAAGCGAGCTGGCCGCGCGCGGCTTCAGCTACAGCGTCGGCCTCGCTCAGGTCAACGAACGAAACTTCGCGAAATACGGCCTCGACGACACGACGATGTTCGAACCGTGCCGCAACCTGCGGGCGGGCGGCGCGATCCTGACCGAATGCTTCGCGCGCTCGTCGAACACCGGCCGCCCCGCGCAGGCCGCGCTACGCGCGGCGCTGTCGTGCTACTACAGCGGCAACTTCACGACCGGGTTCTCGAGCGGCTATGTGAGCCGCGTCGTCGCGAGCGCGCAGCGCAACGCACGCGAAGGCGGCGTCGAACCGATTCCGGTGGTGCGCGACATGCCGCCGCCCGCGCGACAACGGCGCATGGACGCGGCCGCGACCACACCGCCGGAGCGCGCGCGCAGGCTCGCGTCGCCCGCGGCCTCCGCCGACGCGCCGTCGTGCCATGCGCGACCGGTCGTGATGATGTGTCGCGGATTGTCGGCGAGCCAGGCGAAGCGGCTGTGCGTGCGGTGCCTCGACCAGTGACGGCGCGCGGCCCGTTTTCCGGGGCGGGAACATCGGTCGCGCGGCCCCGGGCACGCCGCCGGCGCGGGGCCGCGCGCGTCTCGTAGCGCACCGTGGCCGCGCGCGGCGGCCGGCACGCCGCGCTACGAAACGGCGAGGAACCGGCCGCAATTCGTCTCCCTACACTCGTCGGATCGCATCGTGGCGCACGTGGCGCCGTGCGGGACGCGCATCGCGCGCGTAAGGGAGACGAGCATGCTGTCGATCGACGGAATGGGACTGGGCGTCAACTGGCAACGCTTCCTGTCCGACACGCTGGACCCGGTCGTCGCGCCGCCTCCCCCGCCGCAAAAGGACGATTCGTCGACCGGCCCGGCCAACCCGACCGTGGCGCCGCCGATTCCCGTGACGGCCACGCCGTTCACCGACCCGTCGAAGCCGACCAACCCGGAAATCGCATCCGCGACGTCGCTGATCCAGAGCATGGCCGCGCAATACAGGCCGCCGCCGCCCGACATCGCGGTCGAGAACGACAAGACGCGGGCGGTGCAGAAGGCGATCCAGGACGCGCAGACGCAATACGACACCGCGTCGCAATCGCTGCAGGGCGCGCAGAACGTGCTGCACCTCGCCAACCGCGACCCCGAGTCGACCCCCGACGAACGCAATGCCGCCCAGGCCAGCTACGCGAAGGCGCGTGCCGCCGCCGACGATGCGCAGCGCAACCTGAACGTCACGACCGACGCGGGCTACATGATCCTGTACGGCGAACAGGCGACGAACGACATGCCCGCCGGCATGGTGCAGTCGGATACGGGCGAAATCACGAATCCGGGGGACGCGCGCAATCTCGCCGACCAGAAGCTCGCCGCGCTGCAGGCGCTGTTCCCCGACTCCCCGCACGATCCGAACGACAAGAACTGGGCGCCGCAGGCGAGCGACTGCAAGACCCCTGTCCAGATCCGCGCGTACGACGACTGGCAGACCGCCGACGCACATGCCGCCGCGGGCGAGGCGAAATACTACGCGGATATCGCGAACTCGAATCTCGCCTATACGCAGTTTCAGTCATACCTCGCCGATCCCGACTACAAGGCGGCCGTCGACGCCGGCGTCGGGAAGCTGAACGACGCGCTCGCGCCGCTGAACCTGGAGGTGTCGTTGCCGGATGCACCGGCGTCCATGGACGCCGCGCAGCAGGCCGTCACGACCGCCGCGAAGGACGCGAACTACGCCAATGCCGCGCTCTCGGCGGCAAACGACAACGTGACGCTCGTGCAGGCGCAGCAGCAATCGGACGCGGACCACGGCAAGGAAGGCCCGACGGTCGTCGCGCCCGGCGCGATCGAGAAGGACAAGACCGCGCTCGATCGCGCGCAGACCGCCGCAGGCACGAGCAGCAGCTATCTGCAGATGTTGTCCACGCAACAGCAGGCCGACACGCTGCAGGCGAACTTCCGCGGCAAGCATGCGAGGATCGGCGACGATCCGGGCGACCCGTACACGCAACTGCAATTGGCGAAGCAGCAGGCAAGCATCGCGCACGATGCGTTCGTCGTCGCGTATGGCGGATCGCTCGCGCAGCAGTACGACGACCAGGCCGCGCAGATCGAGGCGACGGTGAAGGCGACGGCGAAGCCGCCGACCATGTGCCGCGTGCAGCCGAACTGGCTGAATGCGTCGCCGCTGTTTGCGCCGCCGTGGAGCACGGCCGCGAACGGCACGGCGAACCTGCCCGGCGCGGCGCCGCTGTTCGCATCGCCGTTCTCGGCGGCGAATCCGGCAGCGAATCCGCTGGCGGGCGGCACACCGAACGGCGACACGCCGTCGCTCGGCACGTCGCCGTTCGTGACGAGCCCGCTCCAGCCCGCGCAAAGCGATGCGACGGCGAGCGGCACGGCGGACGCCGGCCCGACGCTGGCCGATGCGCAACGCCTGCGCGTCGTCGCGGGCGCGATCCGCGCGGCCGACGATCGCCTGTCCGATTCGGTCAACGAGCGCGCCACGAACGCGGCGCTCGCCCAGGCGCGCGACCTGCAATCGCAGAAGCACGACTCGCTGACGAACATCCAGCAGAAATACGACGACTGGCAGGCGTCGCATCCGGCACCGCCGCGCTTCCGGCAAGTCGCCGACGGCGACATCCTGCCGGCCTTTTCGCCGCCGCTGCCGAACCCGCACCAGCGCGAGCTCGACCAGGCGAAGCAGGACGCGCAGAACGCCGACAACACGGTGCAGCGGCTGCAGTTGATGGGCGAACTGGCGCATCGTCAGGTGCTGATGGACCAGTTCGATGCGGGCCTCGACGAGCGCCTGCGCTACGTGACGGACGATCATTCGGACGCGTACAAGGACTACCAGAAGGCAGCGCGCGACTTCTATTCGGCGCATCACAGCGACATGTCGAACACGCTGCTCGACGTTGCGGGCGCGAACACCGGCAATGGCGCGACGATCGATTTCGGCAAGCTGAGCGACACGCAGCAGCGCAACCTGATCGGCGTCGCGCTCGGCATGTCGCCGGACGTCGGCGGCGATCCTTCGTCGACCACGTCGGTCGCCAACGACACGCAGACGCACTTCACCAACAAGGACAAGCTGTCGGCGATCGACGGCGTGCGCGACACGCTGCTGAAGATCGGTGGCGGCGCCGACACGCAGATCAGCGTGCGGCCGATCGTGTATGCCGCGAAAGACGTCGGCATGCAGACGACCGCGCTCTTCGAAGTCAAGGACACCAAAGGCGTCACGCAGTTCGTGGACGAGACGGCCAGCACGTACCACGACATCAACGACTACATCGACAACAACGAACTGTCGTCGGACGGCACGGTCGACATCGCGACCGGCCACAACGCGGACGGCACGCTGCAGATCGTGTCGCGCGCGGCGCACCACGACAGCGGCTTCGACAGTTTCCTCAACACGTTGACGGGCACCAAGCTCAATCTCGGGATGCTGATCGGCGGGATGGTGCTCGAAGGCATCGGCGGCGTGCTCGACGCGACGGTGCTCGGCCTGCCGCTCGGCGCGACGCTGAACGTCATCGGCACCGGCATGGCGTATACGTCGATCGCCGCGACGATGACGAGCTCGGCGCTCGACCTCGCGAACCGTGCGGACCATGGCCGCAGCTTCAACCCGTTGAGCGACGCGGGGGCGCGCTCGGATTTCATCAACCTGATACCGATGGGCGCGGCGGGGGCCTCGAAGCTCGTCGGCAGCAAGCTGTTCATGCGCGGCTTCACCGGGCTGACGCGCATGCCGAAAGTGGCGTCGTTCCTCCGCGGCGCCACGAAGGTCTTCGCGGTCGGGACCGGCGTGGCCGGTGCGACCGAGTCGTTCTTCGAGGCCGGGGCCGACTACCTCAGCGGCAATGCCGACGCGGGCAACAAGGCGCTCGTCGGCGGCCTCACGAACGTCGCGCTGATCGCCGCCGGCGGGCTCAAGGCGCGCGCGGTCACGGGCGTCGTCAATCGCACCGGCATCGTCGCGCGCACGACGGACGGCAAGGCGGTGACGATCGACGGCCAGACGATCCGGCAACTGCTGAACAACGGCGGCGACGCGTCGCTCGCGGCCGGCCGCAATCGCGCGACCTTCGACGGCGAGCGCGTGACGGTGTCGCACGACGGCACGCTGATGGTCGGCGACAACGTGCTGACCTATGACGGCAAGCCGATCCGCATGCTCGACAACGCGTCGCGCAAGGCGTTGCCGACGGGCGAATCCGTCGTGCTCGGCGCGGACGGAAAACTGTCGCTCGCTTCGGTTTCCGACAAGAACTGGACCAACGGCACGCGCATCGACTCGCTGACCGATACAGGCGAAAGCCTGTCGTTCGGCCCCGGCGGCCGGATGAGCACGACGCCGAAGATCGCGGCGAGAACGCGGCTCGATCTGCTCGACAGCGCATTGCAGCAGGCGCGCGACGCGTACACCGCCGAGAACGGCGGCGAACAGACGGCACGCAGGCTCGCGCAGACGACGACGCAGGACGACACGGCGAGCGCCGCGACCGACGCGCGCAGCACGCGGCGCACGAGCGAGGAACGCGCACGCATCGACGAGCAGCGCGACGAAAGCGATGCCGATCACGCAACGAATGCAGGCAGCAACCGCCGCAGCGCCGACGCGCACGCGATGCGGTATCGTCCGTTCGACACCGATACGCCGGCCGGCGCCGGCAATCGCGAGACGCCCGGGGCCGCGCGACCGCGCGTCGACGTCCGGGTCGTCGATCTCGCCGACGAGGCGCCCGCCACCCGTCCGGCGACGTCCGACCCGGCCGGCATCGCGGTACCGCGCGGGCCGCGCGCGGTACCGATGAAGATCGGCGACCGCACGGTGTACATCGTCCGCGACGGCGCCGAAGCGGACGCACCCGCTGTCGGCGGCGTCCGCCCGCAGGACCTCGAGGAACCCGTCATCGTCGTCGCGGGCGAACACGACGGGCTACTCGCGCCCGAACTCGCGAACCGCTGGCAGAAGGCCATCTTTGCGGCCGCGCCCGACGCGTTCGGCACCGACGGCCAGCTGCGCCCCGATGCGCGCGTGCTCCGCTTCGACCCGGCGCCGGACCCCGAAGCGGCCGCCGGCCATGTGGCCGCCGACGAAACGCCGCACGCAAATTCGCCACGCGACCCGCGCGACGATACGGTGATCGTGCTCGCCGGCAGGCGCGGCCCGAACGAGCCTGCGGTGCCCCAACCCGCCACGACGCGTCAACCGGTGAATGCGCTCGACGGCAGGTTCAGCCCGCCGAACCGGGTGCTCGTGCTGATCCGCCCGGAACGCACCGATGCGGCGCAGCGTGCGCCTGCCCGCGACGGGACGGCGCCGGACGAATCCCGCACGGCGCCCGCCGCGCGCGCGGACGGCGCAAAGCCGCGATCCGCAACGACGAGCGACGCCGTGACGCAGCCCGATACCGATCTCGCGGCGGCGCACCCGGAATTGACGGAAGCCGCGCCGCCCGAAGCGGCCGCGCCGGATCACCCCGGCCGGTTCACGCAGGTGCAGTTCCGTTTCGGCGGTGCGCCGCTCCCCGAGGCCGTGCAGGCGCTCGCGATGCAGTCGGCGACCCTCGTGACGCAACTGCGCATGCTCCACGACGCCGGCTGGCGCGTGAAGGTCGGCAAGCGAGGCGGCGGCAGCTACATCGATCCGCGCAGGCGCCGCATGACGATCGACGGCGCGCTCAAGGATCCCGGCAGCATCACGTACACGCTCGCCGGCGAGGCGCGACAAGCGGTGGAAGCGATGCACGGCGTGCTGAAGCCCGACTACGGCGATTGCGGCCGCTTCACGCGCAAGGCCCTCGAAGCGGAGGCGCGCGCGCAGATCAACGCGTTCGAGGCGCGCTACGAGATCGCCCTCTCGAGCGGCGTCGACATCGCCGAACACGCGCATCTGCCCGAAGGGATCGCGCGCGAGGGGGTCGACTGGCAGCGCACGTCGAGCGATTACACGGGAACGGTCGGGCGGCTCGCCGACCTGTTCGCCGATGCGCCGGTGTCCGGACGCGACGGGCAGACCTTCAGCGCGTTCTACGACGACGTATGGGCGCACCAGAAACGCCGCGGCGGCATTCCGCGCCGCATGCCCGCGCCGCGCATGCACGCCGCCGGCGACGCGCCGGACGGCAGGCAACACCTCGACGCGCGCACCGCGTGGAGCCACGCGCATGCGGTGCTCGCGTCGCCGTTCGGCGACGGCCGCCCGGCACCCGACGCGGCCGACCTGCACGCGCGCCGCGACGGGCACATGACGCGGTTGCCGGACCGCAACCTGCTCGTGCTGCACGCGGACACGCTGCCGGACGGCACGCTGCTCGTCGACGGCGAGCCGGCCAATGTGCACGAATACACGCTCGCCCAGGCGCCGTGGAGGCTGGTCAAGGACGCCGACACGATCGTGCTGTCCGCGAAGCACGGCGGCAACGAAACCGCCGCGCGGCTCGCGAACGTGTTGCAGCGCGCCGTCTACGCGCCGCCCGAGCGTGCCGTCGGCGACGACGCGGCCGTGCTCGACACGCGCGTGTTCCACCGCTTCGACCCGGCGCCCGCGGCGCCGCACGCCCTCGGCGAACTCGCGGCCGACGCCGAGGGCGTCCATCTCGCCGGCGACCCGGGCACGCGGATCGACGTCGAGCACAACGTCGGCGCACTGCTTGGCGCGGGCGCGCGCAAGACCGCGTTCGCGCTCGGCGACGACGCGGCGCTCGTCACGGTCGATCACGGCCCCACGCCGTTGGCGCCGCTGGAGGCGCCCGAATCGCTCGACGCACGGCGCGCGGCCGACGAGCAGCTCGTGAACGCCGAACGTGAGGCGCTTCAGGAACTCGAAGCGCTGGGCGTACGCACCGTGCAGCTGCACGGTCCGTTTCGCTCGCTGGGCGGCATCGTCTCCGCGCTGGTCCACCCGCTCGGCGTGTTCCACAGCGACGCGTTCGCGACAGGCGCCCTGCCGTCCTACATCTCGCGCGCGGGAATCCAGAACATCCTGCGGCTGCACGATGTGCTCCACCAGTCCGGCATCGGCTTCGACCTGCAGGGCATCTTCACGCGCTCCGGCGACTTCCTGGTCAGCGATCCCGGACGGATTCGCCGCGACGACTACGGATCGCACCAGATGTCGCTGTCGCGGCTCGCGGAAATCGAGCGCGGCGTCGTACGCTGGCTCCAGTCGAATGAAACCGGCACCACGCTCGCGCAACGTGACGGAGCGCTGCCGTCCGACGCGTTCGTGCAGAAGCCGTCGCCGATCATGCGCGTGCGGATGCGCGTCGGCGGCGTGCCGCTGCCCGATGCCGTCACCACGCTCGCGCTGCAGTCGGACACGCTCGCGGCGCAGTTGCGCATGCTCGACGCCAACGGCTGGCGCGTGCGCGTCGGCAAGCGCGGCGGCGGCAGCCGGATCGATACGAAGCACAGGCGCGTGACGATCGACGGCGCGCTGGCCGACCCCGAATCGATGACGTACGTGCTCGCGCACGAGACCAAGCATGCGGTCGAGGCGATCGAAGGCACGCTCGGGCTCGACTACAGCGACCGCGGCCGTTTCTCGCGAACGGCCTTCGAAGCCGAGGCACGCGCGCAGATCAACGCATTCGAGGCACGTTACGAAATCAAGCTGACGAGCGGCATCGACATCGCCGCGACGGTGCGGTTGCCCGATGCGCTGCAGCGCGAAGCCGACGCGTGGCAACCGTCGACCGATCCCGCCGTCGCCGTCGCGCGGCTCGCCGATGCGTTCGCCGATGCGGCTGTGTCGGGCACCGGCGGCAAGACGTACACGGCGTTCTACGGCGACGCGCACGCGCGTGCAAAGGCACGCGGCATGCGCGCGATGCCGGCGCCGGAAACACGCGCCACGCGCGGCGACGCGAACGACGGGCCGCACACGATGCGCGAGATCCAGGCGCAGCGTGCGGCGTGGTCGCAGGCCAACGCCGCGCACGATGCGTCGCCGTTCGGCGCCGGCGGCCCGCCGCCGCTCGATACGCTGTCGTTCCTGCGCGACGGCCGCATCCTGATCGATCCGGTCACGCGTCTCGCGATCGTGCCCGCCGAGACGCTGCCCGACGGCACGCTGCTCGGCCCCGACGGGCAGCCCGTCGATCCGCACACGTTCACGCTGCTCAATCCGCCGCCGTCCGACCCGGGCTATACGACGATCCTGTCGGCGCGGCATGCGAACGAAGGCGCGGCCGCGCAGCTCACGAACCTGTGGCAGCGCGCGATCTACACCGCGCATCCGGACGCGGTCGGCGCGGCAGGCGCGTTGACCGACCTGGCCGGAATGAACCGCTACGTGCCGGCCGCGTATCGCCAGCCGTCGCTCGGCGAGCTGTCGGTCGACCCCGTGCACGGCCATCTCCATCTCGGCGACGATCCCGCCAGGCGCGCCGATCCGGCGGATTTCCTCGGGCCGGTGCTGGGCTCGGGAGCGGACAAGACCGTGTTCGACGGCGGCGCCGGACAGGCGATCGGCGTGTACCGCGACGACTCGGCCGACGGCGTCGCCGACGCCCATGCGGCCGTCGATCTCGAACAGAGCGGACTCGCGATGCTGCACGACGTCTACAAGTTACCGACCAGCACCACCGACGGGCCGTTCACCGTCGGAAACCGCGTCGCGGTCGTGCTGAAGCCGTCCGCGCAGCTCAGCAGCGTCGACGTCGAGCTCGACATCGGGCTGCCGAGCGTGGTGTCGGGCAAGGGTCTGGCCGACCTCGAGCGGATACGCCGCGTCACGCAGACGCACCATCTGCTGTACGACTTCCAGGTGCTGTTCGGCCGCAACGGCGACGTGATGCTGCACGATCCCGGTCACCTCCGGCCCGGCGCCGACCCGGACGGCAGCGTACTCGGGCGAATCGACGAAGTCGCCGCGAAGATCCACGACGGAATCGCGACCGGCCGTATCCGGCTCGCGCATCCGGCGTTCGTCGAAGCCGGCGCGTATGCGCCGCGGCCCGGCGCGATCGGGCGCGTCGTCACGACCTTCCGCGGCATCGTGCTGAAGCTGCACGCGCATGCGCTGGCCGCGCGTTCGCCGACGCTGCGGGCACAGATGCGGCTCGCGCGGTGCGACGGCTGGAAGGTGAAGCTCGGCGCCCCCGGCGGCGGCCAATACGTGGACGCGGCGCGGCGCGTGATCGTCCTCGACGGCAACACCCGTCGCGCCGGCACGCTGGTGTTCGCGCTCGCGCACGAGGCGCAGCACAGCGTCGACATCTCGACGGACACCCTCGGCATCGACCGCAGCAGCCCCGAAGCGTATGTGAGGAGCCTGCTGCTCGCGGAAGCGCGTGCGCAACTCAACGCGTGTCGCGTGCGCGACGAAATCCTCGCGGCCGGCGGCCCCGACATCGCCGCGCACGCGCAACTTCCGGACGCGCTCGCCCGCGCGGCGGAGCACGCGTTCGCGAGCGGCGACGAGGCAGCGCTCGATGCGCTCGCCGATACGTTCGGCGACATGCGCACGTCGCTGCCCGGCAAGCCGACCTATCGCACGCTGTACGCCGAGCAGGCGCGCGCCGAATTCGCCGGCCGGCCGGCGCCGGTGAAGCTCGCGGCACCGGCGCGCGGCGGCGCGCGGCGCGGCCGCTACGCGATCGACAGCGCGGAAATGACGCGGGCGCGCGCGTGGCTCGACGAACGCGGCATGCGCACGCTCAGACGCGTCGACGGCACGCACGCGCCGTCGCTGCGCGCACTCGTGCGGCAAACCGGCGTCGATACCGAACTGCTGATTGCGCGCGCCGGCCCGGTGACGCCCGACGCGGCGCCCGAATTCGTCGCGTCCGCGCGCATCGATGCGAACGGCGCGATCAAGCCGCCGAAATTCGTCGGCAACACGCTGACGCAGGACGAACGGGAATGGCTCGGCGCCGCGCTGGATACCGCGCTGGATGCGGCCGATCCCGCGCAGGCCGCGGCCGCCCGCCAGGCCTTCGCGTTCCATGCGTCGCCGGTGTCGCTCAACGAACTGCGGTCGCTCGGCGGGGTCGCGAAGATCGAGCCCGTGCGCGACGGCAAGCCGGTGACGTTCACGCAGCCCGGCCGCGTGACCCACCGCTACGTCGCCGCGATCCTCGCGCTGGACAATACGAAGCACTACCGCAGCGCGCACAAGGCGATCGCGGCGGCCGCCGAGTCCGACACGATCTACGCGGTCGACCAGGCAAGCGGCGAGATTCGCGGCCACGCACGCTACGACAGCAGCCACGGCGTCTGGCAATACCAGGAGAACGCGCCCCTGGCGCACACCCGTGTCGCGCAACGGCCCCTGGCCGGCGCGTACCCGCGACGTGCGCAAGTGCGCGTGCGGCCGCACGGCAAATCGCACGGCGTGCCGCTCACGCGCGCGCGAGCGCGCGGCATGACGTTCGCGGTCAGCAGCATCGCCCCGGCGACGCTCGAACGGATCGGCAACCGCTTCGATCCGGTCAAGCCGCCGAAAGCCGGCAAGCCCGACAAGCTGCCGCGGCCGGGCCTGCGCTATCTCGGCCATCTGGGGCTCACGAGAACGCTGAACGCGCCGCGCCGCGTCGCCTTGCTGACACGCAACCGCGCCGCCGCGGTGCTCGGACGCGGGCGCACCGGCGCCGCCCTCCCCGCCGGCGGCACGCGCGCGGCCGATCCGGCTACGCGGCTGTTCGAGAAGAACGTGTTGCCCGCCGGCAAGGACGCGGCACTCGATTTCAGCGGCCACAACGCCGTGCACCTGCTCAGCGTCGCCGAATTCGGCGGCCTCGAGGCGGGCAAGCATCACATCTACGTCTACGACACCGCGGAACCGCTGACCGACCGGCTCGACGCGCCCGAGGGCATGCTGGTGCCCGACGCGAACGGCAAGCTGACGTGGCACGATCCGCACACCCCGTCCGCGCCGGGCGTGCCGCTCGAGTCGTCGCCGATCGGCGACGGCCCATACGGCGCCAACGTGCATCTGCTGCTGACCGAACTGACGCCCGCCGAACTGGCCGCGCATGCGCGCGGCACACGGCTCGCGGCGCTGACGCGGCGCCTCGCGCACCTCGAAGCGATCGAACGGGACAAGTCGCCCGGCACGTTCGCTTCGCTGCGCACGTGGGCAAGCCAGCAGGCGCGTGACGCGCGCCGCGCGCGCAACGCGCTGAAGAAGCAGATCAAGACCGAGAAGGACGCTGCCAAGCGTCTTGGCCAGCCCGTGCCCGCCAACCCGAAGCTCAGGATCAGGCCGTACCAGCCGTCGCTCGTCAGCGCGACGCTCGTCGAATGGAAGCGCCTGTATGGCGACGGCAACGTGTCCGGCCTGTTTGCGCACCTCGAACGGATCGACGCGCTCGCGAAGCGGGAACGCGACCCGCGCCTCGCGTCGCTCGAGCTGATCGACACGCCGCCCGATGCGCCGCCGCCGGCGATGATGGCCGACGCAGCCGCGTGGCGCGGCACCGGCATGCCGCTGTACGTGGCGCGCGACTGGTCCGGCGGCGGCGCACGCTATGCGCCGGTGCCGTTCTGGAAGCGCGCGCAGCGTGGCCTGAGCACGGCCGCGGCCACCGATCGCGCGCTGCGGCGCGCGTTCCTCGGGACCAGCGAGGCATTGCAGAACCGCATGGTGCCGATGAGCCGCGCGCACCGGCTGTCCGACGATCCGGCGCCGTTCGTCCGGCAGATCGTGCGCAACGGCGGCGTGATGCCGGTCGTGACGATCCCGATCGATCCGCACACGCTCAACGCCACGCGCGGCGCGAAGCACGACCCGGAATTCGTCGACGACGTGAAATCGATCGGCAACCAGAAGACCGCGAAGATCGACTACTGGGAAGGCACGATCACCGGCGAAAACGGCGCCGTCATGCATCTCGACGACCTGACCGAGGCGAATCTGCATCGGTGGCTCGACGCGGCATCGCAGGCGGGTTTCCTGCTGCGCCTCGAAATGGCGCCCGCGCGCGCGCTCGTGTCGTCGGAGGACAACCGGCATCTGGCCGGCACCAACGACGACTATCACCATCACGCACGCCTCGGCGAGCTGCTCGAATCGTGGGCCGACGCGCATCCGGGCGCCCCCGCGCCGCACGTGATGGTGACGTTTCACGGATGGGATGCCGTGCCGGAGCCGGTGCCGGGCGCGGGCCATCTGGCGCTCGTCAACTCGCTGCTCGACCGGCCGACGCTGAAATGGGTGCATGTTGGCCTGTCGTACGCCACGCACGGCGCCGACTTCATCGCGAATCAGGAACTGACGACCGCGCTCGCCACGATGCTCGTCGACCGCGCGCAGGCGGAAGCCGCCGCGCGGGCCGGCGCGAAACCGGTCGAAAGCACGCTCGAGCGGTTGCACGGCTCGGATGCGCTGACGCGCGTGTTCGAGCGCGTCGACCGCGCCACGCTGGCGGACCAGCACCAGATGCTGCTGGCCGAAATCGAGCGGATCGGCCGCGCCAGGGGCCTGCCGCCCGACGCGATCGCGGCCTTGCGGCAGGGGATCTACGAAGGCAACACGACGCGGCTGCTGAATCGCGCGCGTTACGCGACGTCGACGTTCGCGACCCGGGCCTGGGCGGCAAACCGGCAATCCGCACCGAAGGCGGACGCGCCGGGCCGCAAGTTCACCGAGACCTGGCTGGCAAGCGTCGGCGCGCGGCTGCGCGCACCCGGCCAGGACACGACGCTGCGGCCCGGCCAGAGCGGCCCGGCGCCGCTCGCGCCGTGGCGCGAGATCGTCCGGCAACCGGCACTGATCGTCGACGACTCGCTGCCCGTCAGCGACAGCCGGCTCGTCAGCGCGCAGGCGGTCGCGCACGTCGCGGCAGACGATCCGCTCGCCGCCTACGCCGAACTGAATGCGCTGCGCCTGCAGCAGGTGGAGCGCTCGTGGTCGCTGCTCAACTGGAAGAACGTGCTGTCCGGGATGGTCGGCATCGGTGCCGGCGTCGCCGTCCATCACATCGGCCTCACGCCGACGAACTACAGGCAGGCGGCCAACACGACGTTCGTCGGCGTGCGGACCGGCCGCCTCGTCCAGGCGCTGCATCAGGACACGCTGCGCGCGCTGCAAAGCGGCGATCCGCGGCTCTTCAACCACGTGATCGACCGCTTCATGAGCGGCCTCAACAACCAGTTGTCGGCGCACCGGATGCACGAGGACCAGCGTCGCGCGTCGCTGATCCGGCTGGCGGACGAAGGCCGCGCGAAGATCAACCTGCAGCTCGAACTGCATCGCAGGCAGTCGCTGCCCGCCGACAAGACGGTCGAATACACGAAGCTGATCGCGAACGACATGGTCCAGCAGATGCAGGGGGTGCTGGCCGGCACGTCGATCCAGCAGCTCCATCACGGCAATCCGCGCCGCTTCCTCGGCAAGGTCGGCCGCACGGCGGCGATCGCCGGCTACGCGAGCCTCGGCGAGCTGTCGCTGCATACGCTGCTCCAGGATCCTTCGCTGGTGCCGTTCCTCGGCACCGCCGGCGCGCTGCTCGGCCTCACCTACACGGGGCTCGTTCAGGCGAGCGCGTTCACGCACCTGAGCATCGAGCGGCGCAGCCGCGTCGTGCGCTTCATCGACACCGCCTCCGACCTCGCGAGCATCGCGGGCGGCTACATCGGGCCGTTCGTCGGCTCGGCGCCGACGATTCACGCGAACCTGCCGATGGCGATTTCGTCCTTGAGCTCCGCGACGCTGCTCGCGCTCGCACGCACCGACACGCATTTCCCGAACCTGACGAAGCGCGTCACCGGCAAGATGCCGACGATCCTGCTGCTCGCGCCGATCGGCATCTACGTCGGCAACTGGCTCTATACGGCGTTCGGCGGCAGCGGCAGCGGAAAATCGACGCCGCCGACGGGCTCGACGAAACCGCCCGGCCCGCCGGCGGGGCCGCCGTCAGGCACGCACGTGCACGTGGCGCCGACGACGCCGGCAACGCCGACTGCTCCGTCGGGTACATCGAGCACGCCGAGCACGCCGAGCACGCCAAGCACGCCAAGCACGTCCAGCGCGCAGCCCTACATCGTCGTCGAAGGCGATTCGCTGTGGGTCGTCGCCGACCAGCATCGTCAGTCGCTGCTCGATGCCGCGCACGTGTCGCGCGCCGATCAGCAGACGATGACGCGCGGCGAACAGGATGCGCGCGCGCTGAACGAGATCCTGCAGCTCAATCCGTCGGTCGCGCACGATCCGAACCGCCTGTCGATCGGCACACCGCTGATCGTGGGCTGAAATCGGCGCCGCGCGTTACGCCGCCCGCTGATGTTCCAGCCACGCCTGGAACATCAGCACCGTCCACAGCTGGTGCTGCCAGTTCATCCGGCCCGCCTGATGCTGGCGCCACAGCCGCTCGACGGCCGCCGCATCGAAGAAGCCCTCGTCGCGCAGCCGCGACGGCTGCAGCAGCGCGTCGGCCCAGTCGCGCAATGCGCCGCGCAGCCAGTGATCGACGGGCGCGCAAAAGCCCTGCTTCGGCCGGTCGATCAGCGCCGGCGGCACGTACCGGTAAAGCAGCCGGCGCAGCAGCGCCTTCGACTGCCCTTCCGGCAAGCGCACCGACGCGGGCAGCCGCCACGCGAATTCGACGACGTGATGGTCGAGGAACGGCATGCGCGTCTCGAGGCTGACCGCCATCGCCGCGCGGTCGACCTTCGCGAGAATGTCGGTCGGCAGGTACGTGAGCGTGTCGATCGCCATCGCCTGCTCGGCAAAGCTCAGGTTCGCGGGCCATGCGGACACGGTATCGAGCGGCGTCGGCGGCTCCTGGCCGCTGAGCGCGATGCGCTCCGGATGATGCACCGACGACATCAGCAGCCGGTACAGCCCGATGCGGCTCTCGGCCGTCATCACGTGGCCGAGCTTGTGCAGCCGGTCGCCGATGCGGGTCGCCGAGTCGCGCGCTTCCACACCGCCCCATGCGCCCTGCGCGACCGCGGCGAGCTGGTCCGCGTGATCGGGGCGCAGCGCGTGCAGCGCGGCGGCGATCCGCGCGCGCACCGCCGCCGGCACGCGATGCAGCTTGCGCCACAGGCGCGGCGTCAGGAAATAGCGCGTATAGCCGCCGAACAGCTCATCGCCGCCGTCGCCGGACAGGCTCACCTTCACGTGCCGGCGCGTCAGCTCGGACACGAGGAAGGTCGGAATCTGGGAGGCGTCGGCGAACGGTTCGTCGTAGATCGTCGGCAGCTTCGGCACGACGCCGAGCGCATGGTCGGCCGTCACGTAAAGCTCGGTGTGGCGCGTGCCGAGATGGCGCGCAACCGCCTTCGCGTAGCCGGCTTCGTCGTAACCGGCCTCGTGAAAGCCGATCGTGAACGTGTCGACCGGGTTCGCCGACTGCGCCTGCATCAGCGCGACGATCGCCGACGAATCGATACCGCCCGACAGGAACGCGCCGAGCGGCACGTCGGCTTCCATCTGCCGCGCAACCGCCTGGCGCAGAACCGTGTCGAGCTGCCCGACGGCCTCGTCGGCGCTGCCCTCGAACGGCCGCTCGCGGCCCGCTTCGATCGCCTGCTCGAGCGTCCAGTACGCGCGCACGCGCGGCGTGTCGCGCGCATGCTCGAACTGGATGAAGGTGCCCGGCGGCAGCTTGCTGATGCCGCGATAGATCGTATGCGGCGCCGGCACGCTCGACTGGCGCAGGTACAGGCACAGCGCGTCGCGATCGATCGTGCCGTCGAAGCCGGGATAGCCGCGCAGCGCCTTCAGCTCCGACGCGAACACCAGTGCGTCGCCGATCCGGCCGTAATAGAGCGGCTTCTCGCCGATCCGGTCGCGCGCGAGCGTCAGCACCCGCGACGCGCGGTTCCATAGCGCGAACGCGAACATGCCGGTCGCGCGCCGCAGCGTCGCCTCGACGCCCCACGCGACGATCGCCGCGATCAGCACCTCGGTGTCGGAGTGGCCGCGCCACGCCGGGGCGCGCCCCGCGCGCTCGAGCTCCGCGCGCAACTCGCGATGGTTGTAGATTTCGCCGTTGAAGACCATGACGTAGCGGCCGCACGCGGATGCCATCGGTTGCCGGCCGTGGACCGACAGATCGACGATCGCAAGCCGCCGGTGACCGAGCGCGATGCCAGCCTCCGGGTCGACCCAGAGGCCCTGCCCGTCGGGCCCGCGATGCGCGACGCTCGCCGTCATTCGCGCGAGCGTGCCGCGCGCTGTCTCCTCATCGAAGGCGACGCTATTCAGAAAGCCGTCGATTCCGCACATTTGATTTGTCTGCCTCTGTTGACCTGGTCCGTCAGCGGCGGCGCAACCTCGCGGCCCGCCGCCCGGCTGACGGTCGAGCCATATTACGAAGAAATAAATCAGCAATAATTCATGGATGAATGTCGGACAAATCCGGAAAAAAAGCCGCGTCAAGCCCGACGTGCGATCGGCCCGGCAGGCCGGAAAAGGGTCCACATCATTCCGCATCGGCGAACGGCGTGCATGCCGGCGATCCGGGCCCGGCGTGCCGTACCCGTCATGCCGCGCCGGTCGCCCACTTCAGCAACTGCGCGACCTCGCGGAAATGCTGCTGCTGGATCGTGCCCTTTTCGGGCGTGCTCTCGTACAGCGCGTGCGCGAGGCCGGCGTTCGCGAGCGTCGGGCGCAGCGCGTCGCGCGCGAGCCGCACGATCCGCTCGGCCGCCTCGCCCTCGCCGCGCGCGAGCACCCACGGCAGCGTGCCGATCCCGCCGTAATAGAGCGCAACCGCGACGCTCGACGAATAGACGACCACCGACGCGAAGCCGATCCGGTCCGGCAGCGACGAGAACTGCGCTTCGCGCGCGAGCTGCCGGCGCTTTGCCTCGATGTGCGGATCGCCCTCGTCTTCCTTGTGCTCGCGCCGCACTTCCTCGATCGACATCTTCATCTTCTGGTTGAACTCATGGCGCTGGTGAACGATGTCGATCAGCGCCATCACGATGTAGATCAGCGCGGCCCAGCCGAACAGCAGCATCAGCAGCTTCACGATCAGCGCGAGGATCGACATCGGCCGCGTGAAGCCGGACTGCACCGACGGGTCGAGCGACTCGACGATCAGCCAGCCGAGCGTCGCGGCGAGCAGCACGGTCTTCAGCAGCATCTTCGCGAGGTTCACGAGGTTGCGCATCGACCACATGTTCTTCAGCCCCTCGGCCGGATTGAGCCGCGACAGCTGCGGCACGAGCCGGCTCCACGCCATCACGCCGCCCACCTGCACGAAGCCCGCGAGCAGGCCGGCCAGCAGCCCGGCCGCGACGATCTGCGCGGACAGCAGCGCCCAGTCGCGCGCGGCGCCGTCGATCAGCGCCGCGAGCCGGGCGGACGGATCGGCCGCGCCGGCCGCATCGAACACGAGCCGGAACAGCGCCTGCAGCCGCGCGAACAGCGTACCGAGCCCGACCGCGAGCGCGACGCACACGCCGACGAAGAACGCCGACGAGATCGTCTCCGCGCTCTTCGGCACGTCGCCCTTCTGGCGTGCTTCGCGCAGGCGCTTCGCGGTCGGCTGCTGGTTCTTTTCGGCCATCGTCGCTCCGGTTCCGGCGGGCCGTCACGCGCCGCCGTGCGCGGCGAACAGCGCGCGCAACAGCGCCATCAGCCCGCTGTCGGGACTCAGCAGCGCATGCAGCGACGCGTACACCACCGGCAGGAACAGCACCATCATCAGCACCGCGAGCGCGCTCTTCACCGGCTGTGCAAACACGAAGATGTTCAGTTGCGGCACCGCGCGCCCGACGAGACCGATGCCGAGCTCGACGAGCACCAGCACGATGATGACGGGCGCGGCGAGCTTCACCATCCATTCGAAGATCGTGTCGGTCTGCCGCACGACGAAGGTCTCCAGCATCGACGAGAAATCGGGGCCGAGCGAGCCGATCGGCCACCACGCGTACGACTGCGCGAACAGTTGCACCAGCACTTGCAGGCCGCCCGCGGTGACGAACAGCGCGATCGCGACGAAATTTAGGAAGCCTGACGTCGGGCCGCCCTCGTGCCCGCCCATCGGATCGAAGAACGCGGCACTGCCGCTGCCGGTCTGGAAATCGATCAGGTAGCCGACGCCCTGGATCGCGAACAGCACCGCGCTGAACGCGCCCGCGAGCAGCATGCCGACCACCGCCTCCTTCGCGACGAGCAGGCACCACATCAGGAACGGCAGCGCGGCGACCTGCGCCGGATCGATCACCGGCGCGACGAACGCGGCGATCACCACCGCGATTCCGTTGCGCACGAGGCCCGTGACGATCTGCTCGTTGAACACCGGCACCACGAACATGACCGGCAGCAGGCGCGGCATCACGTAGAGCAGCGGCCGCAGCGTGCCGGCGATGTCGTTGAAATTCGCGGCGTGGTCTAGCATCGGCGGTCCGCGGCGGCGGGAGGGGTTGCAGCATCGGCAGCGGTCGAGTCGACAGTGTCGGGGGAGTCGGTCGCGGCCGTCGCATCCGCATCCGCCGGCCGCGACACCATCTCCGCATCGAATACGGCGGCCATCTCCGGTTGCCCCGCCGCATGCTCCGGCGCATCGCCCGCCCACACGCCGGCTGTCGCGAAACGCCGCACCGCATGCGCGTCCGCGACCTCGTCGGCGTCGCGCTCGACCCGCGCGGCGCGCGCCTGCAATGCCTTCTCGCCCGCCTTGTCGAGCTTGTCCTCGGCGGCCTTCGCCTTGCGCGCGGCGCGCTGCAGGTCCGCGAGCGTCGCCTCGTGATCGCGGTGCACGTGCGCGGCTTCGCTAACCGACGCATTCGCGACGCCGATGTGACGATCGAACGTGCGCGTGTCGGCCGCGGCATTCTGCAGCGCGCGCGCCTCGCGCAGGTCGTCGGCGAGCCGCGTCTGGATCGCGGCCTTCGCCGCGACCTGCCGCGCGAGCTGCGCGTGCGCGGCATCGAGCGCGCGCCGGCTCTGCGCGGCGATGCCCTGCTGGCGCGCGGCCGCCACGCGCGCGATCTGGCTGCGCATCTCGCGCACGCGCTTCAGGCGCGCAAGCGTCGCGAGCACAAGACGGTCGTCGGCTTCAGACATGGTCGTTCGCGAGTTTCGTCAGCTTCGCGAGCAGCGCGTCGAAACGCACGTCCTCGTGCGACGCCTGCGTGCAGAACGCGCCGATCACATCGCGCGCGCGCAGCGCGAGATCGCCGAGCCGGTCGCTGCCTTCGCGGTACTCGCCGATCTGCACGAGCAGCTCGATCTCCTGGTACTTCGCGATCAGCTCGCGCACGCGCGCGGCCGAGTGCTGATGCGCGCGGCTCGCGACGAGCGGCATCACGCGCGACAGGCTCGCGAGCACGTCGATCGCCGGATAGCGGTTCGCGAGCGCGATCTTGCGCGACAGCACGATGTGGCCGTCGAGGATCGAGCGCACTTCCTCGGCGATCGGATCGGATTCCTCATCGCCTTCGACGAGCACCGTGTACAGCGCGGTGATCGATCCGGTCGCGCCCTGCCCCGCGCGTTCGAGCAGGCGCGGCAGCACGGCGAACGTCGACGGCGGGAAGCTGCGCCGCGTCGGCGGCTCGCCGCTCGCGAGACCGACCTCGCGCTGCGCGCGCGCGAAGCGCGTCAGCGAATCGACCAGCAGCAGCACGCGCTTGCCCGCGTCGCGGAAGTGCTCGGCGATCGCGGTCGCGACCAGCGCGGATTTCACGCGCTCCATCGCGGGACGATCGGACGTCGACACGACGACGATCGAGCGCGCACGCACTTCGGGCGACAGGCTGTGCTCGATGAATTCGCGCACTTCGCGGCCGCGTTCGCCGACCAGCGCGATCACGTTCACGTCGGCCTGCGCGCCGCGCGCGATCATCCCGAGCAGCGTGCTCTTGCCGACGCCGGACGGTGCGAAGATGCCGACACGCTGGCCGATGCCGAGCGTCATCAGGCCGTCGATCACGCGCACGCCGGTCGGAAACGGCGTGTCGATCATCTTGCGCGCGAGCGGGTTCGGCGGGTCCTGCTGCGTCGATACCCACGCGGCGCCCGTCACGGGCCCGCGATCGTCGAGCGGCCGGCCGAGCCCGTCGAGCACGCGGCCGAACAGCGCTTCGCCGACGGGGAACACGTGCTCGCGCCCGGACGGCACGACGGTCGTCTCCGGCGACAGCCCGGCCACGTCGCCGAGCGGCGTGAGCAGCGTGGTCTGCCGCGAGAAGCCGACCACTTCGGCGAGCAGCGTCGGCTGGTTCGGCGTGCGCAGTTCGCAGATCTCGCCGAGCCGCGCGCGGATGCCGGTCGCGTTGAGGATCTGCCCGACCGCGTGATTGACGCGGCCCTGGACCGACACCGGCGAGAAAAATGCGAGCCCCGCGTCGAGGTCGCCGACGAGGCGGCCGCGATCGAACGGCGCCGCATCGTCGTCGCTGTCGCCGCCGAACGACTGCGGATCGTCGAGCGGCGTGTTCATCGCGACGTGCCCTTCAGCGCATCGCGGCGGATCGCCTGGCGCAGCGCGTCGATCTGCAGGTCGAGGCTCGCGTCGATGCGCCCGGACGGCGTCTCGACCGTGCACGCGTGGCGTTCGAGCTGGGCATCCTCGACGATGCGGATCCGTTGCCGATTCGACTGGCCGGCGAATGCGCGGTCGAGCGCGTCGCGCATCTCGTCCTCGCGGCCCGGCGCGACCCGCACGATCAGGAACGCCTCGTCGCGCACGAGCGGCGCGATCCGCGCGAGCGCGGCCTCGTAGAGCTTCTGCGTGCCCATCTCGCCGACGATCGCGCGCACGGCCTTCACGACGATGTCGGCCATCGAATCCTTCATCGACTCCATCGTGCGCGCGGCGGCCAGCGCCTGCGTGTACGCCTGCGCCGCATGCTCGCGCTGCGCGCGGCGCATGCCTTCGTCGTAGCCCGCCGCCTGGCGCTTGTCGAATTCGCGCTGCGCATCGGCGACGATGCGCGCGGCCTCGTCGCGCGCGGTCGCGATCACCGCGGACGCGTCGAGCAGCGCCGCGTATTCGCGCTCCTTGAGCACCTTGCGCTCCGACAGCAGCTGCAGGTTGTCGCTCGTGATCAGAAAAGCCAGTCCCATGACGCAAGCCTCTCGGGAATCAGAAACAGGAACAGCAACTCGCCGAACTGGTCGCGCTGCGCGCGGTTCAGCCAGTACGGCGCTTCGTCGTCGATCGCGCGGTTGAATTTCAGGCGCGCGCGCCGCGCGACCGCGTCGCCGGCCACGCCGATGAAATCCGCGAGCAGCCGCCCGCCGCGCGCGCGGATCACCACCGGCAGCGCGGCCGGATCGGCACGCCACGGTTCGAGCGTATCCGTGAGCGCGCCGAATTCCGGCGCGCGCTCGAGCGCGAGTTCCAGCGCGTCGCCGCCGAGCTTCGCCGCGATTTCCGCGCGAATGCGGCGCACGGTCAACGCGTCGCGCAGCCAGCCGCGATGCAGCAGCAGCCCCGCATACGACGCAAGCTGCTCGAGCGCCGCGCCGGGCAGCAGCGCGAGCCGCGCGCACGGATTGGCGACGTCGAAGTCGTGATGCGCGGCCACGTCGTTCGCGTCGAGCAGATGGCGCGCAAGCAGCTTGCGGCCGGCCGGGCCGAACGCGTCGGGCGAGCGATAGCGCGCGGGCCACTCGGCCGGCACGCGCGTCACGTGCAGATAGCGGTCGGGCCGCAGGTTGAATTCGCAAACGAGCGCGTGAAACGCCGCGAGCCGCGCGGGCGGCGGCGGCGCGAGCGGGTGCAGCCACGGCAGCGGCGCGGCATCGGGCCTGGCACCCGGCGGCAGCGCGGCGTGTTCGCTCATGCGCCGTCGCGCGCGCCGTCCGGCGCGCGCAGGCCGCCGCCCGACGACGCGGACGCACCGCCGGCCCCGTTCGCACCGCGCGGCGTGCCGACCAGCCCGGCCAGCCGGGCGCCGAACATCCCGCGCCGCGCAGCCGACAGCGCGATCACCGCGCAGGTCAGCAGGATCAGCGCGAACACCAGCCAGCCGAGCGGCGAGCGCAGCCGCAGGACGTCCGACACCGCGCTGCCGATGCCGTCCACGCGCGTCGCGCGCGCGGCGGCCGGCTGCAGGAACAGCGACACGTTGTCGTACTGCAACCCTTCGATGCTGTGCGCGACGAGGTCCTTGACCATCGGCGCCATCGCGCGCAGGTCCACGCCGGGCCGGTAGCGGATGTACACGGCCGCCGACGACGGCTTGATCTTGTCCGCGAGCGGATCGTTCTCCGGAATCACGACCTGCACGCGCGCGACCACCACGCCCTCGATGTCCTGGAGCGTGCGCGACAGGTCCTGCGACACGCCGTACAGATAGCGCACGCGCTCCTCGGCCGGCGTCGACACGAGCCCCTGCTTCTGGAACAGCTCGCCGAGGCTCGCATAGCTCGGCTTCGGCAGCCCGTTCGCCTGCAGCACGGTGAGCGCCGACTGCATGTCGCCGTCCGCGACGCTCACCTGCCATGCGTTGCGATCCGACGTGTCGCGCGCGTCGTTGTCCTTCGACGCGCTGATGCCCGCATCGCCGAGCACGGCGACCATCTGGTTCGCGTCGCGCTCCGACAGGCCGGAGTACAGCTCCTTCTGGCAGCCGGCCAGCAGCGCGAGCAGTCCCGCGAGCAGCGCTCGCGCTGCCCGGCTGCGCCACGCATGCATGCGCGGCGTCGAATCGATCGTCGTCATCGTTTGTCCGCTTCAGGGCGCGCGGCCGCTTCGGGCACACGCACCGGCCTTCGTCACTCCTGCGTCTTCAGCACCGTGTGCGTGAAGCCGTTCGCCGCCTGCGCGACCGACAGGCTCAACTGGTATTCGGAAATCGTGGTGGTCGCCGTCCACTGGAAATCCATCGCCTTCACCATCGTCATCAGCGGATCGCTGCGATTGTCCGCCATCGACGTCAGCATCTCGGTGCGATGCTTGTCGATGTTCGCGTACCGCGTGTCGAGATCGTTGCCGTACGTGCGCAACCGCTCGACCAGCGACGAATGGTTCGCCTGCGCGGGTGTCGCGGGCATCATCTGCACCGCCGGCGCCGCATCGGCCGGCGCGCGCGACATCGCGACGCCCGATGCCGACGGCGATGCCGCGGCCGCGCCCGGCTGCATCAACGCATCGAACTGGCGCACCTGCGCCGGATCGGACGCCGTGCCCGCCTGCTGCACGGCGCCCGCGAGCGCGGCCACGCCCGGCGGCGCCGCGCCTACGCCTGTTACCGACATGATCGTGTCCTCCTTGACCGGCAGAGCCGGGAACGAGCCGGCCGGCACGCGCACACGCCCCGCCGGGCGCCCGTCATGGGCGGCCCGGGCATGTGGCGTCGCGCGGCGCGGCCGGCGACCGGCTTCATGCGCGGCCGGCGGAACTCAGGTGTTGCGCAACCTGGGCGTTCGCCGTCCCTTCCTGCGCGGTTACTGCGTTGCTGGTTTCGAACGTCGCGGTCGACTGCTGAACCTGGAAGTTGATCTTCGTCAGTTCGAGCTGCGTCTTGGTCAGGTCGTCCGCCTGCTGCTGAACCTGGGTCGTATCGTTCGGACCACCCGCGCTACCTGCTGCCGAGGCACCCATATTTCGCTCCTTTTGCGTGAAGAACGTCATCCACTTTCCGGCGGCGGCCCCATGCCCCGCCGGCGACGTGACGCGCCGCATGCATGCGGCGTGTCGCGTAATGCGCGCACCGCGCGACGCGCGATGCGCAAATCCTGTCGCGACGCTAGTGCGCCGCCTCCTTCGATGCACCGGCGGCCGCGACGGCCGGCGTCGCCGGCGCATCCTGCGGCAGCGTCGGGCCCGGCACCGGCTGCGCGACGCCGGCCGCCGCGCCGCTCGCGAGCGGCGGCACGGGCGGCGCCGGCGCCCGCTCCGGCGCGCTCGCGGACGCGCCGCCAAGCGGCATCGTGATGCGCTGGCCGTTGCGCTCGAACACGACTTCGTCCGGACCGATCGACACGACGGTCGGCCCTTCCTTCAACCGCGCGCCTTCGAAATAGCGGCTGCCGTCGGCCGTCTCGATGTAGCGCTGGTCGCCGTCGCCCGCGAATACCGTCGTGATCTCCGGAATCCCCGCGACGCCGCCGAGCGTCGTCGCGGTGCGCGGCGCGGCGGCATCGGCGTCGCGCACGTGGTCGACCACCTCGAGCGCCGGACGCGCATCCTTCATGTAGTTGCGGATGCGCGGCTCGATCTGCGCGCGCTCGGCCGCACCCGTCAATTCGATCCGGCCGCGGCCGAGATAGGTGACCGTCAGTGCCGTGTCGCTGAAATACGTCTGCGCGGTCGCGACGAGATCGCTGACCACGTAGATGTTGCCCAGCGCCGCGTTGTCGACGCCCGCGACGATCTGCGCGACGCGTTCCCGCGCGGCCGGGTCGCTCACGTAGCCCGACACGATCACGCCGTCGTCGCGCGGCGCGACGGCGAGCTCCGGATACGCGTGCAGCAGCTGCTGCAGCCGGTGCGTGCGCGCGAGCACCGACTCGTGCTGCCACGGCAGGCGCCCCGACCACGCGACGAAGCCGTAACCGAGCGCGCCGAGCAGCACGCCGATCCACAGCGCGACGACCGCGATCACGAGCCGCCGGCTGCCGAGACGTCGCAGCCCGCCGGTGAGCCAGCCGAGCCACGCGGCCTCGCGCGCGGCGTCCTGCGTGTCGGCCTCGTCGGGCACCGCGACGCTCGCCTGCGCATGACGCGCGATGCCGAGCTTGATCGAGCCGACCGTCACGACGTCCTGCGGCGTCATCGAGCGGCGGCCCGCGCCGAGCGGCTCGTCGTTGAACAGCACGGGCGCCCCGCCGTCGCCGCCGTGGTTCTGCACCGTCACCGCGAGCGCGCCGACCTGCAGGCACACCTGTTTCGCGCCGATCTCGCGATCGGGCAGGATCACTTCGCAGTCGGCCGCGGTGCCGACCCAGTTCGCGCCGCGCGCGAGCGACATCGTGCGGCCGTACATCGGCCCGCTGAGGAAGCACAGGTTCCACGGCGACGCGAGCGCGGCCGATCCGGCCGCGCCGCCGCCGGGCAATGCGCCATCGCCGTGCGGGTCAATGATGGTCGTCGACATGAGTGGACGCTCCTGCGGTCGTCGCCACGGGCTGCGCGGCCGAATCCTTCGGCGGCGGCAGCGCGGGCGGGCCGAACTTCGTGCCGGGCAGCGGCGCGGGCGTGAGCGGCACCGCGATGTCGTTGTCCGGCGGGCGATACATCGACGTGCCGTTCGAACCGGCCGGCCCGTCGGCGCCCGGATTCACCGGCGAGCCGTCCGGCGCGTACATCGACGCGGTCGTCACCACGCGCGGCGTCAGCAAATAGAACCGCTCCATGTGGTTGCCCGACTTGTCGGTGTACTTGAACAGGTTGCCGATCAGCGGGATGTCGGACAGCCACGGCACGCCGCTCTTGTTCAGCCGCACCTCGTCGTCGTTGAAGCCCGCGATCAGCAGGCTCTTGCCTTCGTCGATCATCGTCTTGGTGACGATGTTGCGCTGCTGGATCACCGGCACGTTCGACACGGCCTGGCCCGGCACGATGTTGCCGTCCTGGATGTCGATCGACATCATCACGCTCTGCGGGTTACCCGACACGGCGGCCGCGTTGCGGATCGCCTCGTCGACGATCATCGGCGTCACCTTGATGCTGGTGCCGGTCGTCACGCTGTACAGCGACGAATCCTGGTAGCCCTGCACCTGTACGTAGAACTGCGTAAGGTTCTCGAGAATGGCTTCGGTGTTGTCGAGCGCGAGCACCTTCGGCTTCGAGCGCAGTTGCGCCTGCCCCTTCTGCGCGAGCGCGTTCACGCGGGTGAGCAGATAGTTGCGCAAAGAGCCGCCGATCGACGCGGTCAGCGCGATGCCGGTCGGCATGAAGGCGCCGGTCTGCCCGGTTTCCGACGTGCCGATGCCGAACGTCAGCGGCGGATTGCCGGCGCCGTTGAACTGCGTGTTGCCGTTCAGCGGATTCTGGCCGTTGCCGATCTGCACGTCGCCGTGCGTCGTGTGCAGACGCCAGTCGATCCCGAGGCTGTCGAGCGAATCCTCGTTGATGTCGATGATCGTCACGTTGATCTCGACGATGCGCGGCCGTTCGTCGAGCTGGTTGATCAGCGACTGGTAGCGGTACATGTTCTCCGGCAGGTCGCGCACGATCACCGCGTTGATCGCCGGATCGGCGACGATCTGCGGCAGCGTGTCGCCACCGCCGCCGCTCGAGAACGGCGAGAAGCCACCCGCGCTGCCGTCCGCACCGCCGTAGCCGCCCTGGCGCGGGCCGCCGGACATGTCCGGGAAGTCGAGCCGCGGCACCGCGATCGTCAGCCCCGAGCCGAGCTTCACCTGACGCGCGGCCTGCCCGAGCGGCGTGCTCGACGGCAGTTCGCTCGTGCCGCCGCCCTTGCCGAACAGCCGGCGCAGGATCGTCGCGACGCCCGGCACCGTCACTTCCTTGCCCGAGCGGTTGATCGTGAAATCGGACGCCCAGCCGTACCTGAGCCGGAACGCGCGGATGTCCGCATGCGCGCCGTTCGCCGACGGGTCGCCGACCGAGCCGACCGCCTGCCGCACGAGCTCCACGTAGCGGCGCGGGCCGGCCACGTACACGCTGTTCGCGCGGTCGTTGATCACGAGCGTGTAGCGCTTGTCGGGAATCTGCATCGCCTGCAGCGAGCGGCCGATCTCGCCGGCCGCGTTCGGCGGAATCGGGATCATCTGCGTCTGCGACTGGTCGGCCGGATCGACGTACAGGAACGAGCCGTCGTAGTACCACGTGAGCCCGTAGGTCGAGCAGATCGTGTCGAGCGTCTGCTGCGGCGTGCCCGAGAAGCGGCCGCTGATCACGCCGTCGACCTTCGGATCGACCACGGCCGTCACGCCCTGCGACGATGCGAGCTCGCGAATGAAATCGCCGATCTTCTTGCCGTTCGCGACGATCGTGAACGGCTTGTTGCGCCAGCGCAGGTCCGCCGCGCGCGCCGGATGCGCGACCGTCATGTACAGCGATGCCGTGAGCAGCGCGGTCGCGCACATGGCGAGCGCGGCCCGTTGCAGGCGGCGCGGTTGAAACCGGATCGGGGTGACGCGTCGACGCATCAAAGCACTCCTGAGGAAGAAACGAACATGCGTTCAAGCGCCTGTTGCGCGAATCGCAGCACCTCGCTGCCGAGCCAGCCCGACAGCAGCACGAGCGCGACCATCACGGCGATCAGCCGCACCGCGATGCCGATGTTGGCGTCCTGCACCTGCGTGACCGCTTGCAGGATCGCGACCACGAGGCCGGTGACGGTGGCGATCAGCACGATCGGCAGCGACAGCAGCAGCACGAGCATCAGCGCCTGCCGGGTCAGGTCGAGGATCGTCGAGCTCGTCATTGCGCGACTCCCGGCGCGCGCACGCCGGCGCCCGCGCCGAGCGTGCCGTCGTCGGGCGGGTTCTTCACCCAGCCGACCGTATGCAGCTGCACGTCCTCCTCGACCTCCTGGTACGACAGCACCGCGAGTTCGGGCAGCACCGGCTGCAGGATCGTCTTCACGTAGCGGCGCGCGCCGAGCGCGACCATCACCGCGAGCCGCGCCGCGCCTTGCGGGTTGCCGTGGCCGCCCGCGCCGGCCGCCTGCGCCGACGTCGCGGCCTGCACGATCGCGCGCACCTGTTCGCCGATGTCCTGCTTGATCGCGCTCGACAGCGCGAGGAAATTGCCCTGCTTCGTGCGCATTACCGCGTTCTCGATCCGCTCCTGCAGGTTCTGCTCGAACAGCACGACGCGCAGCTGCCGCGTCGCGCCAGCATGCCGATCGGTGATCATCCGGCGCAGGTCGACGCGCACCAGCTCGACCAGCGCGATCACGTCGTCGGGTTCGTTCGGCGCCCACGTGATCAGGCTCTCGAAAATCACGCGCAGGTTGCGGATCGGCACCTGTTCGGCAAGCAGCCGGCGCAGCACCTCGGTTACGCGCTGCAGCGGCACGAGCCGCGTCAGTTCGCCGACGAGTTCGGGATGCTCGCGGCGCACCAGGTGCACGAGCGCCTGCGTTTCCTGGATGCCGAGCAGTTCGTCCGCATGCTGGCGCACGATCTGTTCGACGTGCGCGGCGAGCGCGCCTTCGCTCGTCAGCCACTTGCCGTCCGGCGCCGCGCCGTCGGGCTTGATCCACAGCGCGGTCGCGAACGGACCGAACGCCTCGGCCGGCTGGCGCTCCGCACGCTCGGGCAGCGGCGCGACGCCGTCCCACAGCAGCCAGCCCGGCTTCAGCGCGCCATGCGCGGCGAGCACGTCCTGCAGATAGATCCGGTACGTGCCGGCCGCCGTGCCCTCGTCGTCGTTCAGCGTGATGCGAGGAAACACCGTGCCGATATCCGCGTCGACGCGCGCCTTCGCGCTCGACAGCGCGGTCTGCAGCTGCGCGAGGTTCAGCGTCGTGCGCAGGTCGTCCGACAGCGACACCGCGATCAGCGACGTCACGCCCGCCGCATGCGACACCTTCGCGGGCTGGCCGTCGTCGGTCGCGCCGATGCGGCCGGCGATATGAATCAGGTTGAAGCTCGGCGCGGTCGTCTTGCGCTTCAGCTGCGTGAATGCGAACGCGCCGAGGCCGAACGCGATCAGCGCGAACGACCACTTCGGAAAACCGGGCACGACGAGGAAGCCGGCCAGCACCAGCGCCGCGATCAGCAGCGCGCGCGGATGCGCGCCGAGCTGCTCGCCCAGTTGTTCGCCGAGCTGGCGCTGCCGCGTGTCGCGCGTCGCGACGCGCGTCGTCACGATGCCGGCCGCGATCGACACCAGCAGCGACGGGATCTGCGACGCCATCCCGTCGCCGACCGTCAGGATCGCGTAACGTTGCAGTGCCTCGCCGATGTCCATGCCGTGCATCAGCGTGCCGACCGCGATGCCCGCGACGATGTTGATGAACGCGATCACGAGGCCCGCGATCGCGTCGCCCTTCACGAACTTCATCGCGCCGTCCATCGCGCCGTGCATCTGCGATTCCTGTTCGAGCTTCTCGCGACGCTCGCGCGCTTCGTCGGCGCTGATGATCCCCGCGCGCAGGTCCGCGTCGATGCTCATCTGCTTGCCCGGCATCGCGTCGAGCGAGAAGCGCGCGCCGACTTCGGCGACCCGCTCGGAGCCCTTCGCGATCACGATGAACTGCACGACGGCGATCACGAGGAACACCACGCCGCCCACCACGACGTTGTTGCCGACCACGAGCCGGCCGAACGCGTCGATCACGTGGCCCGCGTTCGCGTGCAACAGGATCAGCTTGCACGACGCGATGTTCAGCGCGAGCCGGAACAGGGTCGTAAACAGCAGCAGCGCGGGAAACGACGAGAAGCTGACCGCCGAAGGCACGTAGGTCGACACCGTCAGCAGCACGACGCTCGCGGCGAGGTTCAGCGAAATCATCCCGTCGAGCGCGGCTTGCGGCAGCGGCAGGATGAACAGCGCGACCACCGACACGATGAACGCGGCGAGAAACAGGTCGGCGCGCGGCGATGCCCCGAGACGTCGCCCGGACACGCTGCGGCCGGCGGAAAAGATCCGCTGCCAGTCGCGAGGGAGCGCCTTCGGTTCTGCCATCGTGCCGTCGTCCTGTCGTTGTCGCCGCCGGGCACGGGCCGTCATGCCCCGTGTCGCGCGGACCGTTGAATGGGACGAGTGTAGCGACGCGACACCGCGCAAAAAGGGATGCGCCTCGTAGCGGCGCGGCGGTTTTCCGATGACGATCCGATCCGACTACGAAACCCGGCGGCGCCTGCTCGCGCGCATCGCCGGAACCGCTTCCATCGCGCGGCGTGCGCCGCGCGCGCAGACAGGGTCAGGACTCCAGACGGCGTGCGGCGAGATACGCGAGCTGCGCGCGATTCTGGACGTTGAAGAGTTTTTCGAGCGAACGGATATGGTGACCGACCTTGTGCAGCGACGTGCGCAGCGCGCTCGCGATCTCCTGGTCGGACAGCCCGCGCACGAGGCGCTCGAGCACCTCCTGCTGCTCGTCGCCGAGCGCGAAGCCGCGCATGCGCGCGATGCGCGCCTCGAGAAACGGCAGCGCGACGCGATGCACGGCGAGGCTCACCGACAGCGCGCCGCCGATCACGCGATCGTCGATCCACTCGGTGCCGTGCGCTTCCGACGTCACGTTCACCGCGACGCGCAAGTCGAGCCGCGGCGCCGACAGGCTGAAAATCACGCCGCTGTTCATTGCATGCGCACGCAGATGGCCGGCCAGCGCGAGCACCTTGCGGTCGCCGCTGCCCTGCGCGGCCGACTCGATCTCGTCGAGCCGCCACGCGACCGGAAAGCCGCTCTGCCGCACCTGCGCGAAACGCGGATCGCTCTCGTAGAGCATGCCCTCGATATACGGCTGCATGAACGTCGCGGGCGCGAGATCGCGCAGCAGATGCGCGCACAGAATGCGCCGCCCGATCATTTCATACGCGCCGTAACCGAGCGTGCTGAAACCGATTTGCCGCAATCGGGAATGGCATTGGGCGAAATCGACAGGCGCAAGGTCGGATTTACCTGGCGCGATTTGAATGCCGGTAAAAACGTCACGCTCGATTGCATGAATTTCTTTCGAATAAGCGGCAGCGACCGCAATATCGGCTTGCGAGAACCACTCGACGCGTGGCGCGTCGTCAGCATATGTCATGAGGAGCCCACCCTTTCCCAATATGTGAACCTGCCCCGTCACGATCTGGTCTTTTCTTTATGTTTTTCTGGTTGTCTCTATACCGGTGCGAATATGAACCTTTCGCCCGAATTAGTATTACGGCATATTACGCGTACAGAGGCATTTTTGTACAATGCCCCCGCGTTTCGTCTGGATGATGATCTGCGCATATCATAAAGATGCTCGATCGCATCGTCGCGAACGCCGTGCACGACACGGCTGCCGCCACGCGATGCGCGTCGATTCCGAGGGATGGCACATGTCCGATATTGCATTGCAAGAAGAAGCGGTCGCCCCAACGTTGTCCCGTCCGTCGCGACGGACGGCCCCCTGCACCGACGCGTCGAGAGCGCGCCCGGTGCAGGTCGTCTGGTGCGACGACGTCAAGCGCGGCGACATCGCGCAGCCGCACGCGCCGAAACTCGGCGTCGCCGATACGCTCGCGCACGCGCAGAGCACCGCCGAACGCAACCGGATCGTCGCAAGCCTGCTGCACCTGACGGGCTTCTCGACGTTCGCCTATTTCGCGCTCGAATTCTCGCGGGAGCGCGTCGAAAGTCTCTACCTGCACGAGGCGTTCACGCCGACCACCTATCGCGGCGACTACGTGCGGCACAACCATCACGACATCGATCCGCGCACGCTCGGCGCGCGCGTATGCAACATGCCGATCGTGTGGGACCTGCAGCAACTGCGCCGCGAACATCGCGAACGCGACGACGGCCCGTGCGTGACGCCGGCGGCGCTCGACGGTTTCCTGCAGACGATGCAGGACGACGGCATGTGCAGCGGCATCATGTATTCGATGGCCGTGCCCGGCACGCGGCTGCATGCGTTCATGAGCTTCACCGCGCCGCGCCGCACGCGCGAGTGGATCACGCCGGCGACGATCGAGCAGGCGCTGTCGATCGGGCTGTCGGTGCACAAGTTCGCGTCGCCGCAACTGATCGCGACGTCGCGCGAACGCGCCGTGAACGGGCTCACGCCGTTCGAACAGGAACTGCTGCTGGGCATCGCGGAAGGCGCGTCGGACAAGGAGATCGGCCGGCGCCTCGACACCAGCGCGCACAACGTCGACTATCACCTGCGCAAGCTGCGCAAACGCTTCGGCGTCGCGAACCGGATCCAGCTCACGTACCTGACGTCGAAGCTCGAGCTGATCTGACGCGCCCCCGACGAACCCGCGTAAACGGACATGCCGGCCTCGCGGGCCGGCATGTCCGTACACCTGACGATCACCCCGTGCGGCGTTACTTCAGCAGCGTCATCTGCACGACCTTGACGATCACGAGACCGACGGCGATCACCAGATAGCCGCGCAGCACGGCCATCCAGACGCGCGTCGCGACCGTCATGTTCTGCGGTTCGAGCGTCTCGAGCGGCGGCATGCGCCACGTGGGGCGCAGCGCGCGGTCGATGCCCGGCTCGACGACATGCTTGTTGCGGCGAATGAGCACCGTCGCGAGATAACCGGCGATCGCGAGCACGGTGCCGCCGACCAGCACGTCGACGATCGCTTCGCCGCTGATGTCCGGATACATCACCGATGCGGTCAGGATGATCGACAGCAGCACGAGCACCCAGATCACCGCGCCCGTGAACACGTTGAGCTTCGTCGAGTTGACCCAGGGCCCAAGCACCTGGCGATCGTTGCAGAGCACGAGCAGGAACACGGTCGCGCTCGGCAGCAGCACGCCGGCGAGCGTCTGCACCGCTTCGGTCAGCAGGCCGAGCGGGCTGCCCGGAATCAGCACGAGCGCGGCAGCCGCCGCGACGATGCCGAAATAGACGAGATAGAAGCCCTTCGCATCGGACACGCCGCGATGCAGCGAATGGCGGATCTTGAACACGTCGCCGATCGCGTACGCGGTGGACAGCGACACCGCCGCCGCGCCGATGATGCACGCGTCGAGCAGCGCGACCGCGAACAGCGTCGCGCTCGTGCGGCCCGCATATTTCTCGAGGCCCGCGATCACGCCGCCCGCGTCGGTGAAGCTGCCCGCTTCCGGATGGCCGCCGAACAGCGCGGCGCTGAAGCCGATCATCGCGACCGCGCCGATCAGCACGAACGCGATGCCGATCCACAGGTCGACCTTTTCGTACTTCATGAAGCGCGGCGTGATGCGCTTGTCGATCACGTAGCTCTGCTGGAAGAACAGCTGCCATGGCGCGACCGTCGTGCCGACGATGCCGATCACGAGCAGCATCACATCGGAGAGTTTTGCGTGCACGGGCCAGTTCGGCACGAAGAAGTCGCGCGACATCTGCGCCACCGGCGGGTGGATCGACACGAGCACCGGCACGAGCAGCAGGCTCATCACGCACAGCACGATCGCGAACCGCTCGAAGCGCCGGAAGTCGCCGGTACTCACCGCCGCCATCGTCAACGCGGCCGCCACGCAGACGCCCGCAACCTTCGGGAGCCCGAAGAAAGCCAGCACGAACGTGATGCCGATGAATTCGGTGACGATCGTCAGCGCATTGAGCAGGAACAGGTCGATCACGCTGAACGCGCCCCAGAACTTTCCGAAGCGCTCGAAGATCAGGCGCGCGTGGCCGACGCCGGTGACCGCGCCGAGGCGCAGCACCATCTCCTGGTTCACGTACAGCACCGGGACGAGCAGCAGCAGCGTCCACAGCAGCGTCGTGCCGTAGTTCTGGCCGGCCTGCGTATAGGTGCCGAATGCGCCGGCGTCGTTGTCGCCGACCATCACGATCAGGCCGGGGCCGATGATCGCGAGCAGCGTGCGCAGGCGCGCCCACCACGTGCCGCGCGCGGCGGTGTCGTGATGTGCGATGGTGCCGAGCGCACCGCGGATGTCGCCCAGGTGGGCTTCGTCGAGCACGGCGCTGCGTTCGACGGCGATCGGTGGAGAGACGTTCGATGGCGTGGACATGATGAATTCCGTACGGCTGGTTTTTTATCCGGCAAGCGTGTGGCCTTGGAATACGCGCGCGGAACGAGGCCGCGCGCGCATGCCGAGACGCGCTCGGCGCTTCTTCAGCGGATCAACGATTTCAGGTGGTTCAGCAAACGGGAGAACACCCGCGGACGGGCGTCGAGCGTCAGCATCGCGTCGTAATGCGGACGCGATTCCGTGACGTGCGGGAGGTTCGACAGCAGAAGGCCGAAGTTCATGGTCTGGCTCCTGGCGGCAACGGCATGCGTGCCGGCCGCTTGGTGGGCGCGGGGCCAGTCCGGGGCCTGAACGACGTGTCAGGCTAGTCGGCCGGATTGTCCCTGCGACCCGGGTTCAAAAGGGTCTGTTGGTGCAACGGGCATATGGGACAACTGTCACTGTCGTTCACGGCGGCTCCTGTGCGGTGTTCCGGAGAACACGATTGACCGCCGCGCGGCGCGGGCCGCCGTTCGGGTGCATGCGAAACGCATGCGCGAACGCGGCCGCGCGCCGGGCGGCGGCGAAACCGGAGGGCGCATGCGCAAACGCATCACGCTAACCGGCGCGAATCAGGGTGCACGTAGGGAGTTGCTGCGGAATACTGCTGCGCGCACCGTTTGCCTGGATGACAAACGGCGGCTTCGATGAGGCGCGGACGTCGGTCGCTCAGGCGGAAATTTCGTTCAAAGATCGACTACTGCAGGCGTCCAAGGCGGCGGCCCCAAGAGTGAAGATGCCGGATTCTATGGACCGGCCGAAACGGAAGTCAACCCTCTGGCACGCCCTCCGGGGAATATTTTTTCCGTCCCCTACACGCTGAAAGATTCGCGCCCGGAATGACGCGCCGCAACCTTTCAACGCGTCGCACGGCGCGCGCCGCCGATGCGTGCGAGCAACAGTCGCCGCGTGCCGCCGGCGGGCGGTCGCGCCGGGTGTCGGCGGCTCGCGCGCGGTGCTGCTGCCGACGCAATACGCGCAACGCCGCTGCTTTTTTACTTGCACCGCAGCAAAGCTCGCGACTACAATCCGCCCCAATTCATCAAGGGAGTCCCTTCGTGGACACATGCTCCAGTTGCAGTTCGATGCCGGTCCAGGCCGGCCAAGCCATCGCGAGATAGCAGCCAGACGCATGTCATTCGCCGCTAGCTCGCATTCGTCGGGTTAGCGCGCTTCCCCCGGTGCCGGCACAGTCGGCCCGTCCGTCGCACGCTCCGTTACGTTCCAACCGCCGATCGCAGGTCGCGTCATGCACCCGCGCTCGATCACGTCGTCCGGCATGTGCCGGACCGGACGGAGGTTCGTCATGTTCTTTCAATCGTTCGCGGCCAGACTCAAGCGACTCATCCACGTCGCGTCCGACCGCTCGTTGGTTTCGGCTGTTTCGCCGCTCGTCCACGCGTTCGGCAACTGGCGCGGCAGCGCCCTCGCCCACCTGCCGGAAGCGCCGCGCCCGCTCGACTGCGTGCTGGTCGGTGCGATGGCGGCCGCCATCGCGCTCGTCGCGCTGCTCTGCACGGGCGCGTCGCGCCTCGGCTTCGCGCACGTATGGCGGATCGGGGGCTGGCTGCCATGAACGGCAATGCGGAACGCGCCGCCCGTACCCGCGCCATCGCTTCACGTTTCCATTTCTTCAGTCAAGCTAATCAATCAAACAACGGAGCCCGCATGAAGAATCGCTTCGAATCCGCACCGCGTACACCGCGCCTCGATGCGCTCGCCGCGTTGCTGTTGTCGCTCGCCGCCGCGCCCGCGTTCGCGCAATCGTCGTCGCCGGCCGCCGCGGCCGAGCCGGCGCCCGGCGTCAGCGACGCCGCCCCCGCACCGGCCGCCGATGCTGCCGCGCCCGCGCCCACCGGTTTCTGGGAGCGCTCGAACCTGTTCGGCAACATGGGCGGCCTGCGCGACGTGCTCGGCGATCACGGCGTCACGCTGAACCTGCAGGAAACCAGCGAATACCTGTACAACGCCGCGGGCGGCACGCAGCGCGGCGGCGCCTATCAGGGCCTCACGCAATTCGGCTTCAACGTCGATACGGAAAAGGCGGTCGGGCTGCCGGGCGGCACGTTCAACGTGTCGGCGCTGCAGATCCACGGCACCAACCTCACGCAGCGCTATTTGCAGACGCTGCAGACCGCGACCGGCATCGAGGCGAATTCGACCACGCGGCTGTGGGAGCTCTGGTACCAGCAGGCGTTCCTCGCCGGCAAGGCCGACGTGCGGGTCGGCCAGCAGAGCGTCGACCAGGAATTCATGGTGAGCCAGTACGCGGCGACGTTCATGAACGCGACGTTCGGCTGGCCCGTGCTGCCGTCGACCGACCTGCCGTCCGGCGGCCCCGCGTATCCGCTGTCGTCGCTCGGCGTGCGGCTGCGCGTGAAGCCGGCCGACGCGTGGACCGCGATGGTCGGCGTGTTCGACGGCAACCCGGCCGGCCGCAGCGACGGCGACGCGCAGGTGCTGAACGCGCACGGCACCAACTTCAATCTGCGCAGCGGCGCATTCGTGATCGGCGAACTCCAGTACGCGCTGAACGCGCCGTCGGCCGACCCGAAGGCGCCGCAACCGGCCGGCCTGCCGGGCACGTATAAGCTCGGCTTCTGGTATCAGTCGCAGCACACGAACGATCCGCGCCTCGGCACCGACGGGTTGTCGCTCGCGAATCCGGCCAGCAACGGCATCCCCGCCACGCATCGCGGCAACTACGGTTTCTATGCGGTCGCGGATCAGATGGTGTGGCGGCCGTCGGCGGACAGCCCGCGTTCGGTCGGCGTGTTCGCGCGCGTAATGGGCGCGCCAGGCGATCGCAACGTCGTCGATTTCGCGGCGAATGCGGGGGTGACGCTCAAGGCGCCGTTCAAGGGCCGCGACGACGATACGGCCGGCATCGCGATCGGCTACGCGAAGATCGGCTCGCATGCCCGTGCGCTCGACGGCGACACCGGCACGTATACGACACCCGGCTATCCGGTGCGTCGCGCGGAAACGGTGATCGAGGCGACCTATCAGTACCAGGTCGCGCCGTGGTGGCAACTGCAGGCCGACGTGCAACACTTCTTCCGGCCGGGCGGCGGCATCCCGAACCCGAACGCGGCCGGCGCGCGCATCGGCGACGAAACGGTGGTCGGCGTGCGCACGACGATCACGTTCTGACACCCGCGCATGCGACACGGGCCGGACTGCCGCGCGCGCGGCGATCCGGCCCGTGTCCGTTTACGTGCGTGCCTGCAACGCATGCGGCCCGTCACTCGCCATACAGCCCGAGCAGTTTCAGCGTGACGCCGTTGGTCCAGCCGAAGCCGTCCTGCAGCGGATATTCGCCGCCACCGCCGCCGCCCGCGCCGGCCCCTTCGACCACGTACTTCTCGACGAGCTTGCCTTCGGTCGCATACACATGCTTCACGTCGGCCAGGAAGCGCGTGCCGATGTCCTTCGCGAGCGCCGGTTCGCCGTAGCGGCGCAGCCCGTCGATCGCGATCCACTGCAGCGGCGCCCAGCCGTTCGGTGCGTCCCATTGCTGGCCGGTGTTCTCGGTCGTCGTCGCGAGGCCGCCCGGTTGCAGCAGCGTCTTGCGCACCTCGCGCGCGGTCGCCTTCGCGCGTTCGGGCCACGCGACGCCCGCGAACAGCGGATACAGTGCGGCGGCCGTCACGCCGTCGCGCGCCTTGCGCAACTGCCAGTCATAGTCGCCGTAATAGCCGCGGCGATTCCACAGATAGTGGTTGATCGCCGCCGCGCGCCGCGCCGCCCGTCCGGAAAAATCCGCCACGCACGCGATGTCGCGCGTGACCGCGCAGCCCTTCACGATCGTCGTCTCGAGATGGAACATCAGGCTGTTCAGGTCGACCGGCACGATCGACGTCGTGCGGATCGTCGCGAGCGTCTTGCCGTCGCCGAACCAGCGCGAGCTGTAGTCCCAGCCGCTTTCGGCGCCCGCGCGCAGGTCGCGGTACACCTCGTTCGCGGGACGATTCGGCACCGCCTTCGCGGTCGTCACGTCCTCGAGATACGACTCGTCGCGCGGTGTGTCGCTCGCGTCCCAGTAGCGGTTCAGCACCGCGCCGTCCGGCATCGCGACCACGTTGCGCGCGGCCTGCCCGCGCGGCGTCGTGGTTTCGCCCTGCATCCAGTACGCATGTTCCTTGCGCAGCGCCGGCAGGTATTTCTGGTAGACCTTGTCGCCTTCGACCTGCGCGGCGAGCGTGACCATGTAGGCGAAGAACGGCGGCTGCGAGCGGCTCGCGTAATACGTGCGGTTGCCGTTCGGGATGTGGCCGACCGTGTCGATCAGATACGCGAAGTTGTCGAGCATGTCGTCGACGAGATCCTCGCGCCCCGACACCTGCAGCCCGAGCATCGTGAAATAGGTATCCCAGTAGTAGCCTTCGCGGAAGCGGCCGCCCGGCACCACGTACGGCTTCGGCATCGCGATCAGCGAACTGTACGGCGGCACCGTCGTGCTGGTGCGCGTGAGCTGCGGCCACAGCCAGTCGATGTGCTGGCGCAGCGTCTGGTTCGCGGGCGGCGTGACCCCGCCTTCCGGCGGCGGCGTGAAATGCTGGTCGACGAACGCCTTCAGCGAGAAGCCCGGCTGCGACTTCTGTTGCTGATACAACTGTACGATCGTCGCCGGATCGGTGTTGGGCGTCGCGTCGACGAAGGTCTTCTGGTCGGGATAGATTTGCGCCGTCTGCACGGCGACGAACAGGTCGCCGTAGAGCTGGCTCGGCGGCGGCAGCAGCGCGCCGGAAGCCGGGCTCGCGAGCGTCGCCGTGGCGGGCGCGGCGGACTGGCTGCCCGCCTGCAACGCGGCCTGATTTGCGCTGTCGGCCTGCGCCGCGCAACCGGCGACGGCGAGGTAAGCGACGGCGAGGACGGCGGCCCAGCGCAGACGCGGCGCGGGAACGGGCGGATGCGAGGCAGGATGCGATGCGTTCGATGCGGCACGACGTGGCGTCATGACGTGTCCCCTCCTTTCGATGACGAATGGTTCGGCAGGGGTCTCGTTCGCGCGTGCGCTCGTCTCGATGGCCGTCGATCGATGCGCGTCGTTGTATTACGCAGATGAGTTCCGACTGTCGCACGAAACGCGCATCGCACGCAAGTTTCGCGGCGGCCACCGCGGGCGCGCGTCATGTGTCATGTCACGAATCGCATCCGGCATCGCAGTCGTCCCTTCTTTCACACGCGGTAACAGGAACGACTGTTGCAACATGCGGAACAACCGTTGTCTCGCGTGACGCAACGACCACATTGTGGGCATAATGGCGCCTTTACCGCGCGCCCTGCCCATGTCGCCCGTCTTTCTAGCACCGCTCATCGTTGCCTGTGCGTTGTTCATGGAAAGCGTCGACGCGAACATCATCGTCACCGCACTGCCCGCGATGGCGAGGGACTTCGGGCACAATCCCGTCACACTGAACATTGCGATCACGTCCTACGTGGTCGGCCTCGGCGTATTCATCCCGATCTGCGGATGGCTTGCCGACCGCTTCAGCGCGCGCTCCGTCTTCCGCACCGCGATCGGCATCTTCGTCGCCGGCTCGCTGATGTGCGCGGCCTCCAACTCGCTCGGCGTGCTGACGTTCGCGCGCTTCGTGCAGGGCGTCGGCGGCGCGATGATGGTGCCGGTCGGCCGGATCATCATCTTCCGCGCGGTGCCGCGCTCCGATCTCGTGCGCGCGATGAACTACCTCGCGATTCCCGCGCTGTTCGGGCCGACGCTCGGGCCGCTCGTCGGCGGCTTCATCACGACCTACCTGCACTGGCGGATGATCTTCTTCATCAACGTGCCGATCGGCATCTACGGGATCTACCTCGCGAGCAAGCACATCGCGAACACGCACGAGGCCGATCCCGGCCCGCTCGACTGGTTCGGATTCCTGCTGTCGGCGAGCGGCGCCGCGCTGCTGCTGATGGGCCTCACGCTGATCGACGGCTCGCTCACGTCGCGCGGCAACGCGCTCCTGATGTGCGCGGCCGGCGCGGCAATGCTCGCGCTCTACGTGCCGTATGCGCGCCGCAAGACGCGTCCGGTGCTCGACCTCAGTTTCCTGAAGATCCCGACCTACCACGCGAGCGTGGTCGGCGGGTCGCTGTTCCGCATCGGCCTCGGCGCGGTGCCGTTCCTGCTGCCGCTCGCGCTCCAGGAAGGCCTCGGGATGAGCGCGTTCCACTCCGGGCTGATCACCTGCGCATCCGCGCTCGGCGGCGCGGTGAGCCGCTCGACGGCCACCCATACGCTGCGCCGCTTCGGCTTTCGCACGGTGCTGATCTACAACGCCGCGTTCGCCGGGCTCGCGATCGCCGCCTACGGCGTGTTCCATCCGGGCATGGCGACCTGGGCGATCTGGACGATCGTGCTGGTCGGCGGCATCTTCCCCGCGCTGCAGTTCACGAGCCTGAATTCGATGATCTACGCGGATATTTCGCAGGCCGATGCAGGCCGCGCGACGAGCCTCGGCAGTGTCGTGCAGCAGATGTCGCTCGGGCTCGGCGTGACGGTCGCCGGCCTGGTGCTGCACGTGTCGCACTGGCTGCAGGGGCATCAGACGATGGTGTGGTCGGATTTCTGGCCCGCGTTCGTCGTGGTCGGGCTGTGTTCGTTCGCGTCGATTCCGATCACGCGACGGCTGCCGCCCGGCGCCGGCGACGAAGTCGCGCGCGGCAAGCGGCAATGAACGTGCTGGCTGGAGAGGGAAAGGCAGGCGGCGGAAGAGCCGGAAAACAAAAAAAATCAGCGGACATCCACACGGGGCCGGTGCACAGCCGCATGGATGTCCGCTCAGGGCTCCGGGTCTCTCGTTGGGGGTTGAGAATCCCGGATCTGCTTCCTGCGTGCCATGGACATATGTGCGTCGGAAGCCGAATCGTTGCGCGCACATTTCGTCGCGCCATGACTGCACTATAGGGAAAGTCGCGCCGCGCATCTGTCAAGCATTGTCAGACGCGTTGCATGCATGCATCGCGCACGTGCGCCGCTTTCGCGCTAAAGTGGTGCCCGACCGCCACCCTCAGCCGCCGTTCCGATGCTTACGCTCTCGCCCGCCGCCGCCCGCGCGCTGCATCTCGCCGCGCAGGGCCTGCTGACCCCGCCCCGCCGCAAGGCCACCAAGGCCGACGTGCTCGACACGATCCGCCGGATGGCGCAGTTGCAGATCGATACCATTCACGTCGTCGCGCGCAGCCCGTATCTCGTGCTGTTCAGCCGCCTCGGCGACTTCGCCCCGCAGTGGCTCGACGAACATCTCGCCGAGGCGCGCCTGTTCGAATACTGGTCGCACGAGGCGTGCTTCCTGCCGATCGAGCAATTCGGGCTGATGCGCTACAAGATGCTCGATCCGTCGGGAATGGGCTGGAAATACGCGGCCGAATGGCACGAGCAGAATCGCGCGGACATCGACCGCATGCTCGCGCGGATTCGCGACGAAGGGCCGGTGCGGTCGGCGGATTTCATTCGCGAAGACGGCGCGAAGGGCAACGGATGGTGGGACCGCAAGCCCGAGAAAAGACACCTGGAGGTGCTGTTCACGACCGGCGACCTGATGGTATCGGAACGCCGCAACTTTCAGCGGATCTACGACGTGCGCGAGCGCGTGCTGCCCGACTGGGACGATGCGCGCGACCTGCCGCCGCGCGACGCGGTGCTGCCCGCGCTGCTCGACTACACGTGCCGCGCGCTCGGCATCGTGCGCGCGGACTGGGTGGCCGATTACTACCGGCTGCCGCGCCGTTCGTACCGCACGGAGCTCGAGCGGCTCGCGGAGGCGGGCGAGCTGATTCCGGTGGAGATCGCGGACTGGAAGGAGCCCGCCTACGTGCATCGCTCGCTCGAGGCGCTGCTGCCGGCCGCCGCGGACGATACGCTGCGCTCGACCGTGACGACGCTGCTGTCGCCGTTCGATCCGGTGGTGTGGGACCGGCGGCGCGCGTCGACGCTATTCGGGTTCGACTACACGATCGAGTGCTATACGCCCGCGCACAAGCGGCGCTACGGCTATTTCTGCCTGCCGGTGCTGCATCGCGGCCGGCTGATCGGGCGCGTCGACGCGAAAGCGCATCGCGCGCTCGGCACGTTCGAATTGAAGGCGGTGCATGTCGAGCCTGGCGTGCGGTTCGGCACGGGGCTCGCGGCCGACGTCGCGAAGGCCGTGAAACGGCTGGCGGCGTGGCATGGCACGCCGGAGGTGACGGTCGCGCACGCGCCGCCCGAATTGTCGAAGGCGCTGGCCGGCGCGTAACGCCGGCGGAACGGCGACTGGCAACGGGCAACGGCGACGCGCGTGCCGCCTGCGATTGCGCGGCGGCGCGCCGGTCTCCCGCCCCCTGCCACGACTCAGTCGCGCAGCTTGCGAAAGCGCGGGGTGCCGTCCGGCAGGTTCTCGTTGAACATCGCTTCCGGCCGCACCCACAGGCCGCGCGCATGCGGCCACAGATGCTCGTACACCACCACCGATTCCTCGGTTTCGGAATGACGGGCGACGCCGATGTAGCGATACAGCCCGCCCTTGTAGTGACGATGCGTGGCGAGCTGTTCGGCTTCCTGTTCGGTCATGATCTGCTTCCCTTCGGCAAAAACGAAAGCGCGTATTGTATGCGCTCGCCGCGCGTCAGCGTTTCGCGTAGATGTCGGGGCGGCGAATCTCCATCAGCCGCTCGGGATTCGCGGACGGCCCGAAGCCGACCGGCCGGTACAGTTCGTGCGCGTCGGTCGTCACGAGCATGATGCGGCGCAGGCTCCGCACCATCGGCTGCGCGAATACGTGGTCGATCAGCGCGCGGCCATAGCCGTTGCCGCGGTCGGCCGGCAAGACGAAGACATCGCACAGGTACGCAAACGTCGCGTGGTCGGTCACGAGCCGCGCGAACCCGACGAGCCGGTCGTCCACATACGCGCCGAAACACAGCGAGCCGTCGATCGCGCGCTCGACGACATCGCGCGGAATCCCCTGCGACCAGTACGCATCGCGATGCAGGAAATCGAAGATCGCGTCGATGTCGAGTTCGCGCTTGTCGGTGGAAAATCTCAGCGTGGCGGGAGTGGCTGCGGGCACGTCGGCTCTCCGGTCAGGGCGGGGGCGGAGCAGCAACGATAGCGCGGTGCGGGGTGGGCGACAAGCGACGCCGAGCCGACATGTACAACAATCCGTACAGAAAATGCGCCCATGTTATACTTGTACAATTTCAAGTACAAGTTGAGAAAATCATGCGCACCATTCACTTTTCGGATGCCCGCGGCAATCTGAAGACGGTCATCGATCAGGTTGTCGACGACGCTGACGTGACGCTCATCACTCGTCGCGACGCGCCGAACGCAGTCATCATGTCGCAGGAATACTACGACAGCCTGATGGAGACAGTTCATCTGCTCCGCTCCCCGGCCAACGTCGCTCATCTCGAACGCTCGATCGCGCAACTGCGCAAGGGCAAGACGAAAGAGCACAAGCTGGCGGGGGACGATGAATGAGCGTACGCCGCGTGCTCTTTACTTCCGACGCATGGGACGACTACGTTTATTGGCAAGGGCAGGACCGCAAGACACTCAAGCGCATCAACCAGCTCATTCGCGAAGCCCAACGGACGCCGTTCGAAGGCATCGGCAAACCTGAGCCGCTGAAGGCCAATCTGTCCGGGTTCTGGTCGCGCCGCATCGACGATACGAACCGTCTGGTCTATGAAGCGGACGATCTTCAGATCAGCATCGTGTCCTGCCGCTACCATTACGCGTAGTGCCAATCCCGCCTCCGTCCCCGCCGCCGCTTATGAAGCCGGCAACGCCCGATCGGTCTTGCAGCGCTTCAACGGGAGCGGCCGGGCCACCACGATCCGCGTCACCTCGCGGGTGCGCGGGTCGATTTCCAGGTCAAGGCATGCGCAGCCGTAACCGTGCATCCCCTCGTTGGTGACGACCCAGCCGCGCGACACCCCCGGCGTCTGCTCGACCATCCCGCCTCGCCCCGGGCACATCCGGCTCGATTCGGTGATATCGTCACCGGCTCAATGAACTCGCCGCATCGCTTCATGCCCTATCGACTCATCGCGTTCGACTTCGACGGCACGCTCGCCGATTCGCTCGACTGCTTTCTCGCGGCGCTGACGGAAGCGTCGCGCATGCACGGCTTTCGCGACGCGACGCCCGAACTGCGTCCGGCGCTGCGCGGCATGTCGGCGCGCGAGATCATCCGCGCGCTCGAGGTGCCGATGTGGAAAGTGCCGCGCGTGACGCTCGACATGCGCCGGCTGATGCGGCCGCGCATCGCGCACGTGAAGCTGTTTCCCGGCGTCGACACGACCTTCGACGCGCTCGCCGCGCGCGGCATCCGCATCGCGATCGCGACGTCGAACAGCGAGGACATCGTGCGCGACCGGCTCGGCCCGCATGCGAGCCGATGCGTCGATACGTTCGCGTGCGGCATTCCGCTGTTCGGCAAGGCGCGCCGGCTGCGCGCGCTCGTGCGCGAAACGGGCATGCAGCCCGACGACGTGCTGTATGTCGGCGACGAAATCCGCGACGCCGACGCGGCGCGCCGCGCGCGGATCGCCTTCCAGGGCGTCGCGTGGGGTTACACGGCCGCCGATGCGTTGCAGGCGCATTGCGCGACGCCGTTGCTGCCGCGTCTCGACGCATTGCTCGATCGCGTGTGAGGACGCAGCGCGCATCGCGCGTTCGATTCGACGTATCTCGTCGCGAAATAATCGACGCGTTTCCTGCGCAAGACGATGAAACGCCGATGACACGCGCACGCAAAAATTGCCGCCACGATGCGCGCGACAGGTACGCCCTACCTGCCCGCTCGCACCCGCATCGATTCGTCTTACCAACCGTTACACAAACCACAGCGCGGTTGCACCTGCTACCCGAGCGCTCTCCTAGAATCAGTCGGGCCGGGAAACACTTCGAACGCCGCCGCGGCAGAGCGGCCATCGAATCCGGCCCGGGCGCGCCCGGTCTCTCGCACAGCTGCGGATCATCCGATCCGCCCGTTAATCAGAGCCCCGATAGAAAGGAGGTCCCATGAACCGCTTTCCCCACATCTCGCGCCTTGCACTGTCTGCCGCTGGCCTGCTTCTCGTCGCCGTGACGGCGACCGCGCAAACCGCGCAGCCGGCGCCGTCCGCACCGGCCGCCGCCACGCAAACGCGCATCCACGAAGCCGACCAGGCTTTCATCACCGACGGCACGAAGACCGTGTCGACGCAGCACGACGCCGCGCGCATCGCCAATTCGCGCACGTCGGACAGCCAGGTGAAGGCGTTCGCGCAGCGCGTGTCGACCGACGACGAGAAGATCATCCAGGCGATGCGCGCGGCCAGCCCGCGCGGCGTCGACGTGCCGGCCAACGATCCCGACACGGCCGTGCTGGACAGCATCAAGAACCTGCGCGGCGCGGAATTCGACAAGGCATACATCGAGCAGGTCGCGCTCGCCGGCCAGCAAAAGACGATCTCGGCATTCCAGGCTGAAATCGCTTCGGGCCGCGATACGAAGCTGAAGGAAGTCGCACGTCAGGCGCTGCCGATCCTGCAGGCGCACTACGCGGACGCGCAGAAGCTTGCGCAGCGTCACCACCTCGCATCGGCGCAGTAACGCGATGCCCCGCCGCGCATCGCGCGCGGCTCCCCGCTTCCCCCTCGTCGCGTCGCCGCCCCTTCCGGCGGCGCGACGCCAGCGGCACCCGGTTCGCGTCAAGTCGCGAGCTTCGCCCGCAACCGCTCGCGCACGTCCGGCCATTCGTCGTCGATGATGCTGAAGCGCACCGAATTGCGCTTGCGGCCGTCGGGCATGATCCGCTCGTGTCGCACGATCCCTTCCTGCTTCGCGCCGAGTCGCAGAATCGCCGCGCGTGACTTCTCGTTCAGTTCGTCGGTCGTGAACTGCACGCGCACGCAGTGCAGCGTGTCGAACGCGTACGAGAGCAGCAGCCATTTCGCCTCGGTATTCGCGCGCGTGCGCTGCGCCGATTCGCTCAGCCACGTATGACCGATCTCGAGCTTGCGATTCTTGCGGTCGATCTTCCAGAAACGCGTGCTGCCGATCGCGCGGCCCGACGCCCGATCGACGATCACGAACGGCATCACGGTGCCGGCCGCGCGACCTTGCAGCGCCGTGTCGATGTAGGCGTCGACCGTGTCCTCGCCCGGCACGACCGTGACCTTCAGATTCCACAACCGGCCGTCCGCCGCCGCATCGAGCAACGCCTGCCGGTCGGATGCCTCGAGCGGCCGCAGTACGATGCGCTCGCCGGCGAGCGTCGGTTGTTCGAGTTCGAGGGAAGAGGAAGCGTCGGTCATGACGGGTTGCGTTTCCATGAAGATGACGAGGAGGCTGACCCGGCGCGCAGCGAAACGCCCATCATACGGGCAGCGCGGCGAGCCGTTGGCGAATCGCGTGCGCTTCGCCGCGCAGCGCTTCGGCGAATGCGTCGACGAGCAGGCTCTTCGGCCGGTGCTCCGGCACGATCACGCTGACGCGATACGGAAACGAGCGCGTGAGCGGCCGCACGTGCAGGTCGCGCCCGACGAAATCGAGCGCGGTCAGCGGGTTGACGATCGCGGCGCCGAGCCCCTGCCGCACGAACGCGCACACCGACACGGCCGACGGCGTCTCGACGACGGAACGCGGCGCGACGCCGAGCTGCGCGAACGCCTCGTCGATCAGGATCCGGTACGGGTCGTTCAGCGACAGGCTCACGAACGGGCGATCGGCGAGATCCGCGAGATCGATCGCCGGTTGCGCGAGCAGCGGATGGCCGTCCGGCAGCACGCATACCTCGTCGACTTCGAGCAATGGCGTGAGGACCGTGCCGGCCGGCGCGATGTCGTGTTCGGTCAGCCCGAGATCGTAGCGCTGCGCGGTCAGCCACTCCTCGAGCACCGGCGACTCCTGCGTCGCAACCGACACGCTGACGCCCGCATGCGCGTCATGGAAACGCCGGCAGGCGCCGGGCAGGATCGCGTGCGAAAACGCCGGCAGCGCGATCACCGACAACTGCCCGTCGCGAAACTCGCGCAGCCGCGCGGCCGTCGCCGCGACGCGCTCGAGCCCCACATACGCGAGCCGCACGTCGTCGAACAGTGTGAGCGCGGCCATCGTCGGCCGCAAGCGCCCGTGCGAGCGCTCGAACAGCGCGAAACCGATCACCTGCTCCATGCGCGCGAGCTCGCGGCTGATCGTCGGCTGCGACGTATAGAGCATCTCGGCCGCGCGCGTCGTGCTGCCGGTGACCATCAGCGCGCGGAAGACCTCGATGTGCCGGTGTGTGAGCATGATCGTCTATATCAGAAATGAATCGAATCTTGATAAACAGGCATTTTACTGTATAGCCGTTCAGGCGCATCATTCACGCTATCCGTTCAATCGATCCGATTCTTCCGCCATGTCCCTCGATTCCCGCCAGCTCGCGGCGCTCGCGCAGCAATACGGCACCCCGCTGTGGGTGTACGACGCCGACGTCATCCGCGATCGCATCGCCCAACTGCGCCAGTTCGACGTGATCCGCTATGCGCAGAAGGCGAACTCGAACCTGCATATCCTGAAGCTGATGCGCGACGAAGGCGCGTGCGTCGACGCCGTGTCGCTCGGCGAGATCGAGCGCAGCCTCGCGGCCGGATTCAGTCCGGCAGGCGAACCGGAAGGCGTCGTATTCACGGCCGACCTGATCGACCGCCCGACGCTCGCGGCCGTGCTGAAGCACGGCGTGACCGTGAACGCCGGCTCGCTCGACATGCTCGCGCGCGTCGGCGAGCATGCGCCCGGCCATCGCGTATGGCTGCGCGTGAATCCCGGCTTCGGCCACGGCCACAGCAACAAGACCAACACCGGCGGCCCGCAAAGCAAGCACGGCATCTGGATCGACGACGTGCCGCGCGCGATCGAGATCGTGCGCCAGTACGGGCTGAAGCTGGTCGGCATCCACATGCATATCGGCTCGGGCGTCGACTACGGCCATCTGTCGCAGGTGTGCGACGCGATGGTCGACCTCGTCACGACGCTCGGCCACGACATCGAAGCGATCTCCGCCGGCGGCGGGCTGTCAATTCCGTATCGCGACGGCGAGCCGCGCGTCGACGTCGGCCACTACTTCAGCCAGTGGGACGCCGCGCGCAAGCGGATCGAACGGCATCTCGGCCATGCCGTGCGCATCGAGATCGAACCGGGCCGCTTCCTCGTCGCGGAAGCCGGCACGCTCGTCACCGAAGTGCAGGCCGTGAACCGCCGGCCGAAGCACGACTTCGTGCTGATCGACGCGGGCTTCAACGACCTGATGCGTCCGTCGATGTACGGCAGCTACCACGCGGTGTCCGTGCACGCGCACGACGGCGCGCTGCCCGCCGGCCGGCCGCTCGTCGACATCGCGATCGCAGGGCCGCTGTGCGAGTCCGGCGACGTGTTCACGCAGGACGCGGGCGGTGTGGTCACGCACCGCAAGCTCCCGCAGCCGCAGATCGGCGACCTGCTGTTCCTGCACGACGCGGGCGCATACGGCGCATCGATGTCCTCGAACTACAACAGCCGGCCGCTCGCGCCGGAAGTGCTCGTCGATCGCGGCACGCCGCGGCTGATCCGCCGCCGGCAGACGATCGACGAACTGCTTGCGCTCGAAACGTTCGAGTAACACGCGCATTCGCGCCGCGTTCGACGAACCGGACGCCAACGGCCAGGCTTGCCGCGACCGGCATGCCTGGCCGTTTTGTTTTTCGGCGCGCTGCGCTCATGCTGTCCGGCAACGCACGAAGCGCGCCGCCGACGTTGCCGATCTTCCACACGCAGTCGCCTCGCCCCTTCGTCGCCTGCGTCGACCCGATCCGACACCCGCTTCCCGGGTGTTCGGTCACGCGCCGGACCATGACTTCCGCCGCATTGTTCGCCCGCCGCGCGCCGCGCACAGTGGCCGCACGGCAGCGCATTCGCTTCGACCCGCGCGCCGTCTCGACGGCCGAGCGACGCCGGGTCATCGACAGGAGCGAACATCGTGCGACTTCGACTCACCACCGGCAGTGACTATCAGGACGACCTCACGGCGCTGCGCGACGCGATCCGCCGGAACGGCACGCGCGCGACGCGGCAAGCCGTCGACGTCGTGATCGGCGACGACACCGGCGCGCCGCGCGTGTCGCTGCTGCTGAACCTCGCGTGGCAAGCCGCGAAGAACGGGCCCGCCGTCGACGCGTCGCTGTATACGCTCGGCTTCGTCAGCCAGGGCGGCACCGCCTTCGTGTTCGACATCCGGCCGTTTCCGGGCGGCACGCCGGCCGGTGCGGCAACGCTCGGCGGCGACGGTTCGTACGGCTGGCTCGGCTACGCGACCGATCCGTTGCCGACGATCAATCCGAGCAACCTCCATCAGGCCGTGTGGACGCTGTCGAAGCTCAAGCCGGCGGACGCGTCGAAACCCGCACCGTTCAAGCCCGATCTCACACGGCTCGTGATCGCGTTGTCCGAGGCGCTGCGCTTCGCGCGCACCGAGCATGCGATCGCCGGCCTGCTCGACGGCACGCTCGCGACCTATGCGCCGAACGACGATCGCACGGCCTGCTTCAACAATTGGGCGGCGAAGGGTTTCCCGCTCGGCGACCCGTCCTGATGCAGACGAAGGAGCCATTCATGTCTGGACTCGACTTCAACACGTCGCTGCGCTGGGAAACGTTCGTACTGGGCCTGATCGCGAATGCCGGCGATACGCCACGCGCGGGCAAGCAGCAGACCGGCTGCGCACTGCCGATGTACGTGATTCCGTTCGCGCGGCTCGACGCGCCGCCCGAGTTGCGGGCACTGATGTCCGAGATCGCGACGTCCGCGCGCGTCGTCGATCGCGGTCCGCCCGGGCGCCATATCGGCGGCGACGTGCTCGGCGCGATGCGGCAGATCCACCAGAACGTGCCCCGCTATCTGCCGACCTTCACGTACGGCACGCAGACGGACCCGTTCGACGGGCTCACCGAACGCGCGAAGCTGTACGAACGCTATGCACGCACGTTCAAGGCGAATTCGAGCGGTCGCGGCGGCGGCACGCAAACGACCGGCTACGTCGAATACACGGCGGGCACGAACGCACTGTTTCGCGGCGGCAATCGCGCGCGCATCGCGTTCGACTACGTGTTCGGCCGCCTGTACTTCTCGCCGATCCATTACGAAACCTGGGTGCCCGGCACGCTCGATCCGGGCCCCGGACAAACCGTCGCCAAGGTCGTCGACGGGCCGTACGCGAACCCGTGGTTCTGGATCACCGACATCACGTCCGTGTGAAGCCAAGGCGACGCGGCCTGAAGCGCTGCACCGCCGTCATCGAGGAAGAGGAATCCATCATGAAACAAGCAGTCCGAATCGTTTCCGTGCGCCACGCGTGCGACTGCAAGCCCTTGCGCGCGCCCGACGAAGCACTCGACGCGTATGCTGCACGCGTGCAGCGGGTCGCGCTCAATCACCTGAGCGGTGCGCTGTCGAGCGCGTTCGAAGCCGTCCGCCGCGACGCGAAAGATGACGATGCGCGCTGCGTCACGTTCGTCACCGCGCCCGAGTTCTACTGGAACGTGCCGTGGGGCGCGCTGCACGACGTCGACGAACTCCATGCGCTGGTCGACCTGCAGCTCGACCCCGTACGGCGCGCGATCGGCGCGGTCGCCGAACGCTTTCCGGTGCATCGGTACGGGCAGATCGTGTTCCTGCCCGGCACCGTCGCGATGCTCGTCAAACACGAGACGGCGGCCGACGTGCCCGATGACGGCCCGCTCGTCGGGCCGTACGTGTCGCTGAATTTCACGTTCGCGACGACCAATTTCCTGCCGCCGCTCGCGCGCGACGAAGACGGCGACGGCGACGGCGACGCATCGCGCCGCGCGGCGATCTGGCCGAAGCGGCACACGTCGTGGATCGACTACGGCGAATCGGTCGACGCGCTCGACACGCCGTTCACCCACACGTTTCGGCTCGGCGACGGCACGCTGGTCGAGGTGCTGAAGACGAGCGACGTATCGCCGCAAAGCGCAACGGCCGAGGCGCCGCCGTCGTCGCCGTACCAGGGGCCGCGCCTGTCGGACAGCTTCGACAACCGGCTCGGCGACGCGCCGCCGTTCGGCATCGACATCTGCCTCGACTTCCTGAAATGGCGCCAGCATCCGGGCAACGACGTCAAGCCGCCGCATCTCGACGACGGCGCGCTCGTGCTCGACTTCGTGCTGTCGTACGGCGTGAATCCGACCGATCGCGCGTTCGACGTGCCCGACTCGCTGCAATACATCGCTCACAACGACGGGCGCCTCCGCAAGGAGGTCGCCGTGTTCGCGGTCGACCGCGCGCGGACACACTGGCAGCGCGTCGCCGAAGCGCCGTGCGTGCGCCACCTGTCGAGCGCGGACCGCGAACGCGTCGCGATCCACGCGTTCGACGTGGACGTGCCGGACGCGGACGGCGCACCGTGACATGGGCGCCCCGCGCTTCGGACGCTGGCGCGCGCGGCCGGCGATGCCGGAGCCGACACGCGCACCGGACGATCTTGCCGCGCAGCTGTGCGACGAATGCGAGGCGATGGCGCGCTATGCGCTCCATCACGGGCTGCCGATCGAGCCCGAACTCGTCGCGCGGCTGGCGGCGCTGATCGCGGCCGCCGGCTCGGCCGCCCCGTCGGCCGGCGCATCGCCCGCCACGCCGCTGACGCCCGCGCAGCAGCAGGCGCTCACGGCGATCCACCGCAAGCTCGCGACGCTCGTCGCGCCCGCGACGCCGCAGGCCGTCACGTTGCTCGACATGCACCGGCGCCAGGCGCATCCGTTCGCGTGGCTGGGCCCGGTGCCGCTGATCCGGCTGCTGACCGGCTCCGCGCTCGGCTTCCTGCTCGCGGTCGTGCTGACGAGCCTGTCGCCGCACGTGTCGGGCGAGAACATCGAGCGTGGCTTCCTGCAATCCAACGGCATGCAGCTGCTGTGGAACACGACGTTCCTGCTGTGCTGCGCGGGGCTCGGCGCATCGTTCGCCACGCTGTTCCAGGCACACCACTACGTCGCCGCGTCGACCTACGATCCGAAATATGACGCATCGTACGGCGCGCGGCTGATTCTCGGCGTGATCGCCGGCCTGATCATCGTCCAGATGCTGCCGGCGCAGTTGTTCGCACAGGGCAGCATGCACAACTTCGGACGGCCGGCGCTCGCGATGCTTGGCGGCTTCTCGGCGACGGCCGTGCATCGCGTGCTGCAAAGGCTCGTCGAAACGCTCGAGACGCTGGTGCAGGGCGACCGTTCGACCGACGTCGGCGCGGCGCTCGCCGCGAATCGCGCGCGCGCCGCCAGCGAACGCGCGCAGTGGCAGGGCGAACTGGCGGCCAACCTGCTCGATCTGCAGCAATCGCTCGACGGCGCGGCGTCCGCCGAGGTCGTGCGCGCGCGCCTCGCCGAATTCACGCGCGCGATGCTCGCGGCCCACCCCGCGCCGTCGGCCGCGGACGATCCGCTTCCGCCCGACGCGCCCCGGCAGTAGCGCGACGCGGCGCTGGCGCGCCGTTCGCGGCGCCGCGCGCAGCCGGCCTTCGCCCGCCGCGCGCTCGCACGCCGGCCCGGCCGATGCGTCCGTCGCACGCATCACCCCGGCGAACTGCAAACGGGCGCGAACGCGAATGCCGCCGGCTCGGATGGCACGTGGCGCGCGAGCCACAATGCGGCCTCGGTCCGGTTGCTCACGCCGATCTGGCGGAACAGCGCATACAGATGGTTCTTGATCGTGCCCTCCGCGACATTCAGTACACGGCAGATCTGCTTGTTCGACTTGCCTTCGGCCAGCAGCCGCAGCACCTCGCGCTGGCGCGGCGTCAGACGCTCGAATGCGCGATCGTCCCCGGCCGGCGCGCCGCCCGGGCGCGCCTGCGTCGCGCCGCCGTCGTTCGGCGGCACGTAGATCGCGCCGGCCGCGACCCGGCCGAGCGCGTCCGCGAACTCGTCGGCGCTCGCGTGCCGGTCGATGATGCCGGCCGCCCCCGCCAGCAGCGCATCGGCAATCGTGCGGCGGCACACGACGGCCACCACGCACAGCCACGGCGCGCCGGCGAACGTCTCGTTCAGCACGCTCGGCCAGCTCGGCCGCGCGGCCTGCTCGCCGCATTCGATCGTGATCGCCTCGACCGTCCCGGGCAGCAACGCGTCGCGCAAGCGCAAGACGTCCTCGGGACGGCGGGCCGACCACACATGCCAGTCGACATCGCGTTTACACAGTACGTCCGCCACGCCCGCGACGAATAACGGCGGGCTATCGATCATCAGAACGTTCATTGCGCGGTTTCCTCGAAATCGGGATGCTCGGTTTAGGTTTTTTTGCTTCCCTACCCGGCGTTTTTTTTACCGCTGTTTTACCCGCCGCGCACTAGGCCCGTCGCTCCGTGACGAATGGCCTAATTCATCCACGCCCCAACCCGCCGCGCATACCGATGCCCGCCGCGGGCCGGCCAGGGCCGCCGGACGTGACGGACGTCATATTTGGTAAACGTCTTCAATTTCCTAACGTGAATAAAGACAACGAATTTCCGTTGTCTTCAACACGAAGAGGAGTTTATTCATGGACGCGAATTTCATCGGCTCAGTGATTAACGCTTTACCCATGGACCAAATGATCGCCGGCCCGTTAAAGGCGATGATCAGCGCGCAGACGCAGGCCGCGAAGAGCTACGCGGATTTCCTGATGCAGGTCTGCATCCAGGGCGGCAAGGCCGTGGCCGTCCAGTTCGACTACGACGAGACGCTGGTGGACGAAAGCGGCGTGTCGAAGGGCGTCGTGCAGAAGACGATGCGCATCCCGCTGCTCGCGGCGATCGTCCACCCGATCATCGCGATCGAGGAAGGCACGATCGACTTCGAGATGGAGATCACGCAATCGGAGAAGTCGTCGTCGTCGACCGAGGCCGGCGGCGAATTCCAGGCGAAGTTCGGCTGGGGGCCGATCAGCGTCAGCGTGTCCGGGCGCGTGTCGCACAAGGCGGAGCAGACGCGCAGCACCGACACGCGCGCGAAATATTCGATCCATACGCAGGTGAAGCGCCAGTCGCCGCCCGAAGCGCTGATGCGCGTGATCGACTTCCTGACCGAAGCCGCGACCAAGCCGGTCGTCACGGAAGGCAACGCGAAGGCCGTGAAGCCGCTGCCGGCGACGCCGACCGACGGCAAGCTGGTCGGCGATGCGTCGGGCGCGGGCGGTAGCGCGGCCGCGCCTGCCGGCGCCGGTGCGGATGCCCAGCAGCCGGCGCACGCGTAAGCGCGCGGACCGGCCATGTTCAGGCTCTTCAGACGGTCTCGCCGCGCGGGCGGCGGGCAGGACGACGGAGATACGCGTCCGGGCGGCCGCACCGCCCGAGCGGAACCGGACGGGCCGGTCCCGCCGCCGGCCGATGCGGCGGCCGGCACTGCCGGGACGGTCGCGGGCACCGCCGCGCCGGCGGCGGTAACCGCCGATCCAGCGCGCCACGTGCCGCCCGACGTCTCCGGTGCGCCGGCCGGGGCCGCGCCGGGCACGCACGACGCACCGGGCGCCGTGCCCGGCGCGTCCGCCGGCGGCGTGCCTCCCGCTCCGCCGGCCCCACCGGCGCCGCCCGGCACGCCTGCCGACGACGAGCGCCCGCCGCCACGCGGCATCGCGCTCGACGAAATCGCGCGCGGGATGCAGCACGCGGCGGCCGCCGCGAACCAACTGCTCGCGCACCAGTACACGGCCGTGCTCGACCAGTTCTTCGACCTGCGCGACGACGGCCTGCTCGCGCCACGCGAGGTCACGGTCGCGCTCGACGCGGAGCACACGATGCCGGTGCCGCTCGTCGCGCTCGCCACGCCGCGCGGGCTCGCGCTCGACCGGATGGTCGTGCACCTGACCGTGCGCGGCGACTTCACCGAGGCGTTGCCGGCCGGCGGCGTCGCGGGCGGCGACGACCAGCGCAGCCGTTTCTACGTGACGTTCGCGCCGCCCTCCGGGAAGAAGGACGCACAGGGCAACGCGCGGCAGCGCGACACCGAGCACATCGACATCGAAATGCAGTTCGCGGCGCTGCCGCCGCCCGAAGCGATCATGCGCGTGATCGACGAATACACGCATCGCCTGGTGCCGCGCGCACGGCCGGGCAGCAAGGAGAACGACGATGGCGAACCAGCCTGAACACACCGGTGAGCAAGGCATCGCGCTGATCAAGCAGTTCGAGGGGCTGCGGCTCGCGCGCTATCTCGACGCGGTCGGCAAGCCGACGATCGGCTACGGGCACCTGATCCTGCCGAACGAGCGCTTCACGCGACCGCTCACGCCGGCCGAAGCCGAGGCGCTGTTGCGGCGCGACCTGCGCGGCGCCGAGCTGAACCTGCGCAAGCTGCTGCGCGTGCCGGTCACGCAGCAGCAGTTCGATGCGCTGATGTCGTTCGTCTTCAATCTCGGCGCGGGACGGCTGCGCTCGTCCACGCTGCTGCGCTATCTGAACGCCGGCGCCAGCGCGCGTGCGGCCGACCAGTTCCTCGTCTGGAACAAGGCCGGCGGCAAGCCGCTCGCGGGGCTCACGAAGCGCCGCCAGGCCGAGCGCGCGCTGTTTCTGTCGTGAGCGACAGGACATCGCACCGGCCGAACGTCACGGGTCGCCGCGCATGTCGTTCGCGCCATTTCGCGTGTCGTCGGCTGCCCGTAAGCTGAAACCGTCGCTGAAATCTCGCCGCATCCGTTCCAGCCGTTCGTCATTCGTCATTCACGTTCGTTACTCGTCACGACAGGAGCCCCGCATGAAGATCACTCGCTCGCCCGGCCACACGACGTCGCCGCATTTCACCGTTTCGCGCATGCTGCGCCGCGTGCTCGGCGCCGCATGCGTCGCCGTCGCCGCCGTGGCGACGGTCGCGCCGCACGCCGTCGCCGCCCCCGCCGATCCGCTGCCCGCATACGGCGCCGACCTCTCGCGCACGTCGGTGTCGGGACTGTCGTCCGGCGGCTTCATGGCCGCGCAGTTCGACGTCGCGTTCTCGAGCCGGCTGATCGGCGCGGGCATCGTCGCGGGCGGCCCGTTCTACTGCGCGGGCGTGAACGCGCTGATCCCGCCGGCGGTGGCCGCGACCACGCTGTGCATGCAGCCGATCGGTCCCGCGCCATCCGCGGCCGATGCCTGGCGCGCCGCGCGCATGTTCGCGCAGCGCGGCGAGATCGACGATCCGGCCGCGCTGCGCGCTCAGCGCATCTACGTGTTCAGCGGCGCGAAGGATACGGTGGTGTCGACGCGCGTCGTCGACCAGACAGCGCGCTTCTACACGCTCGCGCAGGTCCCGGCCGCGAACCTTCAGTACCGCGAATCGCCGGACGCCGGCCATGCGTTCATCACGAACCGCCCCGAAGACAACGCATGCAGTGCGAACGCGAGCCCGTATATCGACAACTGCGGCTTCGAGCAGGCACACGACATCGTGCGCTGGATCTACGGCACCCCCGACAAGCCGCTCAATCCGCCGGCCGCCCAGGCAGGCGGCAAGCTGCTGAAGTTCGATCAGCGCGCGTTCGATCCGCGGCGCGGCGCGTCGCTCGGCGACACGGGTTATGCATACGTGCCGGCCGACTGCGAGCGCACGGCCTGCGCGGTGCACGTGGTGTTCCACGGCTGCGTGCAGAACGTCGCGGCCGTCGGCGAGAAGATGATTCGCGGCGTCGGCTACAACGAGATCGCCGACACGAACCGGCTGATCGTGCTCTATCCGCAGGTCGAGAAATCGGCCGTCAATCCGCTCGGCTGCTGGGATTTCTGGGGCTATACGAGCACCGATCCGCTCAACCCCGGCTTCTACCGCCGCGACGCGCCGCAGATGGCCGCCGTGATGCGGATGGTGCAGCGCCTCGGCGCCGCGCGTCAGTAATCCGCGTACCGGCCGTCGTCACGCCGTCACCGCCCCTTCATCACGAGGAATCGCCATGTTCTCCACGTTCATCGCCCAATGGGAACGCGCGCACGCCGACGCGCTCCAGCTGTTCGGCAAGGTCGCCGCGCAGACGACCGGCGCCGGCGGCACGTCCGGCGGCCCCGCGTGGCGCGCGTTCGCGCACACCGCGCTGCTCGCCGGCCACCGTTACTCCGACGCCTGCCAGGCCGCGATCGACGCGTCGTGGCGCGGCCAGCTCGAACGGTTCGCGCCCGGCAGCTCGGCCGCCGCGGTCAAGGAGCTGGCGGCGCTGAACGCCGATCTCGCGACGCGTTTCACGCAGAGCCACCTGCAGCATGCGGGCGCGATGGCCGACGCGGCCGCGCAATACCTCGACGATCTCGCCCGCACGCGCGGCCCCGCCGATGCCGCGATGGCGCTCGGCCGCTTCGCGGGCGACCTGCAGGCCCAGGCGCGCGCCCATGCGCTGCACGTCGCGTCGCTCGCGAACGGCGTCGCGCCCGCGCTTGCGCAGTGGGCCGACCGCACGCTGCGCGACGATCGCGGCACGTCCGATCAGGAGCAAACGTCATGAACATCAAGCTCCGCTTCGTCAACCGCTCGAACGACTGCGGCAACAGCGAAGTCGTGCTGTTCCAGCGCGACGTGATCCCCGATCTCGACGCATTTGCGATCGCGTGGAAGGTGATCCGCTATTGCGGGCGCGACTGCTTCCATCCGTTCGACTACTCGACCGACATCGACGTCGCGCTCGGCGACGAGCACGGCAACTTCTCGCCGCGCGTCGCGGCGCCCGCCGGCGTGCGCTTCGTGGTCGACGCGCAGCCGACCGGACGCGGCCGGCTCGTGTCCGACCCGGCCGACGCGCCGGGCGGCGACATCGAGGTCGTCAACCGGTTGCCGCGCGGCGCCGTGAACGTCAACGCGTTCAGCGCCGGCCGGCTGATCGCGGTGAAGGAAGCGGTCGCGCCCGGGCAGAAGGCCGTGTTCCGCTTCACGCCGACGCTGTGGATCGGCGTGGCGTCGCAGATACAGGAAAGCCGCGCGCTGCACGCGGCGGTGATGTCGAGCGCGAATACGCTTCTGCCGCTGGCGGGCGTCGCCGCGGCCGACATCGTGATGACGGGCGGCGGCACCGGCACCGACGCGCAGCCGTTTGCGTTCTCGCTCGAACACATCGTGCGCGCGTAGCGCCGCCTGACATGGCTTGAACCGGCTTGACGGCACGGCTTCGCGGCCGGGCCGGCGGGAAAGGTGTGCGGCAGACCGACTGCCGTTTTTTTCAAACTCAAGGAGCAACGACGTGGATATCCAACTGAACCTGATCAACCGCTCGAACGACGCGAACAATTCGAGCGTCGTGATCTTCCAGAAGAACGTGGCGACCGACTTCGACGAACTCGCGATCGCGTGGAAGGTGATCCGCAATTGCGGCCAGGGCGACAACCATCCGTTCAAGTTCCCGATGACGATGAGCGTGAGCGCGAGCGACAGCTGGGGCAACTACATGCCGCAGCAGGTCGCAGCGAACGGCCAGGTGTTCCAGGTCGTGCGCTCCAGCTCGGGCGACGTGCTGCAGCTCGGCGGCGACCCGGGCGCGAGCTCCGAGGTGCAGGTGCGCAACGACCTGCCGGCCGGCGCGATCAACGCGACGATCTACAAGGACGGCAGCGCGCTCGCGCGCAAGACGTCCGTCGCGCCGGGCCAGAAGGCCGTGTTCCAGTTCAAGCCGACGATCTGGATCGGCGTCGCGTCGCAGATCGAACAGGGCGCGCTGATGAATTCCGCGGTGATCTCCGACATCAACACGGAACTGTCGCTGCTCGGCATCGCGAGCGCCGACATCGTGATGACCGGCGGCGGCCCCGGCCCGCGCTCGATGCCGTTCACGTTCCGGCTGGAAAACGTGGTGATGGCGTAACGGTCCGTGCGCCGGCGACGCACGGCCGGCGCCCCTTCAATCAGTTCTCCAAATCGAATCAAGGTGACTCATGGACATCAATCTCAACTTCGTCAACCTGTCGAACGACGTCAACAACAGCCAGATCGTGATCTTCCAGAAGAACGTGTCGACGGACTTCGACGAGCTCGCGATCGCGTGGAAGGTGATCACCAACTGCGGGCGCGGCGACAACCATCCGTTCGTGTTCCCGATGCTGACGACCGTCTCCGCGAGCGATGCCGACGGCAACTACATGCCGCAGAAGCGCGCGGACAACGGACAGGTTTTCACCGTGTCGCGCGCGACGTCGGGCAACGTGCTGGCGCTGGCCGGCCCCGCGCCGACGTCGCGCGAGATCCAGCTGCGCAACGACCTGAGCCAGGGGGCGATCACCGCGTCGGTCTTCAAGGACAACCGGCTGCTCGCGCACAAGACGGGCATCGTGCCGGGGCAGAAAGCGGTGTTCGAGTTCAAGCCGACGCTGTGGATCGGCACGGCATCGCAGATCGAACAGGGCGCGGTGATGAACTCGGCCGTGCTGTCCGACATCAACACCGAACTGTCGCTGCTGGGGATCAAGAGCGCCGACATCGTGATGACGGGCGGCGGCGGCGGCACCACCGCGACCGCGTATCAGTTCCGGCTCGCGAACGTCGTGATGGGATAAGCCGCAAGCCACGCGTGCGCGACGGCGAACGGGCCGCACCCGTCACGTCGTCGCGCGACCGCGGTGCATGAATCAGCTCGCGCGCCGCACGGGCGCCATCTTCGAGAAGTACTTCGCACCCGCGACGCAGCCGACGACCACGACCGTCACCGCGAGCATCGACGGCGGCACCGTCTCGTGCAGCAGCCCGGCCGCGAGCAGGAAACCGAAGAACGGCTGCAGCAACTGAAGCTGGCCGACGCCCGCGATCCCGCCGAGCGCGAGGCCGCGATACCAGAACACGAAGCCGATCAGCATGCTGAACAGCGATACGTACGCGAGCCCCCACAGCGCGGCGGCGTCGACGCCGTCGAACGTCGCGGGCCACGTGAACCACGCGAGCGGCAGCATCACCGGCAGCGACAGCACGAGCGCCCACGAGATCACCTGCCAGCCACCGAGCTGACGCGACAGGCGCGCACCCTCCGCATAGCCGAGCCCGCACGCGACGATCGCGGCCAGCATCAGCGCATCGCCCACCACCGACGCGCTTCCGCCGTTGCGCAGCGCGAACGCGGCCACCGCACCGCTGCCGACCAGCGAGAAGATCCAGAACGGCAGCCGCGGCCGTTCGCCGCCCCGCCAGACGCCGAACAGCGCGGTCGCGAGCGGCAGCAGTCCGACGAACACGATCGCATGCGCGGACGTCACGTGCTTGAGCGCCAGCGCCGTCAGCAACGGAAAACCGACCACGACCCCGAGCGCGACGACGACGAGCGACGCGGTCTCGGCACGCGTCGGCCGCTTCTGCCTCAGCGCGGCGAGCAGGATCAGGCCGAGCACGCCGGCGATCGTCGCGCGCGCGAACGTGAGGAACAGCGGGTCGAGCCCCTGCACCGCGACGCGCGTCGCGGGCAGCGAGCCACTGAAGATGATCACGCCCAGCAGGCCGCTGAGCCATCCGTCGGTCGTCTTTTGCACGGGAAATCCTGATCGGAACAAGGTGGATGACCGATGATCCGCCGCCCGTGAAAAGCGCGTAAGCTACAGCCCAATACAATCCGGACAAACTGTACTGGACAACCGGCCGTACAGTTCCCCCTCGCCATGAGCCGTTCCGTGCAAGCCCCTGCTCCGCCCGCGCCGTCGCGCACGCGCGTGGAAACCGTGATGAACACGCTGCGTGCAAGGATCGCGAGCCGCGCGCTGATGCCCGGCGCGCGCGTGCCGTCGATCCGGATGATGGCCGACGCCCTGCACGTGTCGAAGTCGACCGTCGTCGACGCGTACGAGCGGCTCGCGAGCGAAGGCGTGCTCGTCGCGCGGCGCGGCTCCGGCTTCTACGTGTCGGGCCACGCGCCGCCGCTCGCGCTCGCCGAACTCGGCCCGCGCCTCGATCGCGAACTCGATCCGCTGTGGCTGTCGCGCCAGGCGCTCGAGGCGGCGCCGAACTCGGTGAAGCCGGGCTGCGGCTGGCTGCCATCGTCGTGGCTGCCGGACGAGAGCCTGCGACGGGCGCTGCGCGCGGCGTCGCGCGACGAACCCGACGCGCTGACCGACTACGCGACGCCGCTCGGGCTGCCCGCGTTGCGCCAGCAGCTGGCGTGGCGGCTCGCGCAGCACGGCGTCCATGCGGAGCCCACGCAGATCATGCTGACCGACGGCGGCACGCACGCGCTCGATCTCGTGTGCCGGCTGCTGCTGGAGCCGGGCGACACCGTCGTGCTCGACGATCCGTGCTACTTCAACTTCCAGGCGCTGCTGCGCGCGCATCGCGCGCGGATCGTCAGCGTGCCGTTCACGCCCAACGGCCCCGATCTCGCACGCTTCGAGCAGGTGCTTGCCGAGCATCGGCCGCGTCTGTACATCACCAACGCGGCGCTGCACAACCCGACCGGCGCGACGCTCGCGCCGCCGGTCGCGCACCGGCTGCTGACGCTGGCGGCCGAGCACGGCCTGCTGATCGTCGAGGACGACATCTTCGCGGATTTCGAGAGAACGCCCGCGCCGCGCCTTGCGGCATTCGACGGGCTGTCGCGCGTCGTGTCGATCGGCAGCTTCTCGAAGACGCTGTCGGCCGCGATCCGCTGCGGCTATGTCGCCGCGCGCCCCGAATGGATCGACGCGCTCGTCGACCTGAAGCTCGCGACGTCGTTCGGCAACGCGCAGATCGGCGCGAACGTCGTGCACCGGCTGCTGGTCGACGGCACCTACCGGCGCCATCTCGACGGCCTGCGTGCGCAGCTGGCCGATGCGATGGGCGAAACGATCCGGCGGCTCGCGCGCGCCGGGCTCGGGATCTGGACCGAACCGCGCGGCGGCCTGTTCGTCTGGGCGGAACTGCCCGACGGGCTCGATGCCGCGCGCGTGGCGCGTCATGCACTCGACCACGATGTGGTGCTCGCGCCCGGCAACGTGTTCAGCGCGTCGCACGGCGCGACGTCGTTCATGCGCTTCAACGTGTCGCGCTGCAAGGGGCCGGCGGTGTTCGATGCGCTGGCGCGGGCGATGGACGCGACGCGTGCGGCGGAACGCAGCGATCGCACACTGGCCGGCGACCGATGACCATCGAAGGCGGCGGGACGCACGAACGCCCCGCCGCCACCGTCACACTTCCGCCGCGTGCGCCCTCGCCCGCACCTCCGCGAACGTCGTATCGACCAGCATTCTCCCCGTATCGAACACCGTTTCGAGCGCATCGTCCCACTCGCCTTCGAGCGCGCGATCGTCCCACGCGACCGGCAGCGTCACCGTCCGGTATTCTCCCGTGCGCCGATTGCGCAGCAACGTAAGGCGCCCCCTCTTCGAGCGCTTGCCCGGATCGGTGACCGGATCCTTGCTCACGTCGTGCCACACGCCGTCGCGCCGGATCGCCGAGCACTTCATCGCGAAGCGCTGCGTATCGCGATTGACTTGCTGCAGCAGCGCACCGCCCATCCCGAACACGACGTTGCCGGCCGCGTAGCCCGCGTCGTCGAGCGCGGCGAGAATCGCGTCGATCGACAGCTCGTCGACGCCGTCGCCCTGGATCACGCGCACGTGGTTCAGCACGCGCCGTCCCTTGCCGTTCAAGGACGAACCGAACGATGCGTCGAGCGCGCGCACGGTCTGCAGCACGATCGCCACGGGGTCGCCCGAATCGGGACGCACGACCAGCGTCGCGCCCGAATCGATCACGGCTTGCCGAAGCGCGCCGCCCCACATCTCGAGCGCGGCGAACAGATCGTAGGAGTCCGACACGACCGATACGATCGCGCCGGGCAGACCGAAGCGAGCGATCATGTTTCGATACGCATCGGCTTCGTGCTCACGCCCCCACGACGTGATCGTGCTGTGCTCGGCCGCCGGCACCGAATACGCGGCCATCGGCTCGCGATAGAAGCGGTTCGCGGCCAGCACGCCGAGCACCGTGTCCGAACCCATGAAGCTCACGAGATGCGCGGCGCCGCCGATCGCGGCCGATTCCGCGCTCGATACGCCGCGCGCGCCGAAGTCGTGCAGCTTGAACGGCAACTGCGCGAGATCGTCGTCGGTCTTCTCGAGAAAGCGGCGGATCGTCTGCCGCAGGTGCCAGCTGCGCGTCGCGACCGTCACCGGGTACCACACGCGCAGCAGCATCGTCTCCAGATACGACGCGAGCCAGAACACCTTCGGGTCGTCGCATTCGACGGTCATCAGCACGTTGTGCACCGGCACGATCGAACCTTCGGGCACCGCGCGAATCGTCACGGGCAGATAACCGTCGTAGTGCTCGACGATATGGCGCCAGCCGTCCTCGTTGAACGGCTCGCCATGCACCGCGAAGAAATCGCGGGCGTCGTCGATCATCGCGTGCGTGACGGGCCGGCACAGATATTCCTTCAGCAGCATCTGCAAGCCGAAGAACAGCGTGCGGTCGTAGCGGCCGCCGCGCGACTCGACGTACGAGAACATCGCCTGCGCGTCGGGCGGATATTGCAGGAAGTGGGAAACCTTGTACGAATCCGTGTTGAGGATCGGATTGGCGAGAACCGCGGCAAAGCCGCCGGGATCGTTTTGCATGGCTAGAGCTCCTCTAGGCCGTTGAAGTGCCGCCGCGTCTGTCGCGGCGGACCGGAATCCGGGGAATCAGCGCGTCACAGCTTCCCCAGGAAGTGATACGCGATCTCGAAGTGATCCTCGAACATCACGTTGCGCATCTGCGCGAATTCGTTGAGCGGCACCCAGCGCGCCTTGTCGGCGTCGTCGCTGCCCTTCACGCGCGGCAGCTCGCCGGTCGGGAAGTTGAACAGGCACGCGTGCGTGATCGTGCGGCCGCGCAGCGAGCGGGCCGGATGATCGAACACCTGGCGATCCTTGATCGAGCCGCGCAGCACGGGCTCCGGCAGCTTCAGGCCGGTTTCCTCGCGCAATTCGCGGATGCACGCCGCGTCGAGCCGTTCGTCCTGGTTCACGAAGCCGCCCGGCAACGCCCACAGGCCGCGCCCCGGTTCGCTGCGCCGACGCACGAGCAGGATATGGCCGGAGTGCACGACCACCGCATCGACCGTCACGAACGTGACCGGATACGGTGCGGCCGACCATGCCTTGCGATACGCGGCGATGAATTCGGCTTCGGCCTTCAACTGCGCGAATTGCGGCTGCGTGCGGAAATGTTCGAGCCAGCCGAACACGGGTTCCGGCACGGCCCATTGCACGAAGCTGTTGGTTCGTTCGGCGAAATACTGGTCGCGGATTTCGGTGGCGGAAATGTCTTCGGTCGCATCGACGTCGACGAGCTCCCATTGCGGGAACATCCGCAAGTAATACGACGTGGCGTCCTTTTCGTGGCCGATCAGCCCGACCTTGCGCTGCGCGACGTCGCCGAGCGCGGCGGCCACGGCATCCTGCACCCAGCGCACCCAGTCGCCGTCGTTGTACGTCGAATCCTGCACGGGTGCGACCGTCACACGATCGCGCTCGGACGGCTCGAGCAGCGAAGCCAGCATCTGGCAGCGCTCGTCGAACGAAAACGGATCCTTGATGGTGCGGGGCTTGTCGGTCGACCCGATCAGCACGCACACGCGCTCGGCCCGGCTCAGTGCCGACTTCAGCACGTTCAGGTGACCACGATGCGGGGGCTGGAAACGACCAATGAAAACGAGCGCGTCGAAGCGCCGGTTCTGTTGCGTACTCATGAGGCTCCCTCAAGAGATTGAAACGCTTCGGGTCTTTCCCGAAGGCATGGAATCGATCGTAGGGGAATTCCCGGAGAAGGTCAATCGAGCACGCGCTCGACTTGACGAAGTCTGACGAAACGCGCGGCGCCGGCGCGGTACACTCGATTTCATCCCAATCCGCGCCGTGGCGCCCGCCATCCATCATGAGGATCTCAGTCAGCCGGATCGTCGGCGTCGATCGCAGACGCCTCTTCACGTGGTCGCAGGACTACGCGCGGCGGCTCGTGTGGGACAGCTTCCTCGCCGACGCGTATCTGCTCGACGGGATGACGGCCGACGTCGGCGTCGACGCGTTCTGCCGCAGCCAGTCCGGCGCGACGATGGTGTCGCGCTACATCTCGTACCGTCCGCCGCAGGTCGCGGCCATCGAAATGGTCGACGGGCCGAAAGTGCTCGAACGCTTCAGCGGCAGCTGGAATTTCACGGAGCGCACGCCGGGCACGACCGAAGTGAAGTTCACGTACCAGTTCCGCGCGCAGCCGTCCTGGCTGCGCTGGCTGCTCGAACCGCTGATCGGCGCGTTCTATCTCGTGCACACGCGCCGGCGTCTCGACTCGTTCAAGCGCTGGGCCGAAGCCGAAGCGCTGCCGCACTGACGCGCGACGCCGCGCGCATCAGAGGAACGGCGAAATGTTCGCGATCGCGCGCGAGACGTAATCGTCCTTCTCGCCCACCGGCGCGACATAGTGAATCGCGCTGCGCGCAGCCTCGACGCCGGCCAGACGCGCGATGAACCACGCGGCCAGATACTGCGACGACAGACACCCGCCGGCGGTCGCGACGTTCCCGCTGGCCACGAACGGCTGGTCGAGCACGGCCACGCCGGCTTCCTGCACCCACGGCTTCGTGGTCAGGTCGGTACACGCGGGGACATCGCCGAGCCATCCCAGTTTCGCCAGCACGAGCGTGCCCGAGCACTGCGCGCCGAGCAACTGCCGCGCGGGGTCGAACTGCAATTGCGCCATCAACGCGGCATCGGCCACGACGTCGCGGGTCCGCACGCCACTGCCCACCAGCACGGCGTCGGCGTCGCGGGCGTCCTGCAGCGACGCTTGCGCGTCGATCGTCACGCCGTTCATCGAGCGCACGCGGGCGGTCGGGCTTGCGATCGAAACCCGCCAGCCCGGCTGCTTGACCCGGTTGAGAATGCCGAGCGCGATCAGCGAATCGAGTTCGTTGAAACCGTCGAAGGTCAGGATGGCGATGTGCACGGGGGCCTCTGCGCGGGGACGTAGTACCGCCCGATCATAAGCCGTTCGCGAAATCGGTGCAGCGCGTCGTCGAATGCGCGACCACCGCCGTCGCCCCGGCCGCTCACGCGACGCCGCGCGCCACCTGCTGCCGGACCTGTGCATGCGTGCCGAGCGCGCGCCGTGGCTCGTGTCCAACTTCCTGCTCGACGGGATGCCGGCCGAGGAAGCCGGCGTGCCGCTCGCGTGGGACAACGTCGTCTACGACGGCGCGGGGCTCGGCTATGTCGTGTCGACGCACCAGCAGATCCGGATGTCGCCGCCGACGCGTTCGGTGTTCTCCGCCTATCAGGGTGTTCGCGCACGCGGGCCTGTCCGGGCTGTCGGTGTTCGAGGAAGCGTCGTACCGGGGCATGCTCGCCGCCCGGCGCGTGCTCGCCCGATCGCCGGCGCGCGACGCCGTGCGGCAGCGGTCATTTCGTCATTGCGGCGCCGCCGGCAACCGCTATAATCGCGCGACATTCCGACTGCATTGAGCAGGCCGACGGTGCGCGCCATACGACGCGCCGCATGTCCTCCTCGACAACAACAATGACAAACCGAACCGTTCGACGCCTTCGCCCGTTCGTGCGCGCCGCCGCGCGCCTGCTCGCGTGCGCGCCGCTGCTGGGCGTGCCGCCGGCGCTGCATGCGGCCGATGCCGCAAGCCCGGATGCGCAGCCGGCCTCCGGCCGCTACGTCGTCGTCGACACCGGCCATACGCCGGCCCACCCGGGCGCCACCGGCGCCAGCGGCCGCGTCGAATACCGATACAACCTCGACCTGTCCACCGCCGTCGCGGAGAAACTCGCCGCGCACGGCGATCGCGTACTGCGCACGTCGGCCGACGGCCGCGAGATCGCGCTCGACCAGCGCGCGACGCAGGCCCCCGACGCGAACCTGTTCGTGTCGATCCATCACGATTCGATGCAGCAGCAGTTCATCGACGCGGGCCGGCAACGCGAATTCCGCGGTTTCGCCGTGTTCGTGTCGGAGCGCAATCCGCACTACGCGGAAAGCCTGCGTTGCGCGAAGGCGATCGCCGAGCGGCTGGTCGCGGCCGGCGAACGGCCGTCGCTGTATCACGCGCAGCCGATCAAGGGCGAGAATCGTCCGCTGATCGATCCGCAACTCGGCATCCACCGCTTCGACGATCTCGTCGTGCTGCGCACCGCGCCGATTCCGGCCGTGCTGGTCGAGGCCGGCGTGATCGTCAATCCCGACGAGGAAAAACGGCTCGCGCAGCGCGAGACGATCCAGCGCCTCGCCACCGCGATCGCGGGCGGGATCGACGCGTGCACGGCGGCCAGGTAAAGGTAACGCCCGTTGGTTTTCAACGGATTTCACCCAGTGAGGAGGAGTGCCATGAAAAAGAAGAATCTGCTCGTATCCTGCGCGCTGCTTGCGCTCGCCGTTCCGTTCGCCGCGCATGCGGCCGGCTGCGGCAAACCGCGCAGCGCGTTCGACCAGGTGTACTGCAGCAGCAACGAGTTCTCGCAGCTCGACCGCGAGCTGAACGACGAGTACGGCCGCGTGCGCAAGCAGTTGAGCGGCGACCAGCAGGCGAAGCTGAAGACGGGCCAGCTCGCGTGGATGAAGCAGCGCGACGATCGCTGCAGCGAGACACGCGACGACGGCTACCTCGTGAACCTGCAATGCGCGATCGATGCGACGCAATCCCGCCTGTCGTTCCTGCGCGAACGCGAGCGCGAGTGCGCGAGCACCGGGTGCGTGACGGCGAAGCTCGGGGAGTAAGGGCTGACCGGGTGCCGTGCCGTGAGTCGATTCGCGGCGCGGTACCTTCTTTCGTGCACCATTTGTCATTCGGCAATCCGATGGCACATCGATCACATCGAACATGACGACGATCGACATCCGCGCCGCAACGCCCCCCGATGCATCGGCCATCGCCGAAATCCACGTCGCATCGTGGCGCACAACCTACCCGGGCATCGTGCCTGCCTCGTACCTCGCCGGTCTGTCGGTCGAACAGCGCACCACCGTCTGGCGCGAGGTGCTCGACGCCGAACAGTCACGCGTCGCACTCGCGTTCACGGAAGGCGAGCTCCGGGGCTGGATCAACTATGGTCCGACGCGCGACACCGACAAGGATTCCACCTGGGGCGAAATCGGCGCGATCTATCTGCATCCGTCGCATTGCGGCCGGGGAATCGGGGCCGCGCTGGTCGCCCATGCGCGCCGATCACTGCACGACGCGGGGCATCGGTGGGTATCGCTGTGGGTCCTCGTCGAAAATCGTCGGGCGAAGGCATTCTACGAACGCGAAGGTTTCGTCGCCGAGCGCGACGCCAAGACGTTCGAGATCGACGGTGTGCCGATCGAAGAGATCCGCTATTGGCGTGCGCTTCCTTAGCCACGCCCTCGGTTCATTTCCCGTCGGGTTTGCCGCCGCCCCGCGGCGAAGTCACGCGTCGCGCCGTCACAGAAACCACCGATACTCCCGCGCCCCGATCTCGTTGCGAAAATCCAGCTCCTCCTGCCGCTTGTTCTCGCAATACACCATCACGAATTCACTGCCGAGCCCTTCCCGCACGGCCGCGTGATCCTGCATCGCCGCGACGGCCGACAGCATCTCCTTCGGAAAATCGATCCCGCTGCCGCGATCGTCGTTGAGCGGCGCGATCGGCTCGATCCGTGCGTCGAGCCCGTGCTCCATCCCGCTGAGGATCGCCGCGAGCACGAGGTACGGATTCGCATCCGCACTCGCGAGCCGATGCTCGATCCGCAGATTGCGCGCATCCGATTCCGGAATCCGGATGCACGCATCGCGATCCTCGAAGCCCCAGCTGGCACGGCTCGCCGCGTTCACCATCGACCCATAGCGCCGGAACGCATTGTGATTCGGCGCGAACACCGGCATGCAGTGCGGCAGCAGCTCGAGGCAGCCGGCCACCGCATGCCGCAGCGGCCGCTGCCCGTCCGCGGCGAGCAGGTTGCGGCCCGCGTCGTCGTACAGGCTCACGTGCACGTGCATCCCGCTGCCCGGCGCATGCAGATACGGCTTGCCCATGAAGCTCGCGCGATAACCGTGCCGCAACGCGACGCCGCGCGTGCTGCGGCAGAACAGCGCCGACCAGTCGGCCGCGCGCAACGCGTCGTCGGTGTGTCCGAAGTTGATCTCGAACTGGCCGGGCCCGAGCTCGGCCGTGATCACAGTCGCGTCGACGCCCTGCTCGCACGCGGCCTCGACCATCTCGTGCAGCACGTCGGAAAACCGCGACAGGCGTTCGATGTGCATGTTCGGCTGGTCGTCGCGGTCGTCGCTCAAGCGATCGCGCGGATACTGCGGCATCCCGTCAGCGAGCTGCGCGGCGAACAGATAGAACTCGAGCTCGAACGCGACGACCGGCCGGATGCCGCGTGCCGCGAACCGCCGCAGCACGCGTGCCAGCACCTCGCGCGGCTCGAACTCGATCGGCGCATCCGTGCCGTCGGAGCTGATCAGCATCTGCGCGAGCGGCTGCCGCTCCCAGCGCACCGGCTTCAGCGTGCCGGGAATCAGGCGACGCGGCGCATCCGGGTCGCCGTCGTTGAAGCAGTAGTCGCCGATCTTGTAGAGACCGCCCTGCGTGCCGAGCAGCACGCAGTTCTGCGGCAGCTTCAGCAGCGAACCCGACGCGACCTTCTCGAGCGCATCGATCGGATAGCGCTTGCCGTAGAAATGGCCGGGCAGGTCGAGACAGATCAGGTCGACATAACGGATCTCGGGATGCGCCTGCCGGAATGCGCGGATTTCATCGACCAGCACGGGAACGGCGTCAGCCATGTCTCATCCTTTCCATGTCTTGTATGACGGTGCCGCGGCGCGGCGAACCGGACTCATCGGCATGCGGCACGTCACATGCCCGCTATCGCTCAGTACTGCAAACCGGCAGCACGGCGCGACGACCCGTCGCGCCGCCGTCCGACAACCTCAGGTGAACACCCAGATCACGCGTGCCGGCACATCGCTCAGGTTCGCGTAACGAAACCGCTTGTGCGCGGGAAGCTGAAATGCGTCGTTCGGGCCGAGCGTGACGGGCGTGTCGTCGCCGTCGATCCAGATCGTCAGCTCGCCTTCTAGAACGAAGCCGCCCTGCTCGTCGCTGTCGTCGACGGAGCGCTCGCCGCTGCTCGCGCCGGGCGCGAGATGGCTCTCGAGGATCGAGAAGCGCGAACGCATGTTCGGCGACACGAGGATGTCCGTGATGCCGGCCGCGTAATACACGGTGCGCCGCTCGTCGGGCCGCGTGACCCACGGCACGCTGCGCGGTTTGCTGAGGCTGTAGAAATACGTGGTCGGCACGCCGAGCGCCTCGCCGATCGCGGTGAGATCCGCGACCGTCGGACGCGACAGCCCGCGCTCGACCTGCGACAGAAAGCCGACGGAGCGGCCGATCCGTTCCGCGAGATCGTTGAGCGTGACCTTGCGATGCTTGCGCAGATCGCGGATCAGGATCGCCAGACTTTCTATCTCTTCCTGTTCGTTCATGATGGATTCCGGTGCGTCAGACGGTATCGCGCAAACGGTACCAGGCCTTGCCGATCGCTTCCAGCGGCGCGGCGAGGCGATCGCCGCCGGGGAAGCGCGGGTTGCGGATGCGCTGGTACTGCGCGAGCAGGCGGTCGTCGCCGAGCACGGCATCGGCGACCGCGCGCGCGCCGGCAAGCGTCGGCAACACGCCGTGCCCCGAGAAGCCCTGCAGCCAGAAACGCTGGCCGCGACGTCCGATGTCCGGCGTGCGTCGCATGCTGATGTCGATGTGGCCGCCCCACGCGTAGTCGAGCGGTACGCCGGCCAGTTGCGGGAACACGCGTTCGAGGTGCGGGCGCGTCGCGGCCGCGATGTCGGCCGGAATGCCGCCGAGATACGTGCAGCCGCCGCCGAACAGCAGGCGGTTGTCGGGGCTCAGGCGGAAGTAGTCGGGCACGAACTGGTTGTCGATCACGCAACTGTTCCGCGGCAGCAGCGAGCGTGCCACGTCCGGTGCGAGCGGCGCGGTCGCGACCTGGTAGGTGCCGACGGGCAGCAACCGGCGCGACAGTTCGCGATCGAGCCGGTCGACATACGCATTGCACGCGAGCACCAGCACATCCGCGCGCACCTCTCCGTGCGCAGTGCGGGCAACGTGACCGCCCGCGGTCTCGCGACAGTCGAGCACGCGGCTTTGCTCGAAGATGCGGCTGCCGGCCCGTTCGATCGTCTGCGCGAGACCGAGCGCGAGCTTCAGCGGATTCAGATGGCCGGCCTCGGGATCGTGAAGCGCGGCAAGATAGCGCGCACTGCCGATCCACTCGGGCATCTCGTCCGGCCCGATCACGCGCAGCCGGTCGTAGCCCCAGCGCTGCGCGGCTTCGTCGCGGGCCTGCGCGAGCATCGCGACGCGACGCGGCCGCACCGCGGCCCACAGGCTGCCGGGCCGGTAGTCGATGTCGAAGCCGTGCCGCGCGGGCAGTTCGCGCACTTCGGCCGCGGCCCAGCGCATGCTGTCCCACAGCACGCGCGCGCCGTCGCGGCCGAGCGAATCCTCGAGCGGCTGCATGTCGCACGACCAGCCGAGCAGCGCCTGCCCGCCGTTGCGGCCCGATGCGGCCCACGCGACGCGGCTCGCCTCGAGCACGACCACGCGCTTGCCCGCAAGCGCGAGGCGCAACGCCGTGTGCAGCCCGCTGAAGCCCGCGCCGACGACCAGCACGTCGGCGTCGACGCATTCGTCCAGCTCGGGCCGCCGCGGAATCGGCGCCGGGTAAGTGCCGGCGTAGTAGCTTGCGACGTGGCGGTCGGACTGCACGAACATGCGGACTCCCGTGAAATTCTCGCCGGATAATTTCATGAAAAATTAGCACGGCAATTTCACAAGAGCAAGCGGGAGAATGAGGGCGCGCGTCGTCGGATAAATGAAAGCCTCGCCGGGTGCCGGCATGGCGCTTGCGCCTGTCGTCCGTACTTTTTCCACGCGCGGCCAGCGCCGACGATGCGTAGGCAACGACCGGCTGATCGCGCAAGGGCACCGGCAGCGCTGCGCGATCATGTGTTCGAAAGCCGTGTGGTGGCGCTGTCATCGGCGCATCGTGTCCGACTACCTCATCGCGCGCGGCGAGACGGTGCTGCACATCATGGGCCCGAATCGCGTGGAGCCCGCGCACCTCACGACCGGCGCGGTGATCCGGGACGACGGGACGATCATCTATCCGGACGTCGAAGGCGATGCGCCGGCAGACGAAGCCCGCGCGCAGCCGAACGCGCGACGCGATACCGACGCCGCACGCGATGCCGTGACGGCATGAAAGCGCGATGGCGCGTCATGCCCGATGCAACATCCACGTCGATCGGCCGCGCCCGCTGCACACCCGATACACGGCACGCTCGCTCCGCTTTGCGCCGCTGCGATCCTGCATTACCATCGTGCGTCCACCGCGCGTACCCGCGCGCCCCGCCACCTCTGTGCTCCCGCACCGATGCTCGCTCTCATCATCATCGCCGGCCTGTGGGCCGGCCTGCAGAACGCCCTCGCGGGCGGCGGCTCATTCGTCACGCTGCCCGCGCTGATCGTGTCGGGGATGTCGCCGCTCGCGGCGAACATCACGTCGACGGTCGCGCTGTTCCCCGGCCAGGTCACGACGGGCTGGGCGAGCCGGAACATGGTGCGCGGCGCGGGCAAGCTGCCCTTTCGCGCGCTCTTCGCGATCAGCGTGGTCGGCGGCGCGCTCGGCGGCCTGCTGCTGCTGAAAACCCCGTCGTCGATCTTCTCGCACCTCGTGCCGTGGCTCGTGCTGTTCGCGACGGTCGTGTTCGCATGGGGCAGTTTCTTCCGCAAGCCCGGCGCCGGCACGCAGCATATCGGCCCCGTCACCGCCGCGATCTCGCAATTCCTGATCGCGATCTACGGCGGCTACTTCGGCGGAGGCATCGGATTCCTGATGATGGCCGCGCTGACGATGGCGGGCCTGTCGCCGCGTCACGCGATGTCGACGAAGAATGCGCTCGCGGGCGTGATGAACGCGTCGGCGGTCGTGCTGTTCCTGACCTCGCCGCATCTGCACTGGCGCGAGGCCCTCGCGCTCGGCGGCGGCGCGATCGTCGGCGGCCTGCTCGGTGCGTGGGCGCTGCACCGCGTGAACGAACGCGTGCTGCGAATCGCGATCGTCTGCATCGGCGCCGCGCTGACCGTCGGGCTGTTCGCCAAGCCGATCTGACGCACGCGCGCCGTCGGCCGCGACGCATGCGCAATCGACGGGCAAGCGTCCGTGCGGCGAGCGACGGCGGAGTAACGCGCCAAACTCGATGTCGCGGGCGCTTCGGGGCGGCTTGCGCGCCCCGCGCTTCAATGCCCGCAGGCGTGTGCGTTCAACTTCAACCGAACGGCCGCACGCCGATCAGCGGGCCATGCAGGAACAGCGCGAAGACGGCCCATACGACGAGCCCGGCGACGATCGTCACGGCATCGCCCGACAGCCTGCCGGCCGGATAGCGGACGCCGTCGCGGCGATCGCGCGCGCGCCACACGACGAAATCGACCAGCGACCACACGAAGAATGCGCCGAACAGCACCACCGCATGCAGCGTGCCGTTCGCGAGCAGGTGCGCGACCGCCCAGACCATCACGCCGGCCACCATCGGATGGCCGACGAGCGTCTTGATGCGGTTGCGCGGCACGTAGGCCGCGGCGATCAGCACGAATGCGATCGCGGTCAGCATGCCGGTGAGATGGCGAACGCCGACGGGCGACACCCACAGCAGCGTCCCGCCCTGGCGCGCGACGCCGTAACCCCAGATGATCAGCACGAAGCCGACGATCGACGCGAGCGCATAAGGGCCCTTCCAGCGTTTCTCGCCGATCCGCTCGATGGTCGCGGATCGCCAGCCGTCCGCGACGATCCGAATCGAATGCACACCGAGGAAGATCGCTAAACCGAGAATCAGGACGAGCATCGGCTATCTCCGTCTGGAACGATGAGTGGGGAATCATTCGCGCGGCTTTCGATGCGCCGTTCGCGAGGCCGGCGGCGAGACCGGCTCGGGGTCGCGCCGGGCACGGACGCGATCGCGCCGATCATAAACGCCGGGGCCGCCGTTGTGAAGCAGGCGGAACATGCGGTGCGTCAAACCCGGCGCTTGCGCGCACCCGCGGTGGATCGAAAGAAAGAAAGGAAAAGGAAATGCGCCGCCGTACGCTCAGCGCCCGGTGCTACGTGCGCTTGCGCGTCGCTTCCGGTTTCGGCGCCGGCTTCGACTTCGGCCGCGCCTTGCGCTTCGGCGCCCCCGCCAGCAGCGCCGCGCGATACGCGCCGCGACACCAGTCGAACAGCGCGCCCGCGTCCTCGAGCACGTCGGCCGGCGTTTCGTAATAACCCTCGAGCGCAACGGTGCGCGTGGGACGCTCATACGAGAACGGCCCCATCCCCGCCGCGACGAACGCGGGACGGTTCACGTCGTCGACGCGCAAAAACAGCGACCCGCGCGACATGAAGCCGAACATCACGCCGTCGAGCCGCATCGCGGCGCCGCTGAAGAACCGCACGACCTGTACGTTGCCGAGCGGCGCGAGCCGATACGCGATCTCCTCGCCGTGCGCCTTCTCCGATTGCCAGCTCATGCGGGCTCCGTGCAGCGCTGCGTCCAAACGTCGAGTTCCGCGTCGTCGAAACCGACGGCCGCCGCGCTTTCGCGGATCTGCCGCCACGTCGCACGATCGACCGGAATGCCGTCCGCGCCGCGCGCGGCGCGGCTCGCCTCCTCCGGCTCGCCGGGCATCCGCACCGGCGCATCGCCCGCCTGCGGCGACGCCTTCGCCCATTCGACGAACGCATCGGCTTCGCGCTCCGCGTCGGCCGCGTCGAACGCGTTCGGATCGATCAGCACCGACAGCATCCCGTTGACGATCGCGCTCGTCTTCTGCAGCGTGCCGCCGTAGGTCGTATGCCCGCCGACCAGCGCGCCGCCGAAGATTTCGCACATCGCCGCCAGCGCATAACCCTTGTGCAGTCCGAACGGCAGCAGCGAGCCGAACGGCTGCTCGTGCATGACGGCCGGATCGTCGGTCGGCTGGCCGCGATGATCGATCAGCGACCCGGCCGGCACGCGCTTGCGCTGGTTGTATGCCACCCGCGTCTTGCCGTACGCGATCGCGCTCGTCGCGAAATCGAGCAGCAGCGGCGGCCGGCCCGCGCGCGGATACGCGGCGCAGAACGGATTCGTGCCGAAACGCGGATCGGTGCCGTGCAGCGGCGCGACGAGCAGATCGCCCGGCACGTTGACGAAATGGAACGACACGAGCCCCGAGCGCGCGCACTGCTCGGCCCAGTGCCCGATGCGGCCGAGGTGATGGACGTCGCGCAGCCCGAGCGCGCAGATGCCCATGCGTCGCGCGCGCTCGATCCCTTCGACCATCGCCTCGAACGCGATCACCTGGCCGAAGCCGCGCCCGCCGTCGATCGTGAGCACCGCGCCGCCGTCGCGGACGATCGACGCGTGTCCGTTCAACTGCAACTGCCCCTCCCGCCACGACGCCACGTAGTTCGGGATCATCCCGATCCCGTGCGAATCGTGACCCGCCAGATTCGCGGCGACCAGATGATCGGCAACGAGCCGCGCCTCGCGCTCGCTGCTGCCGGCCCGCTCCCAGAGTGCCGCGACGAATGCATGCAGCGGTTCGGCGCGCATGCGCAGCGGGTCGGTATCGGAGGTCGGCAGCGCGGTCATCGGCAAGGCTCCGTGAGGTCGGGGTGAATCCGGTGGAATCCGGTTGAGTCCGTTCGGGTCGGGCAGCGCGAACGCTCAGCGCGCGGACGCGATCACGTCCGCCACCGCGGCGGTCAGCTTCTTCGCGTACGGCACGTGCAGGAACTCGTTCGGGCCATGCGCATTCGACTTCGGCCCGAGCACGCCGCACACCATGAACTGCGCGGACGGGAAACCGGCCTGCAGCACGTTCATCAGCGGGATCGTACCGCCGAGGCCCATGTACGCGCAGTCCGCGCCGAAGTGGCGGCGCGACGCGGCGTCGAGCGACGACGCGAGCCACGGCGCGAGATCCGGCGCGCTCCAGCCGGTCGCGGCGCCTGCGTCCGGCTTGAACGTGACCTTCGCGTTGTACGGCGGATCGAGTTCGAGCAGCTCCTTCAGCTGCTGCACGGCCTGTGCGGCATCGACCAGCGGCGGCAGGCGCAGCGACAGCTTGAACGCGGTGCGCGGACGCAGCACGTTGCCCGCGTCGGCGAGCGCCGGCAGGCCGGCCGCGCCCGTCACCGACAGCGACGGACGCCACGTCGAATTCAGCAGCGCCTCGCGCGGATCGGTCGTGGTCGGCAGCACCGGCTTGCCGTCCGCGCCGCATGCCCACGGCAGCCCCTTCCACACGGCGTCGCCGAGGATCGCGGCGGCCGCGTCGGCTTCGCGCACGCGGCTGTCGGGAATCTCGCAATGAAACACGCCGGGCAGCAGGTTGCCGTTCTTCGCATCTTCCAGGCGCTCGAACAGCTGGCGCATCACGCGGAAGCTCGACGGCGCGATGCCGCCGAAGACGCCGGAGTGAACGCCTTCCTCGAGCACCTCGACCTGCAGGTCACCGGACACCAGCCCGCGCAGCGACGTCGTGAGCCACATCTGGTCGTAGTTGCCGGCGCCCGAATCGAGGCACACGACGAGCGACACCTGGCCGAGCCGGTCGCGCAGCGCGTCGACGTACGGCAGCAGGTCGTAGCTGCCCGACTCCTCGCAGGTCTCGATCAGGCCGACGCAGCGCGGCCGTTCGACGCCCTGCTCGTCGAGCGCGCCGAGCGCCGCGAGGCTCGCGTAGATTGCGTAGCCGTCGTCCGCGCCGCCGCGGCCGTACAGCTTGCCGTTCTCGAACTTCGGCGTCCACGGGCCGAGGTCCGCGCGCCAGCCGTCGAATTCGGGCTGCTTGTCGAGGTGGCCGTACAGCAGGATCGTGTCGGTGCTGCCCGAGCGTGTCGCGGGCGTTTCGAAGAAGATCACCGGCGTGCGGCCGGGCAAGCGCACGATCTCGAGCTTCAGGCCTTTCACCGGCTGGCGTTCGGCCCACTGCGCGGCATCGGTGACGACCCGCTCGAGATAGCCGCGCTTCGCCCAGTCGGGATCGAACGCGGGACTCTTGGCGGGGATCGCGATGTAGTCGGTCAGTGCGTGAAGAATTTCATCGTTCCACTTGCGCTCGACGAAGGTAACGAGCTTGTCATGGTCGAGGACGGGGGTAGTGTCGACGGAGGTCATGGTGGGGTGCCTGGATAGGGCTGACGAAACACCGGATGATACGCCGATGCCCCCGCTCCCGGGGGCGCTTTCCGTGGCCGTATTCAGGGCCCGTTCCCGCAGCGTTTCACACGCGCGCCGAACGCGACTTCGACCGTGATGCCGCGGCCGTCGGCAATTGCACCGATGCATCGTCATCGGCATCACCGTTCGGTAGAAATAATCACTGGCGCCGGCGAGCGCATTTCAAGCGCTCGATAATAACCGACTAATTCAATCAGGGTTTCCCGAGTCATTCAGCCCATGAATTGAATTAACCAGTTCGGCAAAAAATCGATTATCCGTTCCATTTTCGAGATACTGCACCGTCACCCGCGAACACGACCCGGAGCGGCCCAGGCCCGCCGCCCTGCCGCATACGCCCACATCCGTTCGCACCATGACATTTCATCTTCTTCAATGATGACGATCAATATTCAAGATATTAAATTGCATCGTTTACTCTTATTGAAACTCAATTAAGAGATAAGATGCTGTCGTTCAATAAAGCGACGGACCATTCCGGATTCGTCGACCGGCGCCGGGCCGCGCCACCTCAACTGCATCACGATCATTCAAGGAGCCTCGCATGTCCGATGCCAGCTCGTCTTCCTCCCGTTCCACCGCCGCGCCAGCCGCGACCGCCGCGCCGAAAATCGGCGTCATCCCCGCCACGCTGATGGTCGCGGGCAACATGATGGGCTCCGGCGTCTTCATGCTGCCCGCGAACCTCGCCGCCACCGGCGGCATCGCGATCTTCGGCTGGCTGATCACCGTCGTCGGCGCCGTATCGCTCGCGCTGGTGTTCGCGAAGCTCGCGGCGATCGACCCGGCCGCCGGCGGCCCGTATGCATACGCGCGCAAGTCGTTCGGCCCGTACATCGGCTACCAGACCAACCTGATCTACTGGCTCGCGAACGTGCTCGGCAACGTCGGCCTCGCGGTCGCCGGCCTCGGCTATCTCACGCACTTCTTCCCGATGCTGCGCGACCCGCTGGTATTCGCGCTCGCGCAGATCTTCGTGATCTGGCTGTTCACCTACGCGAACATTCTCGGGCCGAACGTGGTCGGCCGCGTGCAGTCGGTCACGACGATCTTCGCGCTCGTGCCGATCCTCGGGATGGCCGTGTTCGGCTGGTTCTGGTTCAGCAAGGACGTGTACTTCGCCGGCTGGAACGTGTCGGGCGCGAGCAGCGTCGGCGCGATCGGCGCGACGCTGAACTTCACGCTGTGGGCGTTCATCGGCGTCGAGAGCGCGTCGGTGTCGGCCGGGGTCGTCGAAAACCCGTCGCGCAACGTGCCGATCGCAACCGTCGGCGGCGTCGTGCTCGCGGCCGTCTGCTACGTGCTCAGCTCGACCGTGATCATGGGGATGATCCCGAACAAGGCGCTGCTCGCATCGAGCGCGCCGTTCGCGGATGCCGCGCGCCTCGCGCTCGGCGACACCGCCGCGAACGCGGTCGCGATCTGCGCGGCGCTCGGCTGCCTCGGCTCGCTCGCGGGCTGGACGCTGCTGGTCGGCCAGACCGCGAAGGCCGCGGCCGACGACGGCCTGTTCGCCGGCGTGTTCGCCCGCGTCAACTCGAAGAACGTGCCGTCGGCCGGCCTCGCGATCGTCGCGGTCATCATGTCGGTGCAGGTGCTCGCGACGATGTCGCCGAGCGCGAGCGAGCAGTTCGGCAAGATCGCGTCGATCGCCGTGATCATGACGCTCCTGCCGTACATCTACTCGTGCATCGCGATCAAGGTGCTCGGCTACGGCAAGATGCCGTCGCACCAGTTCACCTTCTACACGATCGTCGGCCTGATCGGCGCCGTCTACGCGCTGTGGGCGATGGTCGGCTCCGACGGCCAGCAGACGCGCTGGTCGCTGATCTTCGTGATCGCGACGATCGTGTTCTACGAGCTGTCGATCAACCGTCAGCGCGAAATCGAGGAAACCCATATCCATCCGGGCGGCCGCTCGCCGCGCTGGGTGCGCTACCTCGCGCTCGGCGTCACCATCGTCGCGCTCGTCGCGACCTTCTGGATCTCCGTGGGCCGACACACGGCCGACATCCTTCACGCACGCTCGCCGGCCGCGGGCGTCCAGGCAACCCAGCAAACGGGGGAATAACCCATGACCGCTTCCTTGACCCAACCGGCGTTCCGCCGCCTCGGCATGAAGGCGCTGCTCGTGCAGCACGACATCGACGAACGCACGGCCACCGGACGCGCGGCCACCGCGCTCGTCGAAGAATTGCGCACGCGGCTCGTCGACGTCGTCATCGCGACCTCCGCCGAAGACGCGCGCGCGGTGGTCGACGCCGATCCCGCGATCCAGTGCCTGCTGCTCAACTGGGAACTCGGCAACGATCCCGCCCATGTGCCCGCACAGGCCGTGCTCGACGCGATGCGCGCGCGCAATGCGACGGTGCCGGTGTTCCTGCTCGCGAGCCGCGCGAGCGCGGCCGCGATTCCCGTCGACGCGATGCGCAAGGCCGACGACTTCATCTGGATGCTGGAAGACACCACCGCGTTCATCGGCGGGCGGATCGTCGCCGCGATCGAACGCTACCGCGAAACCGTGCTGCCGCCGATGTTCCGCGCGCTCGCGCAGTTCTCGCGCGTGTACGAATACTCGTGGCACACGCCGGGCCACACGGGCGGCACCGCGTTCCTGAAATCGCCGGTCGGCCGCGCGTACTTCGAATTCTTCGGCGAGGCGCTGTTCCGCTCCGACCTGTCGATCTCGGTCGGCGAACTCGGCTCGCTGCTCGACCACTCCGGTCCGATCGGCGAAAGCGAACGCTACGCGGCGCGCGTGTTCGGCGCGCACCGCACGTATCACGTGACCAACGGCTCGTCGATGTCGAACCGCGTGATCCTGATGGCGAGCGTCACGCGCAACCAGGTCGCGCTGTGCGACCGCAACTGCCACAAGTCGGCCGAGCACGCGATGACGATGTCCGGTGCGATTCCGACTTACCTGATCCCGTCACGCAACCATTACGGGATCATCGGGCCGATCATGCCGGAACGGCTCACGGCCGCCGCCGTGCGCCTCGCGATCGACGCGAACCCGCTGGTGCGCGGGCGCGACGGCATCGATCCGACGCCCGTGCATGCGCTGATCACGAACTCGACGTACGACGGCCTCTGCTACAACGTCGCACGCGTCGAGGAACTGCTCGGCCAGAGCGTCGACCGATTGCATTTCGACGAAGCGTGGTACGGCTATGCGCGCTTCAACCCGATCTACCGCGATCGTCACGCGATGCACGGCGATCCGGCGCAGCACGACGCCAGCAAGCCGACCGTGTTCGCGACGCAGTCGACGCACAAGCTGCTCGCCGCGCTGTCGCAGGCGTCGTTCATCCACGTCCGCGACGGCCGCAATCCGATCGAGCATGCACGCTTCAACGAGGCATACATGATGCATGCGTCGACGTCGCCGAACTACGCGATCATCGCGTCGAACGACGTGAGCGCCGCGATGATGGACGGCCCCGGCGGCGAGGCGCTGACGACCGACGCGATCCGCGAGGCCGTGTCGTTCCGCCGGATGCTCGCGCGGCTGCATGCGGAATGCGAGGAGAACGACGACTGGTTCTTCAACGGCTGGCAGCCGGACACCGTGGTCGACCGCAAGACGGGCCGGCGCGTGCCGTTCCATGAAGCGGACGAAACGCTGCTCGCCACCGATCCGTCGTGCTGGGTGCTGCATCCGGGCGAGACGTGGCACGGCTTCGGCGACATCGAGGACGACTACTGCATGCTCGATCCGATCAAGGTGTCGATCGTCACGCCTGGCGTCGCACCGCACGGCGGGCTGATGCCGGTCGGCATTCCGGCGTCGGTCGTCACCGCGTATCTGGACCGGCACGGGATCGTCGTCGAGAAGACGACCGACTTCACGATCCTGTTCCTGTTCTCGCTCGGCGTGACGAAGGGCAAGTGGGGCACGCTCGTCAACACGCTGCTCGACTTCAAGCGCGACTACGACGCGAACGCGCCGCTCGAACAGGCGCTGCCGGAACTCGTCGCGCGCTATCCGGACCGCTACGGCAAGCTCGGCCTGCGCGAACTGTGCGACCTGATGTTCAGCGCGATGAGCGACCTGAAGACGACCGAGATGATGTCGCGCGGCTTCTCGACGCTGCCGCAGCCCGACTTCAGCCCGGCCGAGGCGTTCGAACATCTCGTGCACAACGACATCGAGATGCTGGAGCTGTCGGAGATGGAAGGCCGCACCGTCGCGACGGGCGTCGTGCCCTATCCGCCCGGCATTCCGCTGCTGATGCCCGGCGAGAACGCGGGGCCGGCCGACGGCCCGCTGCTCGGCTACCTGAAGGCGCTCGAGCAGTACGACCTGCGCTTCCCCGGCTTCACGCACGACACGCATGGCGTCGAAGTCGAGGACGGCGTGTACCGGATCGCGTGCATCAAGGAAACCGCGCGCGACACCAACACGCGCTGAGCATGCGCATCGTGACGCCGCGCCGGCAGAATGCGGCCGGCGTCGCGATGCGTGACGACCCGCCGGTCATGCCGGCAACCGGCCGACCCACGCGGCAAGCTGCGCTTCGCCTTCTTCGTCGAGCTTGCCCTTCAGTTCTCCGTACCAAGGTGCGATCGCGTCGGCCGGCTGCGTGGCCTTCAGGATCTCGAAACTGTTCTCGAGGAACGACGCAAAGAACGGAATGCCGCGCATGTAGAGGAAGGTCGAATCGGTGATGCGCACGTGGCCGTATACGTCGCGCACCCACGCGAGATGCGGCAGCGCCTCGCGCAGGTGGCCGCTTTGCATCAGCGCGGAAATGAAGTTCACGCGCGCGGCGACGTCGGACTGCTCGCGCGTGTCGTGATTGACCTCGGCGGCCTTCTGCATCCACGCTTCGCCGCGCTCCACTTCGTCGCACATCGCCGAGGTCGTCGCGAGCTGAACCGCGTTGTGCGCGCTCGGCTCGCGGTCGAACAGCGCGAGCCAGTACGGAAACGCTTCACGGTAACGCTTCATCGCCGAATACGACAGCGCGCACAGGCGCGCCGCATCGGCCAGCCGCTCCGCATGCGGCGCGGCGGCCGCGATCGCGGCTTCGTGCCGGCCGGCCTGGAATGCCTTCAACGCGGACGCGAGCTCCGGCGCGATGTCGGGGCCGTTCCGATCGTTCGCGCCTTCGGATGCGTCCGGTGCGTCGTTCGCGGACGGCACGGGCGTCGCCGCTTCATCACGCGGTTTCTTTCCGAACAGCTTTCCCAGCAGGCCCATGGCGATTGTCCTTGTCGTTGTGATGGATGAATGGCGGCGGGTTGCAGCGGCGCAGGAAGCGCGGCGCGCGTGAACCGGATCGCCGCACGGCGACCGCCATCTTACGCGCGCTCGAAGTCGGCAGGAAGCGAACGACGGCCGGGCGCCGCCGTGGCGAAGGAAGACGCGACGCTCACGCGTCCGTGGGCCTCACGCCGCGATCCATCCCGCGCCGGTATGCAGCAGGGCTCGTCGCGGCGACGCGCCGGAAATGCCGGCGCAACGACTCCTCGGAACCGAACCCCGCGCGCGCGGCAATCTGCGCGAGCGACAACCCGGGATGCGCTTCGAGCATGTCCTTCGCGACGTTCACGCGCTCGCGGATCAGCCACGCGAGCGGCGACATCCCCGTCGCGTCCGCGAACTGACGCTGCAGCGTGCGCGTGCTCATCGCCGCCTGCGCGGCCAGCGACGCGAGCGTGTGCGGCTCGGCCGCATGCGCGCGCATCCAGTCGATCAGCTTCGCGAGCCGGTCGCTGCCGCCCGGTGCGACCGGTCGCGGCACGAACTGCGCCTGGCCGCCGTCGCGATGCGGCGGCAGCACGAGGCGCTGCGCGACGCGGTTCGCGATCGCGCCGCCGTGGTCGCGGCGCACGAGATGCAGCAGCATGTCGAGCCCCGCCGCCGAGCCGGCCGACGTGACGATCTGCCCTTCGTCGACGTACAGCGCGTCGGGATTCACGCGCAGCGCCGGATAGCGCGCCTGCAGGCGCTCGGCGTAGCGCCAGTGCGTCGTGACGGTGAGCCCGTCGAGCACGCCGGCCGCCGCGAGCACGAACACGCCCGAGCAGATCGAACAGAGCCGCGCGCCACGGCGATGCGCGGCGCGCAGCTTCTTCAGCAGCGGTTCCGGCGGCGGCTCGTCCGGATCGCGCCAGCCGGGAATCACGATGGTGTCCGCGCGATCGAGCATCGCGAGCCGGTACGGCGCGGCGACCGTGATGCCGCCCGCCGCGCGCACGGGGCCCGGCTCGCTCGCGCAGACCGCGAAGCGATACCAGTCGACGCCGAGTTCCGGGCGTTCGAGCGCGAACAGTTCGACCACGCAGCCGAATTCGAAGGTGCAGAGGCGATCGTAGGCGAGCGCGACGACGAGATGATTGTGCATGGCGCGATGTTACCGGAACTTGTCGATCGCGCCACTGCCGCGATGGCCGCCGAACCGCGATACTGCCCTTCATCCCGGCGCATTCCGCGCCGCCCTTCAGGAGCGCCTTTCATGTCTTACGTCACCGACGTCCCCGCCGCCGACAGCGCCGCCGCCCTCGCGCACTTCGAAGCGTCGCTGCGCTTCGAGACCGATTGCTGGGACGTGCACGACGCGCTCGCGTCCGGCGCGCCCGATTTCGTGCTGCTCGACGTCCGGGGTCCGGAGCAGTTTGCCGCCGGCCACGTGCCCGGCGCGCGCAACCTGCCGCACCGCAAGATCGTCGCCGGCAAGCTCGCCGACCATCCAGCCGACACGCTGTTCGTCGTCTACTGCGCCGGCCCGCACTGCAACGGCGCCGCGCGCGCGGCGATCCGGCTCGCGCGCCTCGGCCGCCCGGTGAAGCTGATGATCGGCGGCGTCACGGGCTGGCTCGACGAAGGTTTCGCGTTGTGCAACGAAGCGCAGCCGGAGGACGTCGCGATGCGCTGATCGTCATTAAAAACGCAACAATCAATTGCCGGCACGCAAACGGAAAAAGCGCGACAATCGGCCACATTGCAGTTCGGATGGAGCAGCAACATGGAACACGCAGTCCCGATTCAGATGGCCGGCTCGGTCGCGGCGATCGCGCTCTATTTTCTTCCGGCCATCGTCGCCGACCGGCGCGCCCGGCACGACAAGCTGACGATCGCAATGTTCAACGCCCTGTTCGCGTGGACGGGCATCGGCTGGCTGATGACGCTCTACTGGGCTTGCCAGCCGAACCCGCAAACCGACGTCGCGCAAACCATCCTCGCAAAGCGCCGCGGCATCAGCATGCGGACCTTCTCGGCCGGCCTCGTCGAACGCGTGCAGCGCCGCGTCGCCGCCCAGGAGCAATGGGCCGAGAAGCAAGGTTGCCGCTAGGCAGTCCCGCTGTTCCCCTTACCTCGCCGCTTCGAACTTCGGCATCCTGACGTTGGTCGAGGCCCGGTAGTCCCACACCAGCCTGTCGCGCGGCGCCTCACCGCCCGCGCGCAACCACGCCCCGAACGCCCCCGCCGTCACCGCCCGCGCGATCCGCTCGCCCGGGCAACCGTGCGGCCCCGTGCCGAACCCGAAGTTCGCCCCCGGCGCGCGGCCCGGCAACAATCGGTTCGGCTCGCGATGCACGGCCGGATCGCGGTTCGCCGCCGCGAGCACGACCAGGATGGCCGCACCGGCATCGACGGTCACGCCTTCGATCGTCGTGCGCGACGCGACGAAGCGGCGCGTGTTCTGCACCGGCGCATCGAAGCGACCGACCTCGGCGACGAACGCGTCGAGCGTCGCGGCATCCGGCAGCGTGCGTTCGGCGCCGGTTGCGTCCCACGCGACCAGCACATTGCCGAGCCACGCGGCCGTCGCCTCGCACGTCTGCGACAGCAACCCGACGAGATTCGCGACGAGCGCGCCGCTTGCGTGCCAGCCCGCGGCACCGGCCGCCTGCTGAATCGCCGCGACCCATGAGCCGTCCTGCGCGCGTGTGCGCGCGACGCGCTCCGTCATCCGGTCGAGCAGTTGCCGCGCGGCCTCGCTCGCGCGGGCCAGCGCCGCGTCGTCCGACAGCGGCGATAGCGCGGCGACGAAGTCGACGACCAGCGCAGCGATATCGTCGAGTTGCGCGTCGTCGAAGCCGAGCAGATCGGCGACCGCGCAAACGGGCACCGTCAGGCACCACGCATTCAGTGCATCGGCGTCATGCGGTGCGCGCAGCCGGCGGCCGGCAAGTTGCGCGGCCCGCTCGCGCAACGCGTCGACGTCGATCGGCGCGAACGCCGCGCGCAGCGCCTGCTTCGGCACGTCGTGCCGCAATGCGCCGTCGTTCATGCGCACCAGGTCGCCGAACAGCGCGCCCGCCGTCGTCCCGCGCAACGCGGGCGGCACCGGCGCATCGAGCGGCCTGACGCGGCACGCCGGGTGACCGAGCACGGCCGTCACGCTCGCCGCCCGGCTCGCGACCCATAGGCCGAGCGAGGCGTCGAACGCGAGCGGTGGCCCGTCGACGAGCGTCGAGTAGTACGGATAGGGATCGCGGTGCGTGACCGCGGCAATCGGATTGGTCGGGTTCATGCGTGCAGTATCGGCGCGTCGGGCCGCCGCATGTTTCGGGTTGACGTGAAATGTCGCGGATGTCGCGGTCATGCCCACGCCTGCACCGCGGGCTGATGCGACGCAGCAGTCGGCCGCCGGCAAGCGGCGTCGTGACGGACGTCGCCTCAGGCTGCCGAACGGTAGCGGTGCGCCTGCATGCGCAGTCGGACGCGCCCGGCGGAAATCGCACGCGGTTCGGGCACCACCGTTTCGTGATGAAACATTTCCTGCCGGAAGTGGCCGCCGTCGTCGAACCACTGGCAGATGAGCCAGTCGGCATCGTCGAACACGACCGGCCCGGCATACGTGACCGTCATGCGCGGGCCGCCGGTTTTCAGCGTCACGACATCGCCGACGCGAAAGCCGTTGCTGTGATTTTCTCGGATTTTCATCGCTCTCTCGATTTTTTATATATTCATTTTCCGGCGGCCCGCTGACAGGTCTTTCGGATACGCGGCAGATTACCAATCCAATAAATAACCGGCAACTCCCGAATACCCGAAAACATCGACCTGAAAATCGCAACGATACGCGGCAGCGGTTCGCGCGGCGGGCTTCTGACACCATATTCGGCGCGGCTTGCGCGCCGAATATGGTCAAACAGCCGGAATGCGGAGAATAAACGATGAATTTCGCGCCGTCATCGAACTTCAAATCGGCGGCGGTTTCGATTGATTACTGTCAATCGGTTTTCGGCTGGAAACGTTCCCACGTTTTATCGGCGCTCATTGTTCGAACCGGACGGGCGAATTGTCCGGCGCCGAAAACCAGCGATTGAGGTCGCGCCCCGGCACCGCCGCCTGCGTGAACGTGAACGTGCCGTCGCGCGCCATTTCCGTCGCGGCGCGCAGGAACGCGCCGAATGCGGCCCGCGCCAGCGCGCCGCCGACGCTGACACGCTTCACGCCGAGCGCCGCGAGCGCCTCGAGGCTCAGCAACCCGCCCTGCAGCCCCATCACGACGTTGACCGGCGCGCCGACCGCGCGCGTGATCGCCGCGATCTCGTCGGGATCGGTCACGCCCGGTGCGTAGAGCACGTCGGCGCCGGCGTCGCGGTACGCGACGAGCCGCGCGATCGTGTCGGCAAGGTCGGGACGGCCATGCAGATAGTTTTCGCAGCGCGCGGTCAGCGTGAACGGAAACCGCAGCGAGCGCGCCGCGTCGACCGCCGCCGCGATGCGCTCGACCGCCAGGTCGTGCGGGTAGATCGGCGCGTCGGCGCGGCCGGTCGCATCCTCGATCGAGCCGCCCACCGCGCCGGCGTCGGCCGCCAGGCGAATCGTCTCGGCGACCGCGTCGGGCGCGTCGCCGAAGCCGTTCTCGAGATCGGCGCTGACCGGCAGGCCGCCCGCGGCGACGATCTCGGCGATGTGGCCAAGCATTTCGTCGCGGTCGATCGCGTTGTCGGGCCGCCCCCTCGAAAAGGCGAAGCCGGCGCTCGTGGTGGCAAGCGATTCGAAGCCGGCCATCGCGAGCAGCCGGGCGGAACCGGCATCCCACGGGTTCGGGATGATGAAGGCCCCGCGGCGCGTGTGCAGCGCGCGGAAGGTTTCGGCCTGGCGGAACTGCACGTTGGAATCGGACATTGCGGTCTCCTCGGAATGGAGACGTCAGCATACGCGCGCGCGATACCGCGACGGTTCAGCGCGCGGTGAAATATCGACGTGGATGCCGGGGCCTCGCGCGCGGCGCGGTGTGCCGCCAGTCACGCCGCCGTGCGGCTACACGACGTACGCGCCCTTCGCATGCAGTTCCGCTTCCGTGCGCTCGAGCGCCGCGATCGCATCGCTGCCTTCCATCGCCAGCAACTGCGCGACCAGCGCCTCGGCCATCGCATGTGCGGCGACCAGCGACGGAAAGAACGACGGGCTGTCGTGCGTGAAGATCAGCTGCGCGTCCGCATGCAGCGCGATCGGCGACACCGCGCTGTCCGTGATCGCGACGATCTTGCTGCCCTGCGCCTTCGCCGCCTGCGCGACGCGCGTCGCTTCCGCGGAATACGGCGCGAAACTGATGATCACCGTCACGCTCTGCTTCGCGATCGTGCGCAGCTCCATCTCGAGCGAGCCGGCGACGCCGTTGAGCAACGACACGGTCGGCCGGAACAGCCGATAGCCGTATACGAATCCGAACGCGACCGGATAGCAGGACCGAAACCCCGCGACGTGCACGTGCGATGCCTTGCGGATCAGTTTCGCGGCGTCGGCGAGCGCGTGCTCGTTCTGTGCGGCGGTGGCGACGAGATTGTGCTGCTGGGCGGCAAGGAGATCGTGCGCGAGCGACGCCTTCGCGTCGGGCCGCACGAGCGAACGCGCGCGCTGCGTAAGTGGCTCGGGACGCGCGCGCACGCGCGCGACGCACAGGTCGCGCAGCTCGTTCCAGCCGGGGAAACCGAATTGCTGCGCGAGCCGCACGAGCGACGCGGGCTGAACCTGCGCGCGCTGCGCGACCTTGCGCATCGACGAGGTGGCAACCTCGTCGGGATGATCGAGCAGAAATGCAGCGCCCGCCTGGAATTGCGGGCTCAGTTCGGAAAATTGCGCCCGGATCCGGGACGCGAGTTCATCGAAATTGGCAGCCATCTTGGTGAGAACGGGAACCGGTCGTCCATGGTATCACCGGCCCCGTCCGCACCGGTGCACCGGTCAGCGCAGCACTTCGACGTGATCGGCGTCGACCTTCACCTTGCCCGACCACTTGCGCTCGAACTCGCCGGTCAGCTTCACTTCGCTCTTGTCGCTGACGGGCTGGCCGGCCGCCCACAGCTTCTTGTCGATCTCGACGCGGATCGTGCCGGTTGCATCGGCGAACTCGTAGTCCTCGCCGCCGGTGTGCTTGACGATGCGCCCCTGCAGTTGCACGTGCTGGTCGTCCTTGCCGTTCGCGAGCAGTTCCTTCACGGTCGTCGTGGTCAGCGTGGACGGCCCCGTGTATTCCGCGTAGACGGCGGCGGGCAGCACGGCGAGCGCGATCGCCAGGATTCTCGTCAGGTGTTTCATGATCTCGTTCCTCCATTTTTTCGAGTGCGCCGCGCTCCCGTTGAACGCGACGGCCCCGAGATTACGGAGCGTAAGATTAAGCAAACCTGAAGGCCGTCCGCCGCGGCATGCCGTCGCGGCCTTTCGGTGCGCGAACGCACGGAGGCGCCCGTGTTTAAGCTCGGCCTAAGACACCTGCGCTTATCATGGGAACCCCGGGCGCCACGCCCGCCAACGGACACGAATCCATGCGCGTATTGCTCGTCGAGGACGATCCGCTGATCGGCAGCGGGCTCGAACAGGGCCTCAAACAGGAAGGCTTCGCGGTCGACTGGGTCAAGGACGGCGACGCCGCGACGCTCGCGCTGCGCGCCACCAGCTACGGCCTGCTGCTGCTCGACCTCGGGCTGCCGAACCGCGACGGCCTGTCGGTGCTCGCGTCGCTGCGCCGCCGCGACGAAACCCTGCCCGCGATCATCATCACCGCGCGCGACGGCGTGCCGGACCGCATCGCCGGCCTCGACAGCGGCGCCGACGACTACCTCGTCAAGCCGTTCGTGCTCGAGGAACTGCTCGCGCGCATTCGCGCGGTCAACCGCCGCCACGCGGGGCGCGCGCAGACGACGCTCGCGATCGGTCCGCTGCGGCTCGATCCCGTCAAGCACCTGGTCTGGCTCAACGACGACGAAGTCACGCTGTCGCCGAAGGAATTCGTGCTGCTGCACGAACTGATGCGCGACCCCGGCGCGGTGATTTCGCGCGAACAGTTCGAGGAACGGCTGTACAGCTGGGGCGAGGAAATCGAAAGCAACGCGGTGCAGGTACACATCCACAACCTGCGCAAGAAACTCGGCCACGACATGATCCGCACGGTGCGCGGCGTCGGCTACCGGATCGGTGACGGAGCATGACGCATCTGCAACACGCGATCGCGCGCTGGCGCAGCGCATCGCTGCGGCGGCGCCTGTTGATGTGGCTGCTGCCGGCCGCGTGCGTGATCGGGCTGGTCGCGAGCGCGGGCACCTACTGGGGCGCGCTGCGCGAGCTCGACGATCTCCTCGACGATCAAATGCGCAGCATGTCGAAGCAAATCGTCGTCGGTCCGAACGGCGAACTGTCGTTCCGCGATCACGGCGAAGGCAAGCACGACTTCGAGGCCAGCGATCCCGACGCCGTGCTGCTGCAGGTCTGGCGCAACGGCACGCTGGTTTACTCGACCGATCGCAAGTCCGCGCTGCCGCCGCCCGCGCAGACGGGCATCGGCAGCGTCGACGTCGGCGGCCAGCCGTGGCGCACCTACGTGACCGAACGCGGCGGCACGACGATCCGCCTCGCGCAGGCGCGCCACGCGCGCTGGGAAGCGATCGCGGGCATCGCGGTGCACCTGCTGTGGCCGGTGTTCTCGATGCTGCCGGTGCTCGCGATCGGGCTGTGGTTCGGCATCGGCGCGGGGCTTCGGCCGCTGCGCACGATCGCATCCGGCCTGAAGCGCAGGAATGCGAACAATCTCGAACCGGTCGACATCGCGTCGATGCCGAACGAAGTCCGCCCGCTCGCCGAAGCGATCAATGATCTGCTCGCGCGGCTCGACCGCTCGTTCACGCTGCAGCGCCACTTCATCGCCGATGCCGCGCACGAATTGCGCACGCCGATCATGGGGCTGTCGATCCAGTCGCAGTTGCTGCGGCGCGCGTCGACGGCCGACGAACGCGAGCAGATCCTCGCGCAGATCCAGGCCGGCACGACGCGCCTCGGCCACCTCGCCGAACAGCTGCTGACGCTCGCACGCCTCGAACCCGACGCGCAGGCGTCCGCCGCGGCCTCCGCGCCCGTCGATCTCGCCGCGCTGTGCCGCTCGGTGGTCGCCGACCGCACACGCGTCGCGGATGCGCACCATATCGACCTCGGCGCGATCGTGTCGTCGCCGGTGATGGCCGCGGGCAACATGGACACGTTGCGCGTGCTGCTGAACAACCTCGTCGACAACGCGATCCGCTACGCGGGCAACGGTGCGCGCGTCGACGTGTCCGCGCGCCTCGACGGCGCGACGCCCGTGCTCGAAGTCGCCGACGACGGCCCCGGTATTCCGGAAGCCGAACGCACGGACGTATGGGAGCGCTTCTATCGCGGCGAAGGCGCGCAGGCGGCCACGTCTTCGGGCAGCGGGCTCGGCCTGTCGATCGTCAAGCGGATCGCCGAACAGCATCGCGCGACGGTCGCGCTCGGCACGACGCAAGGCGGGCGCGGGCTGACCGTGACGGTGCGTTTTCCCGCGCCGGCCTGACGCTCGCCCGATGGCCGGCTTTTCCACAGATTGTGTTGGCAAGCTTGTGGACAACCGGCCGCTAACGACGGCAAGCGATTGATCCGAAAGGGTTTGGCGGTCGTGCGCAGCGAATGCGCCAAACCGCGCCGGACACGCTCGCGTCTCGACGCGACATCGCGTACCGATCCCCTCTCCTGCCAAACGCGGATTTCCTGGCCGTGTCGAACGACGACGCCGAGTTCATGAAACGGCGGCCGGGATTCATGTCGACCCGGCTTCATCGCGCAATCGCCACGCGGACTTCTCCACAGAAAATGTTGGCAAGCTTGTGGATATCCTGCGCACCGCGACGCTAAGCCCTTGATCCGACGGACTTTGGCACGCGTGATGCAGACGCGGCGCGCGCCGCGCCGTCGTACGCGCCGGTTCGCCGCACTTCGCATCACGATGCCACGTCGATGTGCGATCCGATGTGCATTCCAATATGCGTTCGATATGCGACGCAATCGTCGCGCCACTTACCCACAGATTTTGTTGGCAAGCTTGTGGATATCCTGCGCACGCATCGCCTAACCCGTTGATCGGCCAACGATTCATGCGCCGCGCCACCGTTGCGGCAGCGCGCGGTCCGCTCACGCGCACGATCGGACGATCCGGCGCAACCGCGGCACCCCGAACGCAGCTTGACGTTCATGTACGCGACGCGTCAGGATCACACGAACCGCACGCGGCCGCGCATCGCGCGACTGCACGCGCGGCGCCACGTGCGGGCCCTTCGGCCCGCATCGGACAACGACACATCATCCGAGGAAGACCATGGAACACTTCACCGCAGGGCAGTTGATCGTCTCGCTCGTGCTCGTCGCGATCGTCGTCTATCCGTATGTCCGAATCGTTCGGCGTACCGGACATTCAGGCTGGTGGATCCTGACGATGTTCATCCCGGTCCTGAACTTCATCATGTTGTGGGTGTTCGCGTTCGCGCGCTGGCCGTCGGTCGACGATCGGCATGGCTGAACATCGAGCGGGCTTGTCCACAGATTGTGTTGGCAAGCTTGTGGATAGCCTGCGCATACCGCGATCAAGCGCTTGATCCGAAAGGTTTTGTCCATGCCGCTTCGAATCGTGCAGGCAGGCCCGCGGCATACCGACGCGCGCCCGCCGCGCGCCGAACGCGACCGCTCGCGGGCTTGTCCACAATTTTTGTTGGCAAGGATGTGGATATCCTGAGCATGCGTGACCTAAGTCGTTGATCGCACAACGTTTCGCCCTGCCGGTCACGACCGCGGCACGGCGTGCCTCCATCGCTTCGCCCATCCGTCGATGAACGCACGCCGCGCCACGCGCTCAGGCGAACGTCGCGACCGCGATGCGCGCGGCGGCGGCGATCACGTCGTCCTTCGCCTTCGCATCGGCACGCGCCTGCGTGTAGTACACGACGAGCACGATCGGCGCACGCGACGGCGGCCAGATCACTCCTGCATCGTTCGTCGTCCCGTAGTCGCCGGTGCCGGTCTTGTCGGCCACCTGCCACCCGGCCGGCACGCCCGCGCGAATCCGCTTGTCGCCGACCTTGTTGCCGCGCAGCCACGCGATGAGCCGTGCACGCTGCACGGGCGGCAGCGCGTCGCCGAGCGTGAGCACGCGCATGCTCGCGGCCATCGCGGCGGGCGTCGTCGTGTCGCGCGGGTCGCCCGGCAACGCGGTGTTCAGTTCGGTCTCCCAGCGATCGAGCCGAAACATGTCGTCGCCGATCGAGCGTGCATACGCGGTCACCGCCTCCGGCCCGCCGATCAGCTTCATCGCCAGGTTCGCGGCCGAGTTGTCGCTGTACTGGATCGCCGCCTCGCACAACTCGGCGACGGTCATGCCGGTGCCGACGTGCTTGCCCGACACCGGCGAGTAGTTCACGAGATCGGACTGCGCGATCGTCACGCGCTGCTGCAGCAGCCCCGGGTGCTCGACGCTCTGCGCGAGCACCGCCGCGCTCAGCATCGCCTTGAACGTGCTGCAGAACGGGAAGCGCTCGTCCGCGCGATGCAGCGCGTGCAGGCCGCTCGCGGTGTCGATCGCGCACACGCCGAGACGGCCGCCCGCCGCGCGCTCGAGCGCGGCAAACGACGTCGCGGACGAAACGTCCCGCCCCGCGGCCGGCGGCGACGCACACGCGGCGACGGTCAGGACGAGCGGCGCCGTTGCGGCGGCCAGCAACAGGGTTCGACGTTGCGATGAGTAGGTCATGTCGTGTCTCTCGTGGTGGATGAATACGGAACGGCCGGCCGCCGAGACAGCACTATCGTGACTTTACGGTTGCCTGACAAGCAACGATAATTGAGCGCTGCCACAAGAAATTCTTATGACCAAGCTCCGCCCTCATCTTCCGCTGAATGCCTTGCGCGCGTTCGAATCGTCGGCGCGCCACCTGAACTTCACGCGCGCCGGCCTCGAGCTGAGCGTGACCCAGGCCGCCGTCAGCCAGCAGGTGCGCTCGCTCGAGGAGCGGCTCGGCTGCGCGCTGTTCACCCGGCTGCCGCGCGGCCTCGGGCTCACCGACGAAGGGCGCGCGCTGCTGCCGGTGCTCAGCGACGCATTCAGCCGGATCGAGACCGTGCTCAAGCAGTTCGAGGGCGGGCGCTTCCACGAGGTGCTGACGCTCGGCGCGGTCGGCACCTTTGCCCTAGGCTGGCTAATGCCACGGTTGAAGCGCTTCGGCGACACGCACCCGTTCGTCGAGCTGCGGCTGCGGACCAACAACAACGTCGTCGACCTCGCGGCCGAGGGCCTCGATTTCGCGATCCGCTTCGGCGAAGGCAACTGGCCGGCGACGCGCAACGAGCGGCTGCTCGACGCACCGCTCACCGCGCTGTGCGCGCCGGAGATCGCGCGGCGTCTCGCACGGCCGGCCGATCTCGCGAACGAAACGCTGCTGCGCTCGTACCGCACCGACGAATGGCTCGGCTGGTTCGACGCCGCGCAGCTCGAACCGTGGGCGGTGAACGGGCCCGTGTTCGATTCGTCGCGGCTGATGGTCGAGGCCGCGATGCAGGGCGCGGGCATCGCGCTCGCGCCGGCCTGCATGTTCGCGCGCGAATTGCAGCTCGGCCAGCTCGCGCGGCCGCTCGACATCGACGTGCGCGCGGGCGGCTACTGGCTCACGTCGCTGAAGTCGAAGCCGCTCACGCCGGCGATGACGCTGTTCCGCGACTGGATCGTTGCGGAAGCGGCCGACGCGGCGCCGGTCGAATGATGGCGCCGTGCTTGTCCACAGATTGTGTTGGCAAGGGTGTGGATATCCTGGGTACCCGGGGCCTAACCCGTTGATCGTGCACGAATTACCGCGCCGATGCACGCATCGGGCAGCCCGTGCGCAAAGGCGCGAGCCTGCCGGCCGCCGCGCGCCCGATCCTCAACCATCAGGAAGCAATCGCGTCAGACTTATCCACAGATTTTGTTGGCAAGCCTGTGGATATTCCACCAATGTGACGCGTAACATCCTGATACAAAAGGGGATTCAGTAGATCGGGCCAGACAGGTCAATGACGCGGCATCGTTTGCGGCCTCGAGGCCTGCACCACGCAGCCGGTTTTGGGGGCCGGACGGTTCTCCACAGATTGTGTTGGCAAGCTTGTGGATATCCTGCGCACCGGCGGGCTAACTCGTTGAGCGCACGGGGTTTTGTGCGCGCCGCGCAGGATTGGGCAGCACCGGCGCGGGCCGTGTGGCCGACGCCCGCGCTGCCGGTTCATCAATGGCGGTCGAGCCCGCCGCGCAAATCACGCGCCTTGTCGCGCAGCGCCTCGTATCCGGAACGCGCATGTTCGGGCAGGTCGGGATCGCCGATCAGCGCGCCGAGCGTTTCGATCAGGCTGAACAGGATGCCCTTCGCCGCGCCAGCCGCGATGCTCTGCGACTCGATCGACTTGTGCAGGTGGTCGACCGCCGCTTCCAGATTCTCGAGCTTGTGCTCGCCGTCGTCGGGCCGATTGTCGGTCGTCATCGTAGGTGCCTCCGCCATCGTTCAAGGGTCATGTCACGATTCTATGCCGCTGCGCGCGGACGTGGCGCGACATCGCGCAACGTCCGTGCAGGCCGCTGCACGACTACAGCACCGCGACCACCTTCACCCGCCCCGGCTGCGCCGCCGCCGCGACCACCTGGCCATCGACGCGCCGGAACGTCAGCGATACGGTTTCGTCGCCGACCCGCAGTTCGTCGATGCGCAGCCAGTCGACGCCTTCGGGCAGCGCCGGGCGCTCGACGCGCACTTCGTGGCGCGCCGCGTCCACGCTCACGCCGAGACAGGCCTGCAGCATCATGAACGGCGCACCGGCCGCCCACGCCTGCGGCAGGCAAGCGACCGGATAAGCCGTCGGCGGCTCGCCGCGCCGGCGCGGGAACCCGCAGAACAGCTCCGGCAGCCGCATCTCGAAACTGACCGCGGCTTCGAACAGCGCGCGCAGCAGGTTCACCGCGGCCGTCTTGTCGCCGTAGCGCGCAAGCCCGCGCGCGATCAGCGCATTGTCGTGCGGCCACACCGAACCGTTGTGATAGGCCATCGGATTGAAGCGCGGCTGGCCGGCCGCGAGCGTGCGAATGCCCCAACCCGTCTGGAACAGCGTCGAGCCGAGCACGCCGGCGACCGCCGCGCCGCGCTCGGCGTCGGGCAGCCCGAACGCGAGCAGATGGCCCGCGTTCGACGCCAGCACGCGGCACAGGTCGCCGTGACCGTCGAGCGCGATCCCGTAGAACTCGCCCTCCGGCATCCAGAACAGCGCGTCGACCTGGTCGCGCAGCGCCTTCGCGCGCAACGCGTAGCGCGTCGAGTCAGCCGCGTGGCCGCGCCGGTGCGAGCACATCGACATCGCATCGAGCGCCGCGCACGCATACGCCTGCACTTCGACCAGCGCGATCGGGCCGTCGGGGAAGCGCCCGTCCGCGTGGAACACCGAATCGTGGCTGTCCTTCCAGCCCTGGTTCGCGAGGCCGCGCTCCGACGTGCGCTGGTAATCGAGCAGCCCGTACGGATTGCGGTCGCACTTGTCGATCACCCACTGCGCGGCGCGCTCGAGCGCGGGCCACAGCTCGTCGATCAGCGCGTCGTCGCCGGTGTGTTCGACGTACGCGCCCGCGAGCACGATGAACAGCGGGGTCGTGTCGACGCCGCCGTAATACAGCGCGAACGGCACCTCGCCCGTCGCGGCCATCTCGCTGCGGCGGAACTCGTGCATGATCTTGCCGGGCTCCGCGTCGCGAAACGCGGACGTCTCGCGCGCCTGGTGCTCCGCGAGAAAGCGCAGCACGCCGCGCGCGAGCGACGGCTGCAGCCACAGCATCTGCAGCGACGTGATCACCGCGTCGCGGCCGAACGGCGTCGAGAACCACGGAATGCCCGCATACGGATACGGCCCGGTGTCGAGCTGCGTCGTGAGCAGCCCGAGATCCGCGAGCGACCGGTCGAGCCATGCGTCGAACAGCGGATTGCCGGTGTTCACGCGCGCCATCGACTCGCGCCGCGAGCGCATCTCGCGATGCACGCCGACGAGCGCGGTGCGCAGCGCGACGCGGCCGCATCCCGGGCCTTCCCCGTCGTGCGCGGGGCCGAGCGTCGCGTCGACGGTCAGGTAGATCGACACGCACGCCTGCGCGGCGATCGTCAGCGTGTAATCGGCGCGATCGACCGACAGCGCGTCGGGCGCCGGCGAGAAATGCACGGTCACGTTGCGCTCGACCTTGTCGAGGCCGTCGTAGCGCAGCCGCACCGCCCCGGCGTCGACGCGCGGCGCGACCACCGTGCCGCGCTTCGGGCGCGGCGTGCCGCGCACTTCGAACATGTCCTTGAAATCGGCCGCGAACGACAGCGACAGCGGCACCTCGGCCTCGCTCGCGCCGTAGTTCGTCAGCGTCAGCGCTTCGTACAGCACGTCGCCCGCGAGCACGCGCATCCGTTCGATGTGGATCACGCCCTCGGGCGTCTCGCGGCCGCCGAGCGGCGGCAGCGGGCGGTTCGTCAGGTGCGCGGTGAACGACGCGTTGTCCGCGCTCGTCGCGCCCGACAGCAGCGACGGCGCGCGGCCGCCGAAGGTCAGGCGCCATGTCGACAGCACGCGCATGTCGTCGACGAACAGGCCGTCGTCATGGCCGCCGATGTCGCCGAGCGCGTCGCTGACGACGAACGCATCGCCGGATTTCAATACGTACTGGTTGTTGCGTGCGAGTGCCTGCGGATCGGCTTCGGGGGCGATGAACGCGGCGCCCGTCGCCTGGGTGGGGGGAACCGGCGCGACTTGCGGCGCCTGCGTCGTGGTGGCTTCGGCGTGATTCGGCATCGATGCTCCTGTGTCGAGGCGCAACGCGCGGTGCGCGTCGCGTGTTTCGCACAGGATAGGCCAGAACGGGGAGTGCGCGCAGCGACGAAAAAGACGCGACCCCCGCGGCGTTGCCGTCGCCGCACGAGGTCGCGCACAGGCACATCAGGCAGCGCTCAGAATTTCCACAGGATGTTGCCGAGCACCGCGTTGTCACGCACGCCGCTGCCGTACTGGCCGCTGAACGTGAGGCCGAGCGTCAGGCGCTTCGTGATGGTCGCGTCGATACCCGCTTCGAGCACCGCGCTGTCGCGAGCAATCGGCACGCCCGACACCTGGAACGACGTACCGCCGTTCGCGAACGTGAACGCCGACGACGGCTGCACGTTGCCGAACGCGTGCCGCCAGCCGACCGTCCCGCGCGCGGTGAACGTGCCGCTCGCGATCGTGCCGAGCTGCGACGCGGCACGCACGCCGAGCGTCGAGAAACCGACGTGGGTCGTCTCGCCGCCGGCGCGCAGCGCGGCCGCGCCGCCGCTTTCCGTATAGCCGTCGGTATGCAGGTTCACGTAGGCAAGACCCGCGAACGGTTCGAGCGCGACCGGCCCGACCGGCAGCGCATAGCCGACTTCGCCGAACACCTGCGCGGAATGCGCGTTGTAGCCGGCCGAATCGTGATCGGAGAAGCCCGCGAAGCCCGGATTGCGGTCGCTGTTGATCCGGTACCACGTGTACGACGCGCCGCCGCGCACGCCGAGCGCACCGTACTGCGCGCCGCCGTACAGCGACAGGTAATAGCTGTTGACCGACGCCGACGAGCTCTGGTCGTTGTCGAGCGAGCTGTGCGTGACCCCGGCGGCCAGGCCGGCCCGCCACTTGTCGTTGAGCGCCATGTCGGCACCGGCGATGAAGCCCGTCATGCTGCGGTTGATCGCCGACGTGTTGCCGTCGCCCGCGAGCCTGCTGCGGCCGCCGAACGCCTGCCCCCAGACCACCGGCTGATACGGCGTGCCGCCATAGCATCCTTCGCGCGAACCGATCCGGCGCTCCGGCGGCAACGTCGGGTCGGCGACACCGGCCGTGTTGTCGCCGCACAGCGCGGCGCCGCCCGACGACAGCGCGGCGAGCGGCCCCGATCCGGGTGCGAGGCCCTGGCGCACGCGATCGGTGACGGCATCGCGCACGTAGCGGCTGTCGAGCAGCAGCATGCTCTTCAGGCTCGCCTGCAGTTCGCCGTCGAGCATCCCGTAGGCCCGGCGCGCGGTGGCCGCGTCGGTCGTCAGTATCGTGTCGTACAGCGGATTGCCCGTGCCGAGCGCGCCGATCGCGGTCGCGACCGCGCGCTGGTTCGGCGTCGTCGCGACATCGGGCAGCGACGTGCCGTTCGTGACGAGCTGCAGGTACACGTGGTCCGGATCGTAGCTGAGCGTCGGCATCAGGAACGCGTAGTTCGAATTCACCTGGCTGAACGTGCCCTGCACGCCCGACGATGCGGTGAGGATCGTGTACTTCGTGGTCGGCTGGTAGCTGGCCTGGTTCGCGAGCACCTGCACGGTGCCGCCGTTCAGCGTGGCCGCGCCGCTCGCCGCGATGCTGCCGCCCTGCTGCGGCGTGACCGCGACCTGCAGCGTCGAGCCCGGCTGGAACGTGACGTTGCCGGCGACGTTCAGCGCCGCGCCCGGCTGCGACACGGCCGCGAACGCGCCGCTCTGCACGACGACCCCGCCGACCGTGCCGGTGCCCGTCAGCGTCGCGCCGCTCTGCACGGTCACGGTCGACTGGCCGAGCGAACCGTCGACGGCGAGCGTGCCCGCGGCGACGGTGGTGGGACCGCTCAGCGTACTGAGGCCCGTCAGCGTCAGTTGTCCGCTGCCGGCCTGGGTCAGCGAGCCGGTGCCGGACAGCACGCTCGCGAGCGTCACGTGGGCGGACTGGTTGAAGATCAGCGCGCCATTGTCGACGACATTGCCGACCACGCTGCCCGACGTACCGCCGTTGCCGAGCTGCAGCGTGCCGCCCGCCGCGATCGTCGTGCCGCCCGTGTACGTGTTCGCGCCCGTCAGCGTCTGGATGCCGGTGCCCGCGACCGTCAGGCCGCCGGTCCCGCCGATCACCCCGCCGAACACGCCGCTGGCGGTTCCGCCCAGCGTCAGCGCGTTGCCGCCGAGGCTCACGTTGCTGCCGGCCACGCCCGACAGCGCGCCGAGCGTTTGCGCGCCCGTCGCGCCGCTCAGGTCGAGCGTCGCGCCGGTGCCGGCGAGGTTCACCGGGCCCGTCGCCGCCAGGCTGCCGCCCGCGCCGACCGCCAGCGTGCCCGCGTTGATCGTCGTGCCGCCGGTATACGTGTTCGCGCCCGTCAGCGTCGTGGTCGCCGCGCCGTCCTTCACGAGCGCGCCCGTGCCGGAGATCGCGCCGCTCAATCCGAGCGTATTGCTGCCGCCGAGCGTCAGCGTCGCGCCCGTGCCGAGAGCAACCGCATTCGTCATCGACAGGTTCGTGTTCGTATCGAGCGTCGCCGCGCCGCCGACGTTCAGCGCGCCGGTGCCGAGTGCCGCGGCGTTGCCGAGCACCAGGCCGCCGCTATTGAGGTTCGTGCCGCCCGAATAGGTGCTTGCGCCGTTCAGCGTCTGCGTGCCGGTGCCGGCCAGCGTCAGGCTGCCGGTCCCGCCGATCGCCCCGTTGAACGTGCCGCTGCCCGTCCCGCCCAGCGTCAGCGCGTTGGCGCCGATATTCACGTTGCTGCCGGCCACGCCCGACAGCGCGCCGAGCGTTTGCGCACCCGTCGCACCGCTCAGGTCGAGCGTCGCGCCCGCGTTCGCGAGATTCATCGCGCCGGTCGCGGCCAGGCTGCCGCCCGCGCCGACCGCCAGCGTGCCCGCGTTGATCGTCGTGCCGCCGGTGTACGTGTTCGCGCCCGTCAGCGTCGTGGTCGCCGCGCCGTCCTTCACGAGCGCGCCCGTGCCGGAGATCGCGCCGCTCAATCCGAGCGTATTGCTGCCGCCGAGCGTCAGCGTCGCGCCCGTGCCGAGAGCAACCGCATTCGTCATCGACAGGTTCGTGTTCGTATCGAGCGTCGCCGCGCCGCCGACGTTCAGCGCGCCGGTGCCGAGGGCCGCGGCGTTGCCGAGCACCAGGCCGCCGCTATTGAGGTTCGTGCCGCCCGAATAGGTGCTTGCGCCGTTCAGCGTCTGCGTGCCGGTGCCGGCCAGCGTCAGGCTGCCGGTCCCGCCGATCGCCCCGTTGAACGTGCCGCCGGTCGTCCCGCCCAGCGTCAGCGTGTTGGCGCCGAGATTCACGGTCGTGCCGGCCACGCCGTCCAGCGCGCCGATCGACTGCGTGCCCGCGGTCGCACCGCTCAGGTCGAGCGTCGCGCCCGCGTTCGCCAGATTCATCGCGCCGGTCCCCGCCAGGCTGCCGCCCGCGCCGATCGCCAGCGTGCCTGCGTTGATCGTCGTGCCGCCCGTATACGTGTTCGCGCCCGTCAGCGTCACGGTCGCCGCGCCGTTCTTCACCAGCGCGCCCGTGCCGGAAATCCCGCCGCCCAGCCCGAGTGCATTGCTGCCGCCCAGCGTGAGCGCCGTGCTCGCGCCGAGATCGATCGCGTTGCCGATCGCCAGGTTCGTGGTCGCATCGAGCGTCGCCGCGCCGCCGACGGTCAGCGTGCCGGTACCGAGGGCCGCGGCATTGCCGAGCGCGAGGACGCCCGCGTTCAGCGTCGTGCCGCCCGTGTAGTTGTTCGCACCGTTCAGCGTCAGCGTCGCCGCGCCGTTCTTCACGAGCCCGCCGCCGCCGGAGATCGTGCCGCCGAGCCCGAGATCGGTGCTGCCGACCACGGTCAGCGTCGTGCCGGTGGCGACGTTGATGCCGTTCGCGAGCGACACGTTGGTGGTCGCATCGAGCGTCGACGAGCCGTTGACGTTCACCGCGCCCGAACCCAGCGCCGCGTTGCTGCCGACGACGAGGTTGCCGCCGTTCAGGTTCGTGCCGCCCGTATACGTGTTCGTGCCGGTCAGCGATTGCGTGCCGGGGCCGGACAGCGTCACGCTGCCCGCACCGCCGATCGTGCCCGCGTAGGTCGCGTTGACGGTGCCGTCGAGCGTCAGCGTGTTGGCGCCGAGGGTCACGTTCGTGCCGGCCGCGCCGGACAGCGCGCCGATCGTCCGCGCGCCCGACGCGCCGCCCAGGTCGAATGTCGCGCCCGCGCCGGTCAGGTTCACCGTGCCGGTCGCCGCGAGACTGCCCGCACCGCTCAGCGCAAGCGTGCCGCTGACGATCGTCGTGTCGCCCGTGTAGGTGTTCACGCCGCTCAGTGACAGCGTCGCCGCGCCGTTCTTCACCAGGCCGCCGTTTCCGCTGATCGTGCCGGACAGCCCGAGGTCGTTGCTGCCGCCGAGCGTCAGCGTCGCACTGTTGTTGAGATTGACCGCATTGTTGAGCGTGACGCTCGCGCTCGTGTCGAGCGACGCCGCCGCATTGACGTTCAGCGCGCCCGTGCCGAGCGCCAGGTTGTTGCCGGCCACGAGGCCGCCGCCGTTCAAGTTCGTGCCGCCCGCATAGGTGTTGGCGCCCGACAGCGTCAGCGTGCCGCCGTCGTTCTTCGTCAGCGCGCCGCTGCCCGATACCGTGCCCGACAGCGTGAGCCCCGTCGCGCCCTGCACCGTCAGCGCGGTGCCGAGCGCCACGTTGTTCGACACGTTGAGCCCCGCCGTGCCCGCCTGCAACGCACCGCCGTTGGCCGTGATCGTGCCCGTGCCGAGCGACGCGTTGTCGTTGATGATCGCGACGCCGCCCGCGAGCGTCGCGTCCTGCGCGGTCGACGGGCCGTTGATCGTCCAGTTGCCGCTCGTGACGTCGAGATGATTGAAGTTGATGTAATTGTTGACCGCGATCGTGCCGTTCGCTGAGGTGCCCTGCTGCAGGTTCAGCGTGTTGTTGCCGCCCGCGCCGCCGTCGACGATCCCCGTCGCCGCCACGTTGATCGTGTTCGGCCCGATCGTGATGTTGAACGCGCCGCCGGTGCCGCCCGCCGCGTTGACCGACGAGCCCGTCACCGCGTTGAACGTGTTGTTGCTGTTCGCGCCCATCGACACGCCGCCGTTGATCGTGCCCGAGTTCGTGAACGTGTTGCCCTGCCCGGGCGTACCGTTGGTGCCGAGCGACACGCGGCCGTTGATCGTCCCGCTGTTCGTCATGTTGACCGTGCCGCCGCCGTACGCGGCGACCACGGGTGCATCCGCGCCGGACAGCGTCGCGCCGACCAGCGGATTCGAGCCGATCGTGCCGGTGTTGTTGATGGTCGACGTGCCGCCGGTGCCGTTCTGGACCGACAGCGCCATGCCGGTCACGCCGCTGATCGCCACCCCGGTCGAGCCGTTCATCGTGCCGTTGTTGGTGACGGTGGTGCTGCTCGCCGACGCATTGCCGACCACCGCCCCGCTCGACAGCACGCCGAGCCCCGAGCCGAGCGCGGACGGGTCGATCAAGCCGTTGTTGGTCAGCGTGTTGTTGTTCCCGGTCAGCGACATCGCGGTGCCGCCGACGCCCAGCAGCACGCCGACGCTCGCGCCGGGATTGACGGTGACGTTCAGGTTGTTCGCGCTGTTCGCATAGCTCGGCGCCAGCGGATTCGCGACGCCCGAGCAGGTGACCGTGGTGCCCGCCGTGCTGCAGGTCGCGTACGCGGGAACGATGCCCGCGCCGGACAATGCCAGGAAAACCCCCGTCGGCAACAGGAATCTCGGAAACGGCTCCCCGCTCTTCTTCGAATGCGCAATGTTCATGCTTCCCCTCATCATCGGCATGGATGCTGATCGGACCGGCGACAGCGGAAAATCCGGGACGCAAGCGTGCCCTCCGGCGGTCGCGGAACGACGTCGGTTTATTCGTGGATGAACTGCTGGTTAATCGATTCTCGTTTGCGAACGCAAAACTAACCGGATGCCATGATCGCGACCCCTCGTTTTTTTATGCAGCGACTTTCTGGTTGATTTGATTTCCGCCTGCTTTTGTCAGACTAGGCTATATCAAAAAAATGCGGTTTTCCAGTCGATGTTTCGTTATCTGATCGAGGTCAATCGAATGCGTATTTTTTACTTGGGGAAATGCGTGAAGCGACCGGCTTACGCAGGCTTCCCGGTCATTCCGGAAAAATCCGGGGCCAAGCTACCGACGCCGCGGAATCCGTGAAAACACCGATATTTCGCACTGAATCGCCGGCTGGATTTTCGCGGTGCGATATGAATGACGACGGCGGCAGTCGGCACACATTATCCGGATCCATTTCATTTGCTAATTGAAAGCACGGATTTTCAACGTCCCGCCAGGCACGTTCGAATCAGGCGCACGTGAAATCGCCGTTTTGAAATGAAAATGAAAGCCGTGAAATCGATCGATTCCCGGCCGGCACGGCGTGTTACGAAAACAGGCTCATCAGATAGAGCATCGGCCGGAACGACATGGGTCGCGCATCGGGATCGAGCCACAGGCGCAGTGCGTAGATCGCGTATGCGGGCACTTCCCGCCAGCTCGAATAGATATCGCGCCACTGGAAGCGGCGCGGATACGCGGCCGAGATGTTCGCGGGCGCGATGCCGACCCGCTCGAACGCGAGGCGCGCCCGCGCGAGGTGGTAATACTGGCTGACGATCAGCACGCGCGACATCCGGTGCGCCTGCATGTACGCGCGCGTGTGCTGCGCGGTCGCGAGCGTGTTGTCGCCCTGGTCGTCGACGGCGATCCGGTCGGCCGGCACGCCGCGCGCGACCAGATGGTCGCGCATCGCGGTCGCCTCGTTCAGCCCTGGGCCGTCGATCGCGCCGCTGACGAGGAACGCCGGACACTGCCCGGTGCGATAGCAGCGCACGCCGACATCGAGCCGCGCCGCGAGCACCGGTTTCGGCGCGCCGCCGTCGTCGAGCGCATTGCCGAAGATCACCGCGACGTCGGCCGGCGCGCTCGGCATCCGCATCCCGGTTCCGACGAGCACGACGGCCGCGACGATCCACAAACACGCGAAAGCGGCCAGCACGCGGCCGATCCGGGCCGCACGGCCCTTCTTGAAACGCTGGTTCAAAGGTGTCGGACTCCTGGGGAAGCATGCCGCCGGTTTGCACGGCACACGGCCCGGCATGCTGCCACGGCGCGCTTGCGCCTGTCCAGGTAACGCGGTCGATACGACCTGCCGAGCGTGTCCGGAGAATCCGGACGACGTTCGGCATGCTGGCGATTCGGGGTTCGAAAGACCGGCGAGGAGTGCCAATGCGCCGGCCCGGCCGGCGTCAATCCACCGGACACGTCGCGAGCCGCCCCATCGCCTCCCCCGCGCCGCGCACCGCGCAGGTGGCCGGCTCGTCGGCGATCCGCGCGGTCAGCCCGGTCTCGTCGCGCAGCAGGCGTTCGAGGCCCGCGAGCAGCGCGCCGCCGCCCGTGAGCACCACGCCGCGATGGGCGATGTCGGTCAGGAGTTCGGCCGGCGCATTCTCCAGCACCGACTTCACCGCGCCGATCACCTGCTTGAGCGGTGCGGCCAGCGCGTCCGCCACGTCGTGGTTGGACAGCTCGATCGAGCGCGGCAGGCCGTCCGCGACGCCGCGCCCGATCGCGCGCGTCGACGTGCGCGGCACCGCGCTGGTGGCCGAGCCGATCGAATTCTTCACGCGCTCGGCGGTCTGCTCGCCGAGCAGCACACCGTACAGGTTGCGCACGTGGTTGACGATCGCCGCGTCGAACTGGTTGCCGCCCACCCGGATCGCCTCGCGGTAGACGATGCCGCCGAGCGCGATCACCGCGACTTCGGTCGTCCCGCCGCCGATATCGATCACCATCGAGCCGACCGGCTCGGTGACCGGCAGGCCCGCGCCGAGTCCGGCGGCGAGCGCTTCCTCGATCAGTTCGACGTCCGATACACCGGCGGCGAACGCGGCCTCGCGGATCGCGCGGCGCTCGACCGCCGTCGCATCCGACGGCACGCACAGCGTGACCTCGACGCGGCGGCCGAAACGCGAACGCGTGCGCGACATGTCGATGAAGCGGCGGATCATCTGCTCGGCGGCGTGCGCATCGGCGATCACGCCATGCCGCATGGGCCGCACGGCCTCCAGATGCCCCGGCTCACGGCCGAGCAGCGCCTTCGCGAGCTCGCCGACCGCTTCGAGCGTCGGTCGCGCGTCGGTCGCGCCGCCCTTGCGAAAACACACGACCGACGGCTGGTTCAGCACCACGCCGCGCTCGTGCGTATAAATCCGCGTACTCGCCGTTCCAGGGTCGATCGCAACGGGTTGCGCAAACAACTTTCCGAACAGCGGTGTCGACATATCAAGCCTTTTTTTGAACAAACCGGCCGAAATGGCCAGGCCGCGTTCCCGCGGCGCGCTTTTACCGCCCCATCATGGACTTAGCGGCAAATCGTTCCGGTACTTTAGACAATTCCGATGATTTTTTCGCGACGAGATTGCCGAATGTGCGTTTCGGCAGGCCCGCGGCTACGCATCGGCCTCTCGCGTCGCGCTTGTAAAACACGGTAATCTCTCGGTCTTGCCTGCTCCCGGCAGGCGTCCGACGACCGATCACGCCAGGTATTCCTCCATGACAGCGACCGCTTTTCCCCGCTGGCTCGGGGTGCGCCCACTCGGCGCAACGCTCGTTGCGCTCTGGTGCTGCACCGTTGCCGCGCAGCCCTTGCCGGCCGCCGACACCCCCGCCGGCCCCGTGACGGCGGCCACTGCCGCCGCACCGGGCGCGCTCGCCGCGACGGCCGCCGCCCCCGCCGCCAAGCCCGCACCGACCTGCAACGCCGACGGCGGCCCGGCCGGCCGGCCGGCGATCGGCCTCGTGCTGTCCGGCGGCGGCGCCCGCGGATACGCGCACCTGGGCGTGCTGAAGGTGCTCGAGGAGAACCGCATTCCGATCGACTGCATCGCCGGCACCAGCATGGGTGCCGTGGTCGGCGGCCTGTATGCGAGCGGGATGGCCGCCGACGAGATGCAGAAGCAGCTGTCGGAGGTGAACCTGGCCGACATCGCGTTCGACGTGACCGACCGCGCGGACCTGCCGCAAAGCAGCCGCGAGGACGAGCGACTGTACATCAACAGCCTGACGCTCGGCTTCGGCAAGAAAGGCGTGAAGGCGCCGGTCGGCCTCGTGCAGGGCAACCGGCTGCAGGCGCTGCTCGCGAACTGGACCGCCGCCGTGCCGACCAACCAGCCGTTCGACCAGTTGCCGATCCCGTATCGCGCGGTCGCGACCGACCTGCAGACGGGCCAGATGGTCGTGCTCGACCACGGCTCGCTGCCGCTCGCGATCCGCGCGAGCATGGCGATGCCCGGCCTGTTCGCGCCGGCCGAGATCAACGGCCGCGCGCTCGTCGACGGCGGGCTCGTCAGCAACCTGCCGGTCGACACCGCGCGCCAGATGGGGGCGAAGGTCGTGATCGCCGTCGACATCGGCTCGCCGCTGCGCCCGCTCGACGCGCTCGCATCGCCGGCCGACGTGATGCAGCAGATGGTCGGCATCCTGATCCGCCAGAACGTGACGTCCCAGCGCAAGCAGCTCGCCGCGCAGGACGTGCTGCTCACGCCCGACCTCGGCGCGCTCGCGTTCACCGATTTCCAGAACGCGAAGCAGGCGATCGCCGCCGGCGCGGCCGCCGCGACCGCGGCGCTGCCGCGCCTCAGGCACTTCGCGCTCACGCCCGAGCAGTACGCGGCCTACCGGTCCGCGCATGCGCAACCGCTGCCGCCGCCGATCCGCATCACGCGGATCGAGATCAAGACGACCGGCGGCGTGCCGAAGCGTGTCGTCAGCGACGCGCTGCATGTGAAACCGGGCGACACCTACGATCCCGCGACCGTCAGCCAGGACCTGCTCGGGCTGACGACCGGCGGCAATTTCGAGAGCGTGACGCAGCAGATCGTGAGCCACGGCGACGAGAACGTGCTCGAGATCGATGCGCGGGAGAAATACTGGGGGCCGAATTTCCTGCTGTTCGGCGTCGGGATGTCGAGCAGCTCGACCGACGAGGGCGGCTTCCGCCTGCACGTCGGCTACCGGCGGCCGTGGCTCACCGAATCGGGCCTGGAGTTCCGCGCGGACACGACGATCGGCAGCGATCTGCAGTCGGCGCGCGTCGAATTGCGCCAGCCGCTGCCGGCCGCGTACGGCTTCTACATTTCGCCCTATGCGGAATACCAGCGCCGCTACGTGAACCTGTACGACAACAGCGGCGAGGTGAAGCTGAATCAATACTTGATGCAGACGGCGCGCACCGGGCTCGACTTCGGCCTGCCGATCGCACGGCTCGGCGACTTCCGGATGGGTATCGGCTACGCGACGGGGCATGGCTCGCCGAACTACAACCTGCCATTCCCGTTCGACGACGGCAGCTCGACGCTGATCTGGCCGAGCTTCACGTCACAGGCGCTGACTGCGCGTGCGCGGCTCGTCATCGATCAGCTCGACGATCCGATGTTCCCGCGGCGCGGCTACTACGGCGAATTCCGTGTCGAACGGTCGCTGTGGTCGCACAACACCCAGTCCGCCCAGGACCTCGCCGATGCGTCCAACACGCCCTATACCGAACTCTACGGCAAGGCGATGATCGCGCAGCAGTTCGGCCGGCACAGCGTCAGTGCAACGATCGAGGGCGGCAAGAGCATCGGCGGCACCAACCTGATCAACGCGTTCAACTTCACGCTCGGCGGATTCCAGCATCTGGCCGCGTATGCGGCCGACCAGCTGACCGGCAACGAACTCGCGTACGGCAACGTGACCTACATGAACCAGCTGATGACGTTCAACGCGTCCCCGATCAAGGCGCTGTCGGTCGGCGCCAGCGCGGAAGTCGGCAACGTGTGGTCGAGCGGCGTGAACGTCGGCGGCGGCACGCTCAAGCAGAGCTACACGTTCTTCACGAGCCTGTCGACCGCATTCGGTCCGCTGTACATGGGTGTCGCGCTCGCGCCGGGCGGCCGGCGCAACATCTACCTGCAGCTCGGCCGCACGTACTGACGGCGCTCAGATCGGCCAGCTGATCTCGAAGCGCGCGCCGCCGAGCTCGACCGGATCGACGACCGCGATCCGGCCGTTGTGCGCGTGGAGCACCTGCCGCGTAATCGCGAGGCCGAGCCCGTAGCCGCCCGTGCGGCGGTCGAGACGCACGAACGCATCGAAGATCCGCTCGCGCTCGCTCTCCGGCACGCCCGGGCCGTCGTCCTCGACGAAGATCGCGATGTTGCCGTGCTCGATCGCGATCCCGACGACGATCCGCGACGCCGCATATTTGCTCGCGTTGCGCAGCAGGTTGCGCATCGCGTACGACATCAGCCGCCGGTCCATCTTCACGCGCAGGTCCGACGCGATCGCGATGCGCGACTCGATCGCGCGCTCCGGATACAGCAGCTGCGCGTCGCTGATCTGGTGCTCGAACCACGCGACCGGCGCGGTCAGTTCGAGGTTCGACTGCAGCGAGCTGTATTCGAGCCGCGCATACGTGAGGCTCATGTCGATCAGCTCCTCGAGCTCGGTCACGTCCTGCGCGATGCTCTCCAGCGCACCGTGGTATTCGGCGGCGGAGCCCGGTTCGCGCAGCATCTCGAGCGCGAAACGCACGCGCGCGAGCGGCGTGCGCAGCTCGTGCGAGATCCCGTTCGTCAGGTCGCGCTGCGCGGCGATCAGCCGTTCCATGCGCATCGCGAGCGCGTTCAGCGTGCGCGCGAGCGGGCCGATGATCACGCTGTGCGACTCCCGTGCGCGCGTGTTGAAGCGCCCGCCGGTGAAGTCGATCGCGCGCTCGCGCACCATCACCAGATCCGACCAGACCGGCCGCATCCACCGATACGCGGCAAGCGCGGGCGCGGCGAACACGAACGCGAGCACGATCCAGATATCGCCCGGCAGCGCGTCGAACGCGTGCCACACGACTTCCGGCGACAGCACCACACACAACGCGAGCGCCGGCACGAGCGCGGTCAGCAGCACGAGGCCGAGCAGATGCAGGTAAGTCCGCACGTACAGGCGCGACCAGCTCGGAATGCGGTCGGCGCGCGTGTCGGTCCACGCGCGGCGGAAATGCAGCCAGCGCCATTTGACATAGCGCGGCGCCGAAAGCGGCGCTGCGTCGGGATGCGAAGGGGTGCGTCGGATCATCGCGGCTTCCGGCTATCGTGCGATGCGGGGATGCGGCGGCCGACGGCGTCGTGCCGGGCCGGCGTCATTCCCACGCATGCTTGCTGAACTGGTAACCCTTGCTGCGGATCGTCTTGATCCGCTGCGGGTTGCCCGCGTCGTCGTGCAGCTTGCGGCGCAGCTTCGAGATGCGCCCGTCGATCGTACGGTCGAGACCGTCGAACTCGACGCCGCGCAGCTGCAGCATCAGGTCGTCGCGGCTGACGACTTCTCCCGCGTGGCACACCAGCACCCACAGCAGGTCGAACTCGGCCGACGTGAGGTCGGGTGAGCTGCCGCCCGGCAGCACGACCGAACGGTCGGTGCGGTCGATCGAGAACTGGCCGAACGTGTAGCGCTCCGGCTGCGGCGCGGCACCCTCGGCCGCGCGCGCGGGGACGCGGCGCAGCTGCGCCTTGATCCGCGCGAGCAGGATGCGCGGCTCGACCGGCTTGTGCACGTAGTCGTCGGCGCCGAATTCGAGGCCGAGCAGCTCGTCGAACGGCTCGTCGCGCGCCGTCACCATGATGATCACGCCGTCGTACTGCTTGCGCGCCTCGCGGCAGATCTCGAAGCCGTCCTTGCCCGGCAGGTTCACGTCGAGAATGACGAGATCCGGGCGCGTGGACAGGATCGCCGGCACGGCGGCGTCACCGTGCAGCACAGTGTCGACTTCGTAGTCGTTCTTGCGCAGGTAGCCGGCGATCAGCGTGGACAGGCGGGTGTCGTCTTCGACGAGCAGGATGCGAAAAGACATGGGCAACGGTCGGATCATACGGGGAGACCGTGGCGGCGGCGGGCTTGCGCCGGCCGCCGGCCATCGGCCGAAACGTACCGCATGATACTGCGCCCGCCGATTGCCCGTTTGAAGATCTGGAGAATAAGGGCGCGATGGCTGCCGCGCTTGACGAATCGGCGCCGAAACGGTTCCATACGGGCTCTTTGAAAATCGGGCTCCGCGCCCGCCCTGCCTCGTACGCGATGAACTATCAGCCGATCCTCGAACGCATCCACGCCGAACTCGCCCCCTGGATCGGCCAGGGACGCGTTGCCGACTACATTCCCGAGCTCGCGAAAGTGCCCGCCGACAAGTTCGGGATGGCCGTCGTGACGCTGGACGGAAACGTTTACACCGTCGGCGACGCGCAGGAGCGCTTCTCGATCCAGAGCATCTCGAAGCTGTTCGCGTGCACGCTCGCGTTCCAGTTGCTGGGCGATGCGCTGTGGGAACGGGTCGGCCGCGAGCCGTCCGGCACCGCGTTCAACTCGCTCGTTCAGCTCGAAAGCGAGCGCGGCAAGCCGCGCAACCCGTTCATCAACGCCGGCGCGCTGGTCGTCACCGACGTGCTGTGCCGCCGCTTCGTCAAGGCCGAGACGGCGCTCGTCGAGTTCGTGCGGCGGCTGATCGGTGTTGGCGACGTCGACTACGATTCGCGCGTCGCGCTGTCGGAACTGGAACATGCGGAACGCAACCGCGCGATGGCGCATTTCATGGCGAGCTTCGGGAACATGCAGATGCCGCCCGATACCGTGGTGGACGCGTATTGCCGCCAGTGTGCGATCACGATGAACTGCATCGAGCTTGCGCAAGCGGCGCTGTTTCTCGCGAACGGCGGCATCGCGCCCGTCACCGGCGAGCGGGTCGTCGATGCGAGTTCGGCGAAGCGATTGTCGGCGCTGATGTTGACCTGTGGCACCTATGACGCGGCGGGCGACTTCGTTTATCGCGTCGGCTTGCCTGCCAAGAGCGGGGTCGGCGGCGGGATCGTCGCGGTGCTGCCGGGTGACATGGCCGTGTGCGTGTGGGCGCCGGGACTCGATGCGAATGGGAACTCGTTGGCGGGGACGTTGGCGCTGGAGTGGTTGACGACTTATACGGGGAGGTCGATTTTTTGAGGGGGCGGGGTTGGGTTTAGGCGTACCTCATTTGGCGCAATGTCGGTGGGTTCATATCGGCGGGCGCCGGTACGTTCGACGGGGAAGTCGGTTTTCGGCAGCGATCGCCCCATCGCGGTCAAACGGTCACCACGGTGATCATCGGCTTTTGGAAATCACGTCATTCATGTATTCATTCAGATCGCGAAAATCCTGAACGGTCCATGCGTGTGGCGCCAGCTTTACGCCGTTCTCCCTCAAAGTTCTCGGAATCAGGTCTCCGTTCGGACGAAGTATTACTGACGAGACAATGACGCCTGGATAATCATGGAGTCGCTTTTTGAACGCAGCAGTTGTGAGGTCAGGTGTGGCAGGATTGCTTTTCTTGGCCAGTGGCCCGGTGCCCTTGATATCTACGCCATGGCACATCGCGCATCTCTGTATATAGAGATTTTTCCCGTTGATGTTTTGCGAGAAGGATAGCGAAGGTTGAGTCAACACCAACGCTCCTAGCGAAGCGGCGAACAATTCTCTTGCTTTCATTTGGCCTTGTCGTATCACGCAAGTCGTCGGGCGGGTGAGTATAAACTCGTAATCGCGGAATGGCCGCTCTTGGCAGCAGACTCACGTGGAGGGCCGCTTCCGACCCGGAACGGACGGTTGAACTTGCCGATAGCGGCCATTCGCTGCACGACTTTGTTCCGGGTCGCAAGAGCAATTGGTCAAACCCGGTGCGCTATTCGTTTTCGATGTACCCCGTGAACGGACGGCGATTTGCGATCGTCGCCAGTCATGAGGCGTTTTGCTGGCTTTCGCCCGTTCGCTCTTTGGCCGCGCGAATGTATGCGTCTATCTGCCACTCCTCGTAACCTAGAAGGAATCCCTCCATGCGTTCAAGTGATTCGTTCCAGCCGTTCACTTGCCCCGTATGCCAAAGAAGGATATAGGCATCAATTCGCCACGCCTCGTCAGGTCGCGCATACAAAACGCGCCTTGTACGGTAGCCTTTCAGAATTTTTGTTTCGACGTACTCTCTCTTTAGAAATCGCCCATCCGTCACATAGCAGTCGAATAGTTTCTCTGGAATCACGCTGTCGTCTGTCAACGATGGGTATTCTTCGTAGAAGGCGGCAAAGGGTTTCATGCCGTCAAGCATCAGCGCAAGCTCCCGATTTGTGTGGACTTGGTAAGGAAGGTCATCAAGCCAATGACGGGGTCTAAGAATTGCCGAGGCCGATTCTCCAATCGAGAAACCGAAATGCGATGAGAATCTAGCCGTCTCGCTCGCGTCCAACTCATAGTCACAGTCTGCGTCAAATTCCTTGTCTACCAACAAAGAGGAAATGACAGACGAATTCGGCACTTCGATCGAAAAGCTCTTCGCAGGACACGCTGTGTTCACGTCAATGGTTTCGAGGATGAATTTCATGACCATATCGAAGCCCCCGAAGTTTGGTGCTGAAGATTGTCGCGCAATCTAGCGCCATCAGTCCAACGTCCGCTTCTGGCTGCGGATTCAACCCGTCGATGCAACACACTTGAAGCTGCGTAGCAGCAAGGAGTGTTGCATCGACGGGTTGAATCCGCAACTCGGAGCGGTCAGTCGAATTCAGCCAACCCAGACGTTGACGCGCCCACCCAGAAACCGCCAACGTCAGCAAGGTACTTATATGCAAACAAAATCAGGGGCGCAGGGGCTATCGTCTGGCAAAGCGTCCGTCGGAGTGTTCAAAGCTTAACTTCATTAAGTGCTGCACGGAAACGCACTTCGTCACGGGTGACCAAGAACAAGCCGGGTGTACCCGACCCAAGCACATGCAGAGGCTCAAACTTGATAACCTGCCCCCAGAATTGCTCCGTGTACTCGTCATCGAAGTTGAGCGCGCTAAAACCTAAGCGATTCACAAAGTTTGCGTGCGGCTCATACTCGTTAAGCCTATCGTACACGTACCACTCGTCAAAGCCTGGCATCGGAAGCTGCGATACCGCCTTGACTAACGGACTGACCGCGAGTTTGCCGATCGTCGACCACCCCGCCATGAATTCCTCATCGGTCGGCATATACGGGCCGCTGTCGCAACTCGCGATTGCAACATGCCGCCCGAGCACAAGTTCCGGGCAGCGTAGAACTAAGTCCTCGATAGCCCCGTCAGTCCCGTCGCTCCATTCGGCAATCAAATACCCAGCTCGTTCACCAGTTCGCATTAGTCTCACCTCGCTCGATCTCAGAAGTTTTGGTTCCCTTGATCATGAAATTCCACTTATCGCGCGATGCCCCTTCTATGCTGCGGGTGACGGAAACCCAGACCGGATTCGTCTCGCCCCATACCAAATTGTCGACGACTTACTGGGGAATGTCGACCGACCGAAATTGGCCGGTAGCAGTCGTCCACGGGCTCGCCACTCGCTTACGGGATCACGTGCCCGGCCACATTGACCGAGTTCCGCCCCCCTTGCACTGAAATGGTTGACGACGTATAACGAGCGATCGATTTTCTGAGACACCGAAATGACTCATGGGAGAGCATCAGTCATGCAACCGGAACACGCTTCAGATCTCGCAACGACTCATCACGCCAACGCGGAAGGCCGCACGCACTCACCGATTCCCCCGATCGTGCCCGCGCAAACCGCACTGATCGTCATGCACTATCAGACCGACATCCTCGGTCTCTTTCCATCGGTCGCCCCCACCCTGCTCGCCAACACGCGCAAGCTGTGCGATGCAGCCCGGGCGGGCGGCGTCCACGTCTGTTTCGCGAATCTCCGCTTCAGCCACGGCTATCCGGAGGTCAGTCCACGCAACAAGAACGGCCAGGGAATCAAGCAGCTCGGCCTGTTCGTCGACGACGGCCTGTGCCCGGAACTCGGGCGGCTGGACAACGAGCCGCTGACCATCGCACATCGCGCGAGCGTGTTCTTTCGCACCGACTTGCAGGCACGGCTCGTCGCGCAGGGTATCGACACGCTGATCCTCGTCGGGATCGCGTCGACCGGCGTCGTGCTGTCGTCGGTTGCGCACGCAAGCGATGCGGATTTCCGGCTGTATACGGTGAAGGACTGCTGCTACGACCCGGATGAGGTCGTGCACGACCACCTGTTCGCGACGGCGTTCGAGACGCGCACGACGGTGTTGTCGCTCGCGGATGCACTGCGACTGCTCGCATAGACACGCAACACCCGCACCACGCCGGCCGGAACGCACCCGACCGGCGCTCCCCACACAACTTCGCGCGTTACTTCGCGATATACACGCCGGACGTCGGGCACGTGCCCTGCGTATTCCCGTCCGTCACGAGCGACGCCGCGCTCGGAAACTGGGTAGTCGCATTCGTCTTGACCGCGATCCACGCCTCCGTGAAATAGCTGACGCCGTTCGTCTTCGTACACTTCAGCGACACCGCGCTGCGCGTATTGCTGCCGAACGCGCCTTCGAACGCGGACAACAGCTGATTGCGCGTCACGGTCTTACCCGCGTTCGCCTGCAGGAACGCGTTGAACGACGTGTTGCCGAGCCGGCTGATCATGCCGGCCGCCTCGTTCCAGTACGCATCCGGCGACGCCGAATTCGAGCAGGTGCCGTGCTTGAACCATTCGTGCTTGTCGAGGCACGACGCCACGCCCGGCATGTAGGTCGACAGCGTGTTGCGGGTCGCGGTGCTGACCGGATACGCATCCATGCTGCACCACTGGTGCGCGTTGTCGAGATCGACGTCGCTCTGCGGCACGCCGCAGTAGAACGGCTGGTTGCCGTCATATCTGTTCGGCCACAGGCCATGCAGCGACAGGCTCGTCGCCGCGTACGTGCCGGCAAGGTTCGTACATTCCGGCGTGTCGTGCGACGCGCAGAAGCCGGGCTCCCACGAAGCCGCGAGCAACAGGTAGTCGTAGCTGGTCTGCGCGACGGCGTGCAGCGAGGCGGATGCGACGGCGAGTGCGGCCGCGGCGCGGGCGAGCGTCTTGAGCATGGCGTTTCCTCGGAAAAGGCTTGCGGTCGCGGGATGCGCCGCAAGATTGTCGAATGTCTGCCTGCGATTGTTGCCTGCGCAACGTTGCATCAATATGAAGGTGGACGAAGGAATTCGTAGTGCAACGCCGAACCTCTTGTTTCCTGCAACGGATCCTCCCCACGATGACGGCCACCCAGCCAGGCATGCCCTACCGCGTCGAGATCGGAAACGGGCGAAGCCATGTGCTCACCGACGACACCCCCGCGCTGACGACCCGCTACCGAGCTGCGTGCACGCACGCGCGAGACCGGCGCCACGCGATTATTTCACCGACGCGGCTTCCGATCCACCCGGCGACAGTGCCGCACTGTCCTGCTCGCGCCACGCGCGGCGCGACGCCATGATCGCCTTCACGGCCGAGCGCGCGACCTTCCACCACGCGAACGGCCGCGGATCGGCGAGCATGCTGAGCGCGCGCGCATAGTCGAGCGTGAGCCCGGGCGTCCAGGCCATCGTCACCGCACGCTTGCGGATCTGCGCGGCGACCCACAGCTCGGGCGTGAGCAGCAGCCGGACGAATGCGCCCCACCCGGCCCGCGTGCCCCCGAGCCGCCACACCGCGCCGTCGAGCGCCGCTTCGAGCGCATTCGACACGGTGCTCGAGCAGTTGCGGTGCGTGAGGTTGTATGTGACGGTCTGCCGATACGACGACCAGAATGCGGCCAGCTTCGCCGGATCGTAATTGCGGATCCGCACGCGCACGGTGGACGGACACCACGCTTTCGACTCGGTCGCATAGTCGGGCTGAAACAGACCCGGCACGTCGTTCTCGCGCGTCGCACGCAGGATCCGCGTGAATTCATCCGGAGAACGATCGATCTCGACCGCCGGATAGAGGCTGATGTAGATGCCCTCGGGCGACTCCAGCGCCGCGTGACCCGTGGAGATCACGCCGTTGACGTCCACCGCCGCGATGTAGCGGTCGATCACCGGATAGCGCTGCGCTTCGGCCTTCGACGTGCCGGTCGGCGTCCACACGTGCACGGTCAGCGCGTGCTCGTGGTCGGCCGGCGGGCCGTCCCATTCGGATTGCGTGAAGCGCGGGATGTCGGGCGCCGCGTCGATGTCCGGCACGATCGACGGCGCCGGCGACGTGACGAACGCGGGGTTGCGCGTCAGCCGCCGCACGCGCGCGGCAAGGCTCAGCATGTGCATCCCGCCGAACATCAGCAGCAGGCCGAGGCAGTACGGCACGGTGCCCACATAATGGGTCGGATACGGCTGATAGAAGAAGACCGCGAGCAGGATCTCGACGACGCCCCACGCGAATGCGACGTTCCAGCGCCGATAACGCACCATCCACGCGGACGTGCATTGCAGCAGCCCGTCGACGAGGAACAGCGTGCCGAAGATCATCGACAACAGGAAGTGGCCGTGATGATGGCCCGCGAACACGAGCCCGGCGGCCACCACGACCGCGATGCCCTTCACGTAGCGCAGGATGCGCTGCCCGCCGACGCCGCTGCCGGCCACCGCGAGCGTCGCGAGCCCCTCGATCAGGAACAGCCATGCGAACAGTTCGATCGGAAAATGCAGCGCACCGTCGAGCGCGTCGACGAAGATGCCGACGCCCGCGACGACCCACAGCCAGCCCAGCACGGTCAGCCCGCGCCAGCGCGTTCGCAGATATTCGATGCCCAGCAGCAGCAAGACCAGTCGTACCATGGCGCCCTCGTATGTATTTTCGGGATACGCGCTGGCACGCATCTCCTGTCATGCCGACCGCCGCATCATGCCTCGACATGCACAATGGCAGCCGGCGCGCTCCGCTTTCGCCGAATAATAAGATATGGATGAGCCGGTTGAAAGCCCGGCGAAAACAATTCCGGCGAGTCAGAACGCCCGACGTCACGCTCTTCGTGATTCAGGCACCCCCGGAATAACGGCCGATTCATCCATTTCGCAACGCGGCGCCAGCACGGCCCGCATCCCGAACGGAACACGAACATGCCCGCCTCACCGCTTCACACTCCGCCGCTCGGCCCGCAACTCAAGCGTTGGCGCACGCTGCATCGCATGAAGCAGAGCCACGCGGCCGAGTTGTTCGGCGTCGCGCAATCGACGATTTCGCGCTGGGAAGCCGGCATCCAGCAGATGTCGCCCGACGAGCGCGCGATGGCCGAGCGGCTGCTTGCCGCGCGTCTCGATTCGGCCGGCGACCACGCGCTCGCGCGGCTGATCGCGAGCAGCACGGCCCGCATGCATCTCGTGTGCGATCTCACGCATCGTCTGCTCGCGTGCTCGCCGTCGCGCGCGGCCGAGTTTTCGCGGCCGCTGCCGATGCTGCTCGGCACATCGCTGTGGCGCTACGCGACGCCGGAAATCGTCCGCATGGAAGCCGCGCTCGACCCGCTCGGCTGGCACGATCGCGCGGGGCCGCCGAGCGTCGAGTTCGCGACCGGCGCCAATGCGTCGCGCATCGTGCCGATCCGCGGCAGCACCTGCCGATGGACGCGGATGACGCTGTCGGACGGCTCCGCCGCGCGGCTCGTCGAAACGCTGTAGCAAGCGCGGCGCGCATATTTCATGCGTGGACGCATCGCGTCCGCGCGACGTACGCTTGAGGGCTCGATTCAAGCACTTCACTGCCATGAACCTCGACACGATCCACGCGCGGCTCGATTTCCTGCGCGAAGCCGAACGCCTGAAAAACGTGCTGCGCAGCGGCCATACGTCGACCGGGCGCGCCGAAAGCACGGCCGAACACAGCTGGCGGCTGTGCCTGATGGCGCTCGTGTTCGCCGATGCGCTGCCCGACGTCGACACGACGAAGCTGCTGAAGCTGTGCGTCGTCCACGATCTCGGCGAAGCGCTGCACGGCGACATCCCCGCGATCGAGCAGGCCGCGCATCCGGACAAGAGCACGCACGAACGCGACGACCTGCTGACGCTGACGGCCGGGCTCGATCGCACGTTGCGCGACGAGATCGTCGCGCTGTGGGACGAATACGAGGCGGCGGCATCACCGGAAGCGCGCGCCGCGAAGGCACTCGACAAGCTCGAGACGATCCTCCAGCACAACCAGGGCAGCAATCCGCCGGATTTCGACTACGCGTTCAATCTCGGCTACGGTCGGCGCTACACCGACGCGGCGCCGCTGTTCGGCGCGATCCGCGCGATCGTCGACGCGGACACGCAACGCCGGATCGACGCTCGCGGCGACGGCACGTAAGCGCGCGGAACCGGCCGCGCGCGACACTGCGCGCATCATTCGCACACCGCCGCCCTGCGCCTTGCCGGCGCGAACGCCACCGCGCTCGCGGTCGCGAGCACGGCCACGCCGGCCGCGCCGTACACCATCACCCAGCCGAACCCGTGCACGAGCGCCGCGTGCAGCGCCGTGCCGGTCGGGTCGGCCTTTGCGAGCGCCGGCGCGATCGCCTGCAGCCCGTCGGTGCGGCCCGACGCGATCTGCTGCGCCAGCATGCGCAGCGTCCCCGCATCGACCGCCCCCGCGACGCCCGCCTTCAGGCTCGCGACGATCCCCGCGACCAGCACGAAGCCCATCGCCGCGATGTTCAGCGCGAGCGAGATCATCCGCGCGCTCATGTCGATGCCCGACGCCATCCCGGCCCGCGAACTCGGCACCGCGCCCGTCGTCGTGTTCGTGACGGGCGTATTGGTGAGCCCGAGCCCGATGCCGGCGATCACGCAGCCTGGCAGCATCGTGAGCCAGCTGGCAGGCTCGACGCCGCTGCCGATCCGCATCAGCGCGAACCCGGCCGCGATCGTGAACAGTCCGCCCGGAATCACGACACCGGGCCCGTAGCGCAGCGCGAGCCGCTCGCCGACCGGCGGCGCGACGAGCGTCGGCAGCGTGTACGCGAGCAGCGCGAGGCCGGCCGTCACGCTGTCGTAGCCGAGCGCGACCTGGAACCAGATCGGCAGGTAGATCATGAACGGCCAGAAGCTGAAGTTCATCCCCATCGAGCCGAAGATCGCGCCGGTGAACGCGCGAATCCGGAACACGGAGAAATCGAACATCGGCCGCGCGCTCGTGCGCTCCGCGACGAAAAAGCCGGCCAGCGCGAGCACGGTCGCGCCGAGCACGCCGAGCCCGGCCGCACTCGTCAGCCCCAGCTCCGCGCTCTGCGTGATATAGAACGCGAGGCCGAGCACGGCCAGAGACAGCGTGACGATGCCCGCGACGTCGAGCGTGCCCGCATGCGGATCGCGCGACTCCTGCACCGCGCCGCCGATCAGCACGAGCGCGATGGCCGCGAGCGGCGCATGCACGAGGAACACCCACGGCCAGCTCGCCAGCGCGACGATCGCGCCGCCGACGATCGGCCCGAAGCCGAGACCGATCCCGAACACGATCCCCCAGATTCCGAACGCGCGACCGCGCTCGCGCCCTTCGCGAAACTGCTGCGACAGCACCGCGATCTGGCAGATCAGCATTGCGCCGCCGCTCGCGCCCTGCAGCAGCCGGCCCGCGACGAGCACCGGCACGTTCGGCGCGAGCCCGCACAGCAACGACGTCGCGCCGAACAGCACGGTGCCGATCACGTACACGCGCTTGCGGCCGAACCGGTCGGCGAGCGTGCCGGCCGCCATCAGCACCGTCGTGCACGCGATCGTGTACGCGTTCATGATCCACTGCATGCCGTTGAAGTCGCCGTGCAGCACGTGTTCGAGCGTCGGCAGGATCACCGGCACGCTCGAGATCTCGAGGCCGAACATCAGCGACGTGAGACAGACGGCCGCGAGCGCGACCGCATTCCTGCGGGAGTCGGATAGCGTCATGCGTATTGCGCGACGGCCCGCGACAGGCCGCGCGCCTCCAGATAAGAAAGATGCGCCGCGTGCGGCCGGCAACGCACGCTGAACGGGAATCGGTACTATAGTGAGAATTTCCCTCCCCATTGACGCGACCATTTCTCCAGACTGGGGAATCACAGGACGCAATCAACCCATCCTGCCATGACGGACAGACTCGACGGCGTCACGACCTTCGTCCAGGTCGTGGAATCCGGCAGCTTCGCGCTTGCCGCGGAACGGCTCGACATGACGCGCTCGGCGGTCGGCAAGGCGATCGCGCGGCTCGAGAAGCGGCTCGGCGCGCGGCTGCTGCAGCGCACGACCCGCAGCCAGAGCCTGACGGACGACGGCCAGGCGTACTACGACCGCTGCGTGCGCGCGCTGGCGGAGCTGGAAGCGGCCGAAGCCGATCTCGATAGCGGCCGCAACGAAGCGCGCGGCAAGCTGCGGCTGAGCGTGCCGCTCGCATTCGGGCATCACTGCGTGACGCCGATCGTGCTCGACCTCGCGCGCACCTATCCGCATCTGCGGATCGACGTGTCGATCACGGACCGTTTCGTCGATCTGGTCGAGGAAGGGATCGACCTCGCGGTGCGGATCGGCACGCTCGCGGACAGCACGAGCCTCGCGGTGCGGCGCCTCGGCACGCAATACGGCAGTCTCGGCGCGGCGCCGTCGTATCTCGCGCGCTACGGGATACCGCAATCGCTCGACGACCTCAGGCACCACCGGGCGATCGCGTATTCACGTTCGGGCGTCGTGCAGCCGTGGGACCTGCGCGCGCCGGACGGCTCGACGGTGCGCATCGACATGCCGCACCAGCTCAGTTTCGACGATGTGCAGGCGATCGCGGCGGCAGGCGCCTCGGGGTTCGGAATCGCATGGCTGCCGAGCTGGCTGCTCGATCATTACGTGAAGCGCGGCGAGATGGTCGTCGTGCTCGATCGCTGCTTCGTGTGCGAAGGCGACATCCACGCGATCTGGCCGAAAACGCGCTACCTGCCGCGCAAGACGCGCTGCGTGATCGACGCGCTCGTGCAGGCGGTGCCGCCGATGATCGAGCGCTGAGCGCGAAAGCGCGGAAAGAAAAACGGGTTGAAGCCGACGCGCCGCACGGGCGCGTCGGCACATCGCGTCACCTCACGCCGCGCCGAGATCGGCGAGCGGATGCGCGAACAGTTTCCACGGCGACGTCAGGAAATGCCGCACGCGCTCGGCGCGCAACTCGACGAGCGACGCCGGCGCCCAGCGCGGCTTGCGATCCTTGTCGACGAGATGCGCGCGCACGCCTTCGCAGAAGTCGCCCTCCTCGATCGCGCGCGCCACGATGCCGAGTTCCATCCGGAACGACTCGGCCAGCGTCATCTGACGGCCGCGCAGCAGCGCTTCGCGCGTCACGCACAGCATCGTCGGCGAATGACCGGTGAGCGCGTCGAGCGTCGCCTGCAGCCATTGACGGTGCTCGCGCGCCAGCTCGTCGCGTTCAAGATCCTGCTTCAGCGTCGCGACGATCCGTTCGACGGTCGAGCGCTTGTCGAAATGACGGACGATCCACGCCATCTGGCTGTCGAGCGCCGAATGCGGCACGACGTTGCACGGCGGCTCGAACACCTTGCGCAGCGCCGGCAGCACGTCGCCGTCCCACTTGACGCTCTCGATGCGCGTCTCGAACGTATCGAGCCACGACGACGGCACGCACAGGTCCGCGAGCTTCGCGGTCAGCGCATCGGCGCCCGACAGCATTGCGCCCGTCAACCCCACGTACAGTTCGAGTTCGACCGGCATGCGCGACAGGAAATGCGTCGCGCCGACGTCGGGCACGAGGCCGATGCGCGTCTCCGGCATCGCGATCTTGCTGCGCTCGGTCGCGACGCGCAGCGCCGCGCCTTGCGCAAGGCCCATTCCGCCGCCCATCGTCACGCCGTCCATCAGCGCGACGATCGGCTTCGGGAACGTATGGATCGCGTAGTCGAGCCGGTATTCGTCGACGAAGAACGGCAGCCAGGTCTCGCGCTGCGCGACCATCCGGTGCAGCGCGCGCACGTCGCCGCCCGCGCAGAAGCCCTTCTCGCCCGCGCCGCGCAGCACGACCGCGACGATCTGGTCGTCGGTGCGGCAGCGTTCGAGACGCGCGGCCAGCTCGCCGATCATCGGATAGGACAACGCATTGAGCGCGGCCGGCCGGTTCAGCGTGATGAGCGCCACGCGGTTCACCACGCGGAACAGCACCTCCGGTGCGGGTTGCGCGAAACTGCCATGAGTCGTGACCGGCGTGCTCATCGTTGCGGCTCTCCATCGGTATGCCATTGCGGCGCGCGCTTGCCGAGAAACGCGGCCACGCCTTCGCGCGGATCGTTCGTGTCGAACAGGTCGACGAAGCGTTCGCGCTCGACCGCGAGCGCCGCGCCGCGCGGCACGCCGCGGCGCGCGAGGCCGATCAGTTCCTTGCTGTATGCAACCGCGTGCGGGCTCTGCCGCGCGACGTTGCGCGCGAGCGCCAGCGCCGCATCGCGCGCCGCGCCGCTTTCGACCACGTCCTCGACGAGGCCGATCCTGAGCGCCGTCGCCGCGTCGACGCGCGTGCCGGCCAGGATGATCTTCTTCGCCCAGCCTTCGCCGACGAGCCAGGGCAGCGTCTGCGTGCCGAGCCCGCACGGCAGCAGGCCGACCGACGGTTCGGGCAGCGCCATCTGCGCGTGCGTCTCGGCGATCCGCAGGTCGCACGCGAGCGCGCATTCGAGGCCGCCGCCCATCGCGTAGCCGTTGATCGCCGCGATCGTCACGACGCGCGCGTCATGCAGCGCCTCGAACGCCGCGCCGAAGCGCGCGGCCATCGCACGCGCGACCGCGCGGTCGCCGTCGGCGAACGTGTTCAGGTCGGCGCCCGCGCTGAAGAACTTCGGGCCGTCGCCGGTGATCACCAGCGCGCGCACGCGCGGGTTCGCGTTCAATTCGGCGACGGTGTCCTGCAGTTGCAGCAGCCCGTCGGCGGTAAAGGCGTTCGCGGGCGGACGCTTGAGCGTCGCGCACGCGATCGCGCCGTCGTCGACGTAGTCCAGTTCGATCATGAGGCGTCCTTCTTCGTGGCCGGTTGGTACAGGCGGATCACCGCCGAGAAATCGAGTTGCCCGTCGCCGCGGCTGCTCATCGTCTGGTAAAGCTGCTGCGCGAGCGCGCCGAGATAGACGGGCTGGCGCGCCTGCTTCGCGGCGTCGTTGGCGAGGCCGAGATCCTTCAGCATCAGGTCGGTGCCGAAGCCGCCGCTGTAGCCGCGCGACGACGGCGCGGTGTCGATCACGCCCGGATACGGGTTGTAGGTATCCGAGCTCCAGCAGCGGCCCGTCGACGTATTGACGATGCCGGCCAGCACCTTCGGATCGATGCCGAGCGCGACGCCGAGCGACATCGCCTCCGACACCGCCGCCATCGAGATGCCGAGCACGAGGTTGTTGCAGACCTTCGCGACCTGCCCCATGCCTGTCGCGCCGCAATGGACGATGTTCTTGCCCATGCCGGCGAGCACGGGCTTCACGCGCTCGAAATCGGCGTCGCTGCCGCCGACCATGAAAGTCAGGGTGCCGGCCGCCGCGCCGCCGGTGCCGCCCGACACGGGCGCATCGACGAACGCGCCGCCGTGCTCGCGCACGAGCGCGCCGAACGCCTGCGCGCTCGCCGGGTCGATCGTGCTCGAATCGATCACGGTCGCGCCGGCGCCGAGGCCGGCCAGCACGCCGTTCTCGCCGGCGAGCACCGAGCGCACGTGCGGCGCGGCCGGCAGCATCGTGATCACGAACGCCGCGCCCGATGCCGCATCGCGCGGCGACGCGGCCACCTGCGCGCCGGCATCCTGCAGCGCGCGCAACGCGTCGGCGCTCAGGTCGAACGCGTGCACTTCATGGCCGGCCTTCAGCAGGTTCAGCGCCATCGGCGCACCCATGTGGCCCAGTCCGATAAATCCGATCTTCATGTTCGTGTCCTCCCCGGCTCAATGCAACCGGATCGTCGTGTTCACGGGGCCGGCCGTCGTGTCGTCGTCGAACCAGCGCGCGGTGACCGTCTTCGTCTGCGTGTAGAACTGCACGACCTGCTTGCCGTACGGGCCGAGATCGCCGAGCTTCGAGCCGCGCGAACCGGTGAAGCTGAAGAACGGCACGGGCACCGGAATCGGAATGTTGATGCCGACCTGGCCGACGTCGATCTCGCTCTGGAACTTGCGCGCGGCCGCGCCGCTCTGCGTGAAGATGCCCACGCCGTTGCCCATCGGGTTCGCGTTGACGAGCGCGATCGCTTCGTCGAGCGTGTCGACTTCCATCACGACCAGCACCGGCCCGAAGATTTCATGCGTGTAGACCGTCATGTCGGTCTTCACGCCGGAGAAGATCGTCGGCCCGATGAAGTTGCCTTCCTCGAAGCCGGCGACCTTCACGTCGCGGCCGTCGAGTTCGAGCTTCGCGCCTTCCTTGATGCCCGTGTCGATCAGCGACAGGATGCGCGCCTTCGCGCCGCGCGACACCACCGGCCCGACGTCGGTGCCCGCTTCCGAGCCCGCGTTGACCTTCAGCAGCTTCGCCTTCGCGACGATGTCCGGCAGCCAGTCGCGCGCGTTGCCGACGAGCACGGCGACGGAGGTCGCCATGCAGCGCTGGCCGGCCGCGCCGAAGCCCGCGCCGACCAGTGCATTGATCGCCTGCTCGCGGTTCGCGTCGGGCAGCAGGATCGCGTGGTTCTTCGCGCCCATCATCGACTGCACGCGCTTGCCGTGCTGGCTGCCGAGGTTGTACACGTGCGTGCCGACGGCCGTCGAGCCGACGAACGAGATCGCCTTCACGAGCGGATGCGTGCAGATCGCGTCGACCACTTCCTTGCCGCCGTGCACGACGTTCAGCACGCCCTTCGGCACGCCGGCCTCGATCGCGAGTTCGACGAGTTCCATCGTCGACATCGGATCCTGCTCCGACGGCTTCAGCACGAACGTGTTGCCGCACACGATCGCCATCGGGAACATCCACAGCGGAATCATCGCGGGGAAGTTGAACGGCGTGATGCCCGCGCACACGCCGAGCGGCTGGCGCAGCGTGTAGGTGTCGACGCCGCCCGCGACGTTCTCCGCGAACTCGCCGAGCTGCAGCGTGCCGACCGAGCACGCGTGCTCGACCACTTCGAGGCCGCGGAAGATGTCGCCTTCGGCGTCGGGCAGCGTCTTGCCCTGCTCGGCCGTCAGCGTCTTCGCGATGCGCTGCAGGTTCGCGCGCACGAGATCCTGGAACTTCAGCATGATGCGCATGCGCGCGGAAATCGGCGTGTTCTTCCACGTCGCATACGCGGCGTGCGCGGCCTGCACGGCCGCGTCGACTTCCGCGACGGTCGCGAACGGCACGCGCGCGAGGACCTGCTGCGTCGCCGGATTGACGATGTCGCGCCACTCGCTCGTGGTGGACTCGACGAAGGCGCCGTCGATCAGCAGCTTGACCGTCGGCACGTCTTGCCCCGTGCGGGGCGTCGGATTCGCGTTCATCGATGCACTCTCCTTGCAGTGGGCCGTGTAGCGTCATGCCACGCGCGGCCGGTTCAATCGGTGTTGCGGGCGACGGCCGCGACATGCGGCGCGCATGGCCCGCGACAGGTCATTTCAGTTCCGCGGCGAAATCTTCTTCCCAGTATTCGCCGGGCATCCGCGTGGCCGCATCGTCGCCGCGCTCGATCTCGCGGCGGCGCAGCTCGACGCGGCGGATCTTCCCGGAGATGGTCTTCGGCAGCTCCGCGAACTGCAGGCGGCGGATGCGCTTGTACGGCGCGAGCTTCTCGCGCGAGAAGCGGAAAATCTCCAGCGCCAGCGCGGGGCTTTCCTCGTAGCCCTGGCGCAGCGTGATGAAGGTTTTCGGCACCGACAGCCGTACCGGGTCGGGGCTCGGCACGACGGCCGCTTCCGCGATCGCCGGATGCTCGATCAGCACGCTTTCCAGTTCGAACGGGCTCAGCCGGTAGTCGGACGACTTGAACACGTCGTCCGCGCGGCCGATGTAGACGTAGTAGCCGTCGTCGCCGCGCATCGCGATGTCCGACGTGCGGTAATGGCCATCGCGCATCGCGTGGGCCGTCGCGTCGGGATTGTTCGCGTAGCCCGTCATCAGCCCGACCGGACGCATCACTCCCGCACCGATCGGCAGCGCGACCTCGCCTTCGCCGACGGGCGCGCCGTCCGGGTCGAGCAGCGCGATCCGGTAGCCGGGCAGCGGGCGGCCCATCGAACCGGCGACGACCGGCTGGCCCGGCGTGTTGCCGATCAGGCAGGTCGTCTCGGTCTGGCCGTAGCCGTCGCGAATCGTGATGCCCCACGCCTTCTTCACGCGCTCGATGATCTCGGGATTCAGCGGCTCGCCCGCGCCGACGATCTCGCGCAGCTTCACGTCGAACGACGCGAGCGGCTGCTGCACGAGCATGCGCCACACGGTCGGCGGCGCGCATAGCGTGGTCACCTGGTATTTGACGAGCGCGTCGAGCACGACCTTCGGCTCGAAGCGCGCGTAGTTGAACGCGAACACGCACGCCTGCGCGTTCCACGGCGCGAAGAAGCAGCTCCACGCATGCTTCGCCCAGCCCGGCGAGCTGATGTTCCAGTGAATGTCGCCCGGCTGCAGGCCGACCCAGTACATCGTCGACAGGTGCCCGACCGGATAGGTGCGATGCGTATGCTCGACGAGCTTCGGTTTCGACGTCGTGCCCGACGTGAAGTACAGCAGCATCGGATCGTTCGCGTGCGTGACGGCGTCCGGCTCGAATGCGGCGCTCGCCGCGTAGCCGTCGTTCATCGCGAGCCAGCCCGCGCGCGGCGCGCCGGCGACGATTTTCTGCGCGAGGCCGAGATCGGCCTGTTCGAATTTCGCGGTTTCGCTCTCGTCGACGATCGCGTATTTCGCGCCGCCGATCTGCACGCGATCGCGCACGTCGTCGGCCGACAGCTGCGTGGTCGCGGGCAGCACGATCGCGCCGAGCTTCATCGCGGCGAGCATCGCGTCCCACAGCTCGACACGGTTCGGCAGCATCAGCAGGATCCGGTCGCCGCGCACGACGCCGATGCCGCGCAGCCAGTTCGCGATCCGCGACGAGCGCTCGGACATCTGCGCGAACGAATACGGGTCGCCCGTGCCGGTTGCCGCGTCGACGATCCACAGCGCGGGCTTGTCGTTGCCGCGCGCCATCGGGTCGAAGTAGTCGAGCGCCCAGTTGAACGCATCGAGCACCGGCCATTCGAAATCGCGGTACGCGGTTTCGTAGTCGGTGCGATGGCGCAGCAGAAAGTCGCGTGCGTCCAGGAATGCCTGTACCGTCATCGTGTCGTCTCCGTCTCGAGTCTCCATGCCCAGCGGTCAACCGTGCACGCGCCGCGGCGCATGCACGGTTCCGTGTCGCGCGGCGCACGGTCACGTCGTTGCGTGCCGCGTTTGCCGCGCTGCCCTCGTGCCCTGCCTGTTTGCCTGCCTTATTGGTTTGTGTGATTGCCGATGGCGCGCGCGTCGCGATTCAGGACTCAAAGCTGTCGCGCGATCACCATCCGCTGCACTTCGCTGGTGCCCTCGTAGATCTGCGTGATGCGCGCGTCGCGATAGTGACGCTCGACTTCGTAATCGGCGAGATAGCCGTAACCGCCGTGAATCTGGATCGCATCCGAACACACGCGCTCGGCCATCTCGGACGCGAACAGCTTCGCCTGCGATGCTTCGGACAGGCACGGCAGCCCGGCCGTGCGCAGCTTCGCCGCGTGATGCACGAGCAGGCGCGCCGCGTTGATCTGCGTGGCCATGTCGGCGAGCTTTTGCTGGATCGCCTGATGCTCGGCAATCGGCTTGCCGAACTGCACGCGCTCGCCCGCATAGCGGCGCGCCTTGTCGAACGCGGCGCGCGCGATGCCGAGCGCCTGCGCGGCAATCCCGATGCGCCCGCCTTCCAGGTTCGACAGCGCGATCTTCAATCCTTCGCCGCGATTGCCGAGCAGGTTTTCTTCCGGAATCGCGCAGTTCTCGAACGTGATCGGGCAGGTGTCGGATGCGCGGATGCCCATCTTCTTTTCTGGCTTGCCGACGATGAAGCCCGGCGTGTCGGTCGGCACCAGGAACGCGGAAATGCCGCGCTTGCCGGCTTCCGGGTCGGTCATGGCAAAAACGATCGCGACCCCGGCACGCTGGCCGTTGGTGACGAACTGCTTCGCGCCGTTCAGCACCCACTTGCCGTCGCGCAGTTCCGCCCGCGTGCGCAGGTTGTGCGCCTCGGAGCCGGCCTGCGGCTCGGTCAGGCAGAACGCGCCGATGATGCGGCCCGCCGCCATCTCGGCCAGCCAGCGGTCCTTCTGCGCGGGCGTGCCGAAGCCGAGGATCGGCCCGCAGCCGACCGAGTTGTGCACGCTCATCATCGTCGCGCATGCGGCGTCGCCGGCGGCGATTTCCTCCATCGCCAGCGCGTAGGCGACGTAATCCGAATACGCGCCGCCCAGCTCCTGCGGCACGATCATCCCGAGCAGGCCGAGTTCGCCGAGCTGCGCGACGACGGCGTCGGGCAGGTGCGCGTCGTGGTCCCACTGCGCGGCGTTCGGCGCCAGCACCTCGGTGGCAAAAGCGCGCGCGGCGTCGCGGATCATCCGCTGGTCTTCGGTGTAAAGCTCGTCCATGGCGCTGCTGTCTCCCGCGGCCGCGTGCCGCGACCGACCTTTCGTTTCGATGCAACAAGTGTAGGCAAGCGCGCGCGACTGTTCGATGCTCGCGCCGCTCATTTACACTGAGCGTTTTTGCCATACCGGCGGCTTCGATGAAGCAGGAAGACAAGGGAACCGTCGCGATCAGCCTCGTCGCCTACAGCGTCGCGCTCGCCACCCGGCGCGGCGTCGCGGCCGAGCCGCTGCTCGCGCAGGCCGGCATCGCGCCGGCGCTGCTCGCGCAGCCGCGTGCGCGGGTGTCCGCGCAGCAATACGGCGCGCTGTGGAACGCCATTGCGCGCGCGCTCGACGACGAGTTTTTCGGGCAGGATCGCCATCCGATGCGCAGCGGCAGCTTCATCGCGATGAGCCAGGCGGCGCTGTCCGCGCAGGACGGGCTGCACGCGATGGCGCGCGCGGTGAATTTCATGCACTGCGTGCTCGACGACCTGCACGCGGAGCTCGACGCCAACCCGCAGCGCGTGCGGCTGCGTTTCGTGCACCGCAACAGCACCGCGACGCCCGCGATGTTCACGTACGCGACCTATTTCATCATCGTGTACGGGCTGACCTGCTGGCTGATCGGGCGGCGCATCCCGCTGCTGCACGCGAGCTTCCGCTGCGACACGCCGCCGGCCGACCACGAATATCCGTCGATGCTGTGCGACGACATGCGGTTCAACCAGCCCGATTCGTATGTCGATTTCGATCCCGAATTCGCGACGCTGCCGGTCGTGCAGAACGCCAGGACGCTGAAAACGTTTTTGCGCAACGCGCCGGCCAGCTTCATCGTCAAGTACCGCAACCCGAACGCGCTCGCGCAACGCGTGCGCACCGTGCTGCGCGGCATGCCGCCCGCCGCGTGGCCCGGCGCGGACGGGATGGCCGCGCGGCTGCACGTCGCCGAGGCGACGCTGCGCCGCAAGCTGCACCAGGAAGGCCACGCGTACCAGGCGATCAAGGACACGCTGCGGCGCGACCTCGCGTTCGAGGCGCTGGCCGATCCGTCGCGGACCATCGCCGACGTCGCGGCGGCCACCGGTTTCGCGGAACCGAGCGCGTTCTACCGTGCGTTTCGCAAATGGAGCGGGCGCAGCCCGGCCGAATATCGGGAAGAAGCGCTCGCGCGCGGCGGCGGCGCCGGCTGATTCCGCGGCCTGCCGCGTCGCCTTCGCGCTTTCCGCCGAAACCGCCTAATCTTCAAATATCGGGCCAACGCCCCTTTCCGCGAGCCGGACGGCGTGCGGCCGCGCGCCGCCCGGACGCCCCGATGCGCATTCACCGTCATGGGCCGTCGCCGGCACCTGCATCGCCCGGCGCCCGCCCCCGTCACCCGCTGTCCGCGCGGGTCGCGCGCGCCGCGCTGTTCGCGGCGCTGCTCGTCGTGTGCGCGGCCGTTGCCGCCCCGCCTCCCGCCGCCGCGCCGCCGGTGTTCGTGATTCCGGTCAACGGCGCGATCGGGCCGGCCAGCGCCGACTTCATCGTCCGCTCGCTCGACCGTGCGGCGCGCGAGCACGCGCCGCTCGCGATCCTGCAACTCGATACGCCGGGCGGCCTCGACACGTCGATGCGGCAGATCATCAAGGCGATCCTCGGCTCGCCGGTGCCGGTCGCCGCGTTCGTCGCGCCGGGCGGCGCACGGGCCGCGAGCGCGGGCACCTATATCGTCTACGCGAGCCACGTCGCCGCGATGGCGCCCGGCACCAATCTCGGCGCGGCGTCGCCGGTGCAGTTCGGCATCGGCGGTGGCGCGCCGGGTGCGCCAGGGACGCCGGGCGCGCCCCGACCGTCGCCGGCCGGGGCATCGGGTGCGGCCGGCGCATCGGGCGCATCCGCGACGCCAGCCGAGTTGCCGAACGATACGCAGTCGACCGAGATCCGCAAGGCGACCCAGGACGCCGCCGCGTACATCCGCGGCCTCGCGCAGTTGCGCGGACGCAATGCCGGATGGGCCGAGCGCGCGGTGCGCGAGGCCTTGAGCCTGTCGGCGACCGAGGCGCGCGCGCAGCATGTCGTCGACCTGATCGCGCAGGATCCGGCCGACCTCGCGCGCCAGCTCGACGGCCGCACCGTGACGACGACCGCCGGCACGGTGCGCGTCGCGACCGCGCATGCGCCGCTCGTCGTGCTCGCGCCCGACTGGCGCAGCCGCTTCCTGTCGATCATCGCCGATCCGAACGTCGCGCTGATCCTGCTGACGATCGGCATCTACGGTCTGTTCTTCGAATTCGCGAATCCCGGCTTCGTGCTGCCGGGCGTCGCCGGCACCATCTGCCTGCTGATCGGGCTGTTCGCGATGCAATTGCTGCCGATCAGCTATGCGGGGCTCGGGCTCGTGCTGCTCGGTCTCGGCTGCCTCGTCGCCGAGGCGTTCCTGCCGACCTTCGGCGTGCTCGGGTTCGGCGGAATCGTGTCGTTCACGATCGGCGCATTGATGCTGATCGATACCGACGTGCCCGGCTACGGCATTCCGTGGCAGGTGATCGCGGGCCTCGCGGTCGGCGGCGGGCTGCTCGTCGCCGGCGTGTCGAGCGTCGCGCTGCGCGCGCGGCGGCGGCCGGTCGTGACGGGCGCCGAGGCGATGGTCGGCAGCATCGGCGAAGTGCTCGACGACGGCCTGCGCGCCGACCAGCCGCAGGACGCGGCCGGCCCCGCCCCGTCGGCGGCGGGCTGGGCGCGCGTGCACGGCGAGCGCTGGCGCGTCGCGAGCAGCACGCCGCTGGCCGCCGGCTGCCGCGTGCGCGTCACCGGCCGCCACGGGCTGACGCTCACCGTCGCGCCGCTCTACGACGTGCCGGCACACGAACAACAACACCAGGGAGCACCGTCATGATGGGCTACACGTTCGGCTTCAGCGGCGTCCTGATCGTCTTCGCCGTGGTGCTGGTCGCATCGTCGATCCGCATCTTCCGCGAGTACGAACGCGGCGTCGTGTTCATGCTCGGCCGGTTCTGGAAGGTGAAGGGGCCGGGGCTCGTGCTGATCATCCCGATCGTCCAGCAGGTCGTGCGGATCGACCTGCGCACCGTCGTGTTCGACGTGCCCGCGCAGGACGTGATCACGCGCGACAACGTGTCGGTGAAGGTCAATGCGGTCGTGTATTTCCGCGTCGTCGATCCGGAGAAGGCCGTGATCCAGGTCGCGCGCTTCTTCGAGGCGACGAGCCAGCTCGCGCAGACGACGCTGCGCGCGGTGCTCGGCAAGCACGAACTCGACGCGTTGCTCGCCGAGCGCGAGCAGTTGAATGCCGACATCCAGAAGACGCTCGATGCGCAGACCGATGCGTGGGGAATCAAGGTGTCGACGGTCGAGATCAAGCACGTGGACCTGAACGAAACGATGATCCGGGCGATCGCGCGACAGGCCGAGGCCGAACGCGAACGGCGCGCGAAGGTGATTCACGCGGAAGGCGAATTGCAGGCGTCGGAGAAGCTGCTGCAGGCGGCGCAGCGGCTTGCGCAGCAGCCGCAGGCGATGCAGTTGCGCTACCTGCAGACGCTGACGACGATCGCGGCGGACAAGAATTCGACGATCGTGTTTCCGCTGCCGGTGGATCTGCTGAGCGCGTTGCTGGATCGGTTGGGGCCGCCGCGCGAGCGGTGAGGGTCAGCGGTTGCCGGCATCGAGAAGCGTTCACGCGCAATCTGTCGACATCCCGAAACGCGAACCCGCTACCCGCCATGCGGATGAGCGTCAGTGTATGGCCATGCCGGCTATGCAGCCGATGCCAAGATCGAATCGATCAACTCCGCCCCGCCCTCAATGTCTTCGTTGCCAACGAATCGGGAAACTTCCATGTGCCCGTCTTCGAACACGTCAATCTCGATACGTTGCCCAACGACCGTTACGGAAACGAGGACGGAGTCCGACCGGTGACGACTGAGCGCGTAAGAAACACGCGCAACGTCCAGCTTCGTCAGCAAGTCAAATATCGGGTGAGTCATGTTAGATCCTACTTTTTGAATCGGTTGTCGTTCAGGAGTTTGAGGGCTTTGCGGGCATCCTTGACTCCGCCGCGCGCGTCGCTCTGAATATCGTTGAGTGTCGCGTTCAGATACTGGCTCGGAAACACGCGCAATACGGAGCCTTTGCACTCCGCCGAGATCACGTCGCAAGCGTACATTCTGCCGCGATCCGCACCTGCCATCTCCATCACGTCACCGGTCAGATCATCGGGAACGTATTCAAACGGCTGCGCGCTACCCAGCGCCGTGGCTATGGTGCCATCGGGCAGCATGTCGCCCGGTTTCGCAAACCATATCGCGATTCCATCGTTGACGGAAAGCTTGCGTACCGCGCGATTCGACGTGTCCAAACTGGTCGCTGCGCCGGCCGCGCGCTTGAATAGCTGAGACGGCGAGAATGTGATCGATCGCGGGCGCGGCGGCTGATCGGTTCCTCGACTGCTTACCCCGGATGAGCGTAGCTGCTCAACAATCGCAATGACGTCACCGCCGCTCATGGCGCGCTGCAATGCCGGCAAAAGTTGTTGCGGCTCAATGCTCTGCGCGTAGTGCCCGACGCGGCAGTCCTCAAGAAAATCGCGCAGGCGCGCAAGTTGCGCGGTATCGCGTGCCAGGTCTCCCACGCCGGCCGCCCCCACAAGCTCCTTTCCCGCCTTTTCCCCCGGTGTGCCGGAAGGGAAACGCGAGCGATATTCACTTCGCGAATACAGTGTGCAACGCCTGCCGACGCCCACCGCAAAATCAAAGGGCATATGGACTCCATCGGGATAAGCGCTCAACGACACTCGAGTTCATGCACTTGCATCGTCATTGCTCGCTGAATGGACGCATCGTAGTGCATCCGTCCATCACGCAGGCATGCGCCATCTCGCCGCACTTCGCCTGTATCGGCGACGGAATCAACGAAACGTACGACGGAGCGCAAGGAAGTTCTGCGAATTCACAGCGACGCGCACACAAGCTTGGAAAGTGTCACGGCGGCACTGTGCGATCGCGGCAAGGGCTGACCTACCGTGGCCAGCACCTTATGTCCGGAGGTATTTTTTGGGGGGTATGTCTGACGAACAAAACTTGCGTGCTTCAACCGGCAGCGGATGGCGGCCGGAAATTCAGTCCGGCCCCCACCCGCCACGCGTCAAGCCAGCAGCTTGCGATCCGTCTTGCCGTACTTGATCGACTTCTCGTCCGGGATCATCAGGCCCGTGTGCTCGTCGCGGCCCTGCAGCAGGAAACGCGCGTCCGGATTGCCGATCTGTTCGGCCGCGAGCTTGCTGTCCGCGCCGATCTCGCCCTTCTTCATCCGGTTGACGATCACGCCGGCCGCGGTGTCCTTGAAGTCGCGCAGCATCCACGCGTCGCCGTCGCTGTCGCCGAACACCAGCAGCGGGCCGTAGCCCTTCTTCGACGCGAGCACGTTGCGGATGCCCACCGTCTTGCCGGGCCCCCAGTTGAAATGCCAGCCGGCCGGATAGGTGCTCGTGTACTTGCCGTCCTGCATGTCGAGCCGCAGGCCGATCACATTCTCGGGCGGCACGCCGTAGCCATAGTTCGGATTGCCGGCGAATACGCGCACGACATCGTCGAGCGACGCGGTGCTCACGTACACGTCGATGCCATTCGCACGCAGCGTGTGCATCACCGCGCGGATTTCCTCGTGAATGCGGATGCCGTGGAAATGCGTGTCGGCCACCACGCCGGCCTTGCCCGGCAGCGTCTTCGGGCTTTCGTAGCGGACCTTGCGCAGCGCGTCGCCGATACCGTAGTTGTTCGACGCTTCCGCCATCGCCTGCAGCTCGGCGGTCGTCATGTTCTTGTAGAAGTAGATGATCCACTTGTAGCCGACTTCGAGCGGATGCGTGTCGCAGATCGCGTCGTACATGAAGTACAGCTTCGCGCGAAAATCCTTGAACTGGTCGGTCTCGCGAATCTCGTCGAGGCTCTTGTCGCCGCCGAGGCCCTTGTAGTTCGCATGAAGCCAACGGTAGTCGGACTCGACGTCGGCGGCGAGATCCTCCATCGTCACCGGCTTGCCGTCGACGGTCGTGTAGTCCTTCATGAACGCGCCCTTCGGCACGTCCTTCCACATCACGCCGACGAACTCGTCCGGCGTCAGCTTGTACTGCAGATGGTTGATCTGGTACATCAGCAACGCCTCTTCGCAGTCGTTCATGATGCACGTGTTGTCCCAGTCGAACACCGCGTACGGGCGGCGCTTTCCGTCGTAGCGCGCGCTCGCGACGCCGTGCCGGTCGAGCACCGCCTGCAGGCGCGCGGCGTTGAACGGCGACCAGCGGCCCGGGTCCAGCGCGTCCGGCGCGGTCGCGCTCTTCGCGCCGGCCATGCCGGCCTTGAGCATCAGCGGCGTCGCAGCGGTCGCAGCGGCAAGGGTGTTCATGAACTTGCGGCGTTGCATGGTCTCTCTCCGTGGAATGGTCGAATCGGCTTGGATCGCTGCCCCGCGCAACGCGCGGCACACCCGCTCCGCGAAGCCGGAAAGGCTTCGAATCGGGGGCGAATGATGTGACGAAATTATTTCGGCAATTTGACAGCGTCTCGCCACGACACGACGGGGAATTGATCCGGTGCGACATGCCGGGCCGGCGCCGCCACCGCGCGCGCTCCGGCCGGCCCTCCCGCACCGGCCACGTGCACGGCGACGGCCATCCGGCCCCGACCGCCGAAAACCTAGAGCGTCCCCTCCATTTCGGCCTTCATTAGGAGAAGCCCTCACCTCCGCGCCACGTCGAACCGGCTATGATCTTTACATCGGTCAATGACACATTAAATGCTGACTGAATAATTCGCCCGCGTCGCCGAACGCAGGCCGACACATGGAGACGCAACATGCCCGATCATCCGCTGCCGGAAGTCCATCTCGACGAGCTGCCGCAATTCCGCGCGGTCCAGCAGCTTGCCTATCGCTGCGTCGAGACCGTCGGCGCGATGCTCTACCCCGGCATCACCGAGAAGGAAGCCGCGCGCCTGCTGACCGAATGGCTGCAGGACAACGGCGTGCACGACTGGCTGCACAAGCCGTTCGCGTGGTTCGGCGACCGCACGGCGTTCCAAGGCTTCTCCGGCCTGAAGCACATGGGCGGCTTCAACCTCGCGTTCTTCCCGAGCAACCGCCAGCTCGAGACCGACATGCCCGTGATCCTCGACGTTGCGCCCGTGCTCGACGGGATCGTCGCGGACGTCGGCTACGCGCACTGTCTCGGCCAGAACCCGATCCTCGAACAGTTGCAGGACGACCTGATGGACCATCGCGACATGATCGTGCGGCTCGTGAAGGAGCGCCGCCCGATGGCCGAGGTCGCGCAGGCGGTCGACGCGCTGTGTCGCCGCCAGGGCGTCGAGCCGCGCCACAAGGCCTATCCGTTCAAGGTGCTCGCGCATCGCGTCGCGAAGATCCACAAGCTGTCGACACCGCGCTTCGTCGCACGCTTCGGGCTGAACGCGACGCGCAACCTGCTGCTCGATCAGGGCCGCGCGGCGAAGCAGCAGGGCTGGTCGCCGCTGTGGTCGATCGACCGCCGCTCCGAACACGCGCCGGTGCCGGGCCTGTGGGCCGTGGAGCCGCATCTCGGCTTCGCCGGCGTCGGCGCGAAATTCGAGGAACTGCTGGTGATCACCGACGACGACGCGTACTGGCTCGACGACGACCTGCCGCACGTGCGCCGCTGGCAGCGCCGCCAGGCCGAACGCGCGCAGGCCGTCGCGAGCGTGCCGGCGGCCGCCTGACACGAACGCCGCCTTCCACCGAATCCCTGAACGACGGACACACGATGCAGCCTCTTTCCGATGAAGCGCCGCTGGCCCTGTTCGAATCGGTTCACAGCGAGACGGCCGTCGCCTCCGGCGACCTGACGCTCGCGGTCAGGACCTGGGGCGACCCGGCCCGCTCGCCGGTCGTGCTCGTGCACGGCTACCCCGACGACAGCAGCGTCTGGCAGCACGTCGCGCCTCTGCTCGCGCGCAAGCACTACGTGATCGCCTACGACGTGCGCGGCGCGGGCCTGTCCGGCGCGCCGAAGCGCACGGCCGATTACCACCTCGCGAAGCTGACCGACGACTTCATCGCGGTGATCGACGCGCTCTGCCCCGGCCGCGCGGTGCACCTGATCGCGCACGACTGGGGCTCGATCCAGGGCTGGGAGTTCGTCACGGATCCGCGGCTCGCCGGCCGCATCGCGTCGTATACGTCGTGCTCGGGGCCATGCCTCGACCACGTCGGCTTCTGGCTGCGCGAACGCGTGCTGCATCCGACGCCCGCGTCGTTGGCCAGGCTCGGCGGGCAGCTCGTGCGCTCGTGGTACGTGTATCTGTTCCATCTGCCGTTCATCCCCGAGCTCGGCTGGCGGCTGTGGCTCGGCCGCGCATGGCCGGGCCTGCTGCGCCGGGTCGAGAAGACCCCCGCCACGCCGCGCGCGACGCAGGCCGACGACGGCGCGCGCGGCGTGCGCCTCTATCGCGCGAACTTCATCCGCTGCCTGTTCGCGCCGCGCGAGCGCTACGCGCACGCGCCGGTGCAGACAATCGTGCCGCTCGGCGACAAATACGTGAGCCCGGCGCTGTCCGAGAACCTGTCGCGCTGGGTGCCGCAGTATTACCGCCGCGAAGTCGCGGCCGGCCACTGGCTGCCGCTCGCCGATCCCGCGCGCTTCGCGGGTCTCGCCGAACAGTTGATCGACGCCGTCGAATCGGGCGACGAGCCGCCCGCGCTCGCGAACGCACGCCGCCGCGCGACCAGCGGCCGCTTCAGCGGCAAGGTCGCGGTCGTCACCGGCGCGGGCAGCGGCATCGGCCGCTGCGCGGCGCTTGCATTCGCCCGCGAAGGCGCGACCGTCGTCGCGTGCGACATCGATCTCGCGAGCGCCGAGCGCACCGCGCTGCTGCTCGGGCTGACCGGCGCGCAGGCGCATGCGAAACGCGTGGACGTCGGCTCCGCCGACGAGATGGAAGCGCTCGCGGCATGGGTCGGCAGCGAACTCGGCGGCGCCGATGTCGTGATCAACAACGCGGGCATCGGCATGGCCGGCGGCATTCTCGACACGAGCGAACGGCACTGGGAGCGCATCCTGCACGTGAACCTGTGGGGCGTGATCCACGGCTCGCGGCTGTTCGCGCAGCAGATGGCCGCACGCGGCACGGGCGGCCACATCGTCAACACCGCGTCGGCCGCCGCGTTCGGGCCGTCGCGCGACCTGCCCGCGTACGCGACGACGAAGGCCGCCGTGCTGATGCTCAACGAATGCATGCGCGCGGAACTCGCGGAAAAAGGCATCGGCGTGACGGCCGTCTGCCCCGGCTTCGCGGAAACCGGAATCATGGCGTCGACGCAATACGCGGGCGCCAACGCACGGGACGAGGCGCGGCTGCGCAAACGCGCGACGAAGCTGTACCAGATGCGCGGCCTGAAGCCGGAAACCGTCGCGCAGGCGATGGTCGACGGCGTGCTGCGCAACCGGCCGGTCGTGGCCGTGGGCACCGAGGCGCACGCGCTGCGCTTCGTCGGCCGCTTCATGCCGTGGCTCGGCCGGATGCTCGCCCGCGTCAGCATGGCATCGCATTGACGGCGCGGCGCGCCGCACAGGAACGGAGACACAGATGACCGCTACCGCCGACTATCACAAGATCAAGGCCCGGCACGTGAAGTTCGACTTCAGCGACACGCCGATCACGTGGGTGCCGAACGACCCGGGCAGCACGCACATCATCAACACGCTGAACCTGCTGTTCCCGGAAGGCGAACTGTGGTTCTGCCGCGTATACAACAAGGCGCTGCCGAACATCACCGATGCGCGCCTGCGCGACGAAGCCGAAGGCTTCCTGCGCCAGGAAGCCGTGCATTCGCGCTCGCACGGCGGCGTGCTCAAGCATTACTACGACCGGCACGGGATCGACACGAAGCCGTTCACGCAGAAACTGAACTGGCTGTTCACGCGCGTGCTGGGCGAAGCGCCGTTCGGGCTGAAGATCGGTCACACGCGCTTCTGGCTGCGTCAGCAGCTCGCGGTGATCGCGTCGCTCGAACATTTCTTCGGCTATCTCGGCAACTGGGTGCTCAACGCGCACGGGCTCGACGAAGGCCGCGCCGACCCGACGATGGTCGACCTGCTGCGCTGGCACGGCGCGGAGGAAGTCGAACACCGGACCGTCGCGTTCGATATCTACAACCACATGGGCGGCAACTATCCGGAGCGTTGCGTGCACATGGCGTTCGTGATCGTGCTGCTTCTCTACTTCATCACGAGCGGCGCGAAATTCATGTACCGGCGAGATCCCGCCGCCGGCCGTTATCCGGGTTTCGTGCTGTCGTGGTGGAAGGGTTCGCGGCGCGGGCACCTGCCGTCGTTCTGGAAGGTGATCGGCGCGGCGCTGCGCTATTTCAGGCCGGGCTATACGCCGCACCACGAAGGCTCGACCGAGCAGGCGCTCGCGTATCTGGCGCGCTCGCCGGCCGCGCAGGCGGCCGCGCACGGCGGCAACTGGGGCACGACGAAGGGCGCGTGACCGGGCCCGCAAGCGGGTTCGCGACGGTTTCGGCGGGGGCGCCGGCCGAAATGCGTACAATCGCGGCTTCATTTCCCGGAGGTGCCGCGATGGCCATGAAGAAAACCGATCTAGAAAAGAACAAGGCGCTCAAGCTGACGCAGGCGATGAAGCAGTCCAGCTCCGCCCGCTTCGGCAAGGGCGCCGAGGACGCGGCGAAGCTCGACCGCCGCGCGCAGCGCAAGCTCGACCAGGAACAAGGCCTCGTGCCGTTCGCGTGCAAGCTCAACGCCGACCTCGTCGAACAGCTGAAGGCACGCGCCGCCACGCATCCGAACGGGATGACGGGCCTGCTGTCCGAACTGCTCGTCAACGGCCTCGCCCAGCGCGACGCGTGATCGTCACATATCTCGAAAATAGTCGTTGACAACGCTGTACGACATCGACAAACTCGTTCGCATGCCTACGTTCAAGCTCATCGCCATCGCGAATCATTGCCCGCTGAACATTCGAAAGAATGGATCACGGGAGGCGCTTGTGCGTTAGCATCCGAGCAGTACCGCATGTCACACAAGGCCTCACCGGAAACGGATGAGGCCTTTTTGTTCTGGTGCGCGTCATCCGTCCGGCTCAACGAATGGAGAAGACGATGGACCAGGCAAGCCCGTTGTTCGACCGTCCCGATTCGCGCCGCGTCGGCGCGATCGCGTTACCGACCGTCGTGATCCGTTTCGCGGTCGCGCCGCGCACGACGCTGACCTGGCGCGCGCCGAGCGATGCGGAAATCCGCGCGCACGGCGCGCCGCTGTGGATCACGCGGCCGCCGAGCGTCGACGACTACTGGGTACAACCCGGCGACGTGCTGCGCATCGCGCGCGGCGATCGCATCTGGCTCGGCACCGATGACGACCGGCCGGCCGAGGCGTCGATCACGACGGCGTACGTGAAGCGCGGCGAACGGCTGAGACGCACGCTCGCGCGCATGCAACGTTTGCTCGTCGGACGATGGCGAATACGGGATTGACGATGCGCGCTCACGCGCGCGACGGGATGCCGGGACGCACTGAATCAGCGCATCCGGAAACGGACGCACCCGCGACGCGACGCGTCGCAGGTGCGCATCGAATGACGCGGCACGCACGTGCGTGCCGCGAGCGATCGCGCGCCGTGCGCAACCCTGACATGCATCACGTGCATCAGGTGCTGGCGGCGAGACGCGGGCCCGTGCTGCGAGGCGTGGAATCGAGGTCGGGGCGTTGCGCCGCCTGCGAGGTCACCCACGGGTCGATGCCTTGCTTTTGCACCTCCTCGAGAAATGACACCCGCGTACGCCAGTAATCCGCCTGTAATTTCGCATCGATGACGCGCTGTTCGGCTGCGAACAGTTCCATGCGCGCCGTCACGAGCATCGACGCAGCGGTTTTTTCCGGCGTGGGGGCGTGCCGCATCGCCCAACGGCTGATCCAGTTCAACATGCTGACCTCCGTGATGACGGACAAACCCGCATCGGGCAATCGCAACCGGTCGCGCCTGCCCGAATGCGCAACGACCGTCACCGCGCTTCACCGCCTGGCCTGCACGGACTGCGACTCCCCCGCGTCGGCAACAACTGGCGCGACGTGTGTGCGCGGTGTATCTATCCTAGAAAGACTTGCCGGTTAACGCGATGACGTCTTGCAATCTTTTACACAGAAACCACAGTCCGGCCCGCGCCGCGAAATGACAGTTGCGGACGCGACGGCTTCGGCGCAGGATACCCCGATATCTGCAACCGCCTGGACTGACGAATGACCGCTGCGCGCCGCCGCGCACCCGCGTCGGTCATGTGCGCGCGCACTGCGTCCGTCCTGTGTTCGCCCCTCGTGCGGGCGTGCCGTTGCGGTCGCATACCGTCACGTGGCGGCCATGCACCGCACGTCGATCATGCCGTTGCGCCCGCATCGGCCGACACGGCCCGCCCGCCATCGAATCGTTTCCATCGTTTCTACCTGCCCGCCTGGTCCGAACCGGTAAAATGCGCGCCTTCGTCGCGCGGCCGGCCTGTCCCACCGTTCGCGCGAACGCTGCCGATCGTGCCCCGCAACTATATCGTCCGAGCTATCCGCGCTATTACAATCCGCCGATAGCGTCGCAATAGTGGCTGGTTACAGTAGGCCGGCCTCGCCGCTGCCTTACAACAATTCGGCATAAACAACAAGCAACACGACAACCCGACCGGAGAAACGCCTTCATGGAATCCATCAAGCGGTATTTCGGCTTCGACGAAGCCGGCACCGACTTCCGCACCGAAATACTCGCGGGCGTCACCACGTTCCTGACGATGGCCTACATCATCTTCGTCAACCCCGCGATCCTCGGCGATGCCGGCATGCCCAAGGAATCCGTGTTCGTCGCGACCTGCCTCGTCGCGGCGCTGGCGTCGATCATCATGGGGCTGTACGCGAACTACCCGATCGCCTGCGCGCCCGGCATGGGCCTGAACGCGTATTTCGCGTACACGGTCGTCAAGGGGATGGGCTTCACGTGGCAGGCCGCGCTCGGCGCCGTGTTCATCTCCGGCTGCCTGTTCCTGCTCGTCACGCTGTTCCGCGTGCGCGAGGCGATCGTCAACGGCATTCCGAAATCGCTGCGCATCTCGATCACCGCCGGCATCGGCCTGTTCCTCGGCATCATCTCGCTGAAAACCTCGGGCGTGATCGTCGGCAGCCCGGCCACGCTCGTCACGCTCGGCGACCTGCACAAGCACGACACGATCCTCGCGATCATCGGCTTCTTCACCATCGTCACGCTCGACCACCTGCGCGTGCGCGGCGCGATCCTGATCGGCATCATCGGCGTCACGATCCTGTCGTTCTTCTTCGGCGACAACCAGTTCCACGGCGTGTTCTCCGCGCCGCCGTCGATCGACGCGACGCTGTTCAAGCTCGACATCGGCGCCGCGCTGTCGACCGGCATCATCAACGTGATCCTCGTGTTCTTCCTCGTCGAACTGTTCGACGCGACCGGCACGCTGATGGGCGTCGCGAACCGCGCGGGGCTGCTCGTCGAAGGCAAGATGAACCGCCTGAACAAGGCGCTGCTCGCCGACAGCACCGCGATCGTCGCGGGCTCGGTGCTCGGCACGTCGTCGACCACCGCGTATATCGAAAGCGCGTCGGGCGTGCAGGCCGGCGGCCGCACGGGCGTGACGGCGATCACCGTCGCCGTGCTGTTCCTCGCGTGCCTGTTCATCGCGCCGCTCGCCGGCGTCGTGCCGGCCTACGCCACGGCACCGGCACTGCTGTACGTGTCGTGCCTGATGCTGCGCGAGATGGTCGACGTGCCGTGGGACGACGCGACCGAAGCCGTGCCGGCCGCGCTGACCGCGCTGCTGATGCCGTTCACTTACTCGATCGCGAACGGCGTCGCGTTCGGCTTCATCGCGTACGGCGGCCTGAAGCTGCTGACGGGCCAGGCCCGCACGGTCAAGCCGATCGTGTGGATCATCGCGGCCGTGTTCCTGTTCCGCTTCTTCTATCTCGGCAGCGAGTGACGCACGCGCGCCCCCGTGCGCTGCACGATGAAACGAAAACGCCACCTTCGGGTGGCGTTTTTGTTGTGTTCTCGATTCGGCTACGCGCGTGGAGCGAGTGAGCGCCGGTCAAGCTTCCGCCTGCCGAAGCACCCAGCGCGCGAAGGTCTGCACCGGCCCTTCGCCCAGTTCCAGCGCATCGGGCAACACGAGACAGAAGCGCTTGACCACGCCCCGCCCATCGGGCCACGGCGCGGCGAGCAACCCTTGCGCGATCTCGGCGTCGACATAGAGACGCGGCACCAGCGCGACGCCGAGCCCGGCCAGCGCCGCCGCGATCAGCATCGAGTAAAGGTCGTAGCGTGCGCCGGCGGCCGGATTGCTCACCGGCAACCCCGTCTCCTGCACTTACGCCGACCACGCATCGGGCGTCTGGCGCTTGTGCAGGCGCGGCAGCGTGCCCAGCAACATGTTCGGCTGCCCGCCCGCGAGCAGCGACGGATGGCAGACCGGCACCAGCACCTCCTCGCACAGCCGGTACGTGTGCATGCCGGCCCAGGCCGGGTGCTCGAAGTGAATCGCCGCATCGAAACCGCTGCCGGCCAGCACGAACGGCTCCGCACGGTCGGCGAAGTGCACCGTGATGTTCGGATGCTGCGTCTGGAATCCCTTGAGCCGCGGAATCAGCCAACGCGTCGCGAACGTCGGCGTCACGGCGATATCGACGCTGCCGCCGTCACCGGGCTGCCCCATCATGTACTGGCTGTCGCGCTCGAGCCGGTCCAGCACTTCGCGAACCTGCGCCGCGTAGCGCACGCCGTTCGGCGCCAACCGCACGCGGTTGCCGACCCGCTCGAACAGCGCGACGCCCAGGAACGCCTCCAGCCGGCCGATCTGCCGGCTGATCGCGCCTTCCGTCAACGCCAGTTCGTCGGCGGCGCGCGCGAAACTTCCATGCCGCGCCGCGGCCTCGAATGCCATCAATGCCGAATTGCTCGGAATCCTGCGTCGCGTCACGATTGCTCCCGGTCCGACCGCCATCGGTCATGGCTTGATCAAATGTCATTGAACGGTGACGAATCATCGTTTTTCGCCCGTCGTGCCGCTCATTATCATGACAAAAACTCAACCCGTCGAGCCAGCCGTTCGATTCCGAAGGCCGCTCGCCCCCCCCCCCGTGGAGAAGTCATGATCTATGCCGTTGAATGCAGCATCGCCGAGCCCGCCGTCGAAGCCGAGTGGAACGACTTCTACAGCCGGATCAAACTGCCGGCGCTGATTTCCGTATCCGGCTTTCGCACGTCGCAACGCTTTCGCGCGCTCGGCGGCGACGGCCCCGTCTACCTCGCGCTGCATACGATCGACGGCCCGGACGTGCTGACGTCGGCCGAGTATCGCGACAAGGGCGGCGGCAATTTCGCGCGCTGGCAGCCGCATATCGTCGAGTGGCGTCGCAACGTATACGACTGCGCGGCACCCGCGCCCGCCGTCTCCGGCCATCAATGGCTGGCCGTTTGCGACGACCTCGCCCCGTTCGCGCGAGCAGGTATCGCCGCCACGGCCATGCATGCAGTCGCGCTGGATCGCCGGCCGGCGGCGCGCTGGCTGGCCGTACTCGCGCACGATCAGGCTCGACTCGCGTCCGATGCCGCGATCCGGCTCTATGCGCCGATGGGTGACCCACTCGTCAGCGCGCCGGCGTCGACAACCTCACGCTGACCGGAGCCCGACCATGCCCAACGTCACGATTTCGATCCCCGAAGCGAGCATGCCGACCAGCGCGGCGCTCGACGCATTGTCGTCGGCGTGCGAGAGGATTTGCACCGACGTGTTGAGCGCCGCACCCGGCACGGTCCATGTCGTATATGTGCCGGTCCGGCACGGCTGCGGACATCCGGTCAGCGCGGAGATCCGCTTTCGCATCACATCATTTCGCACCACTGAACTGATGACCCGGTTCATGACGGAACTGGATCGCGAGATTCTTCGCCACACCGGATTCGTCGCACGGATCCGCTGCTTCGGCTATGACGCCACCCACCTTCACGCCCGACATTGACCCATGAGCGCCTCGGTTCCCCGCCCATCTTTCCCGCGTCGCCAGGTCGGCGATTTCACGGTGACCGCGATCAGCGACGGCACGCTGACGGCCAGCCTCGACCTGCTGTCGAACATCGACGTCGACGACGCGGCCGGCATCATGCACAGGGCCGGCATACACGCGCCGTCCGACGTCAACATCAACTGCTACGTCATACGCGGGCACGGGCGCACCGTGCTCGTCGATACCGGCGCCGGCGGCATCCGGAACTGGGGCGGCCTGCTGCGTCCGTCGCTGTCGCGAGCCGGCATCGATGCACGCGACATCGACACGGTCCTGCTGACGCACGCCCATCCGGACCACATCGGCGGCCTGCTCGACACGGACGGACGGCCGGCCTTTCCGCAAGCGGAGGTGTTCATTCACGAACGGGAACGTGCGTTCTGGCTGGACGACGGCATGTATGAGCGGGCAAGCGAGCGCGCACGCGGCAATTTCCGGATCGCGCGGCGCACGTTCGACGCGTATCGCGCGCAGCTACGCACCATCGAGGCGGCAGGCGACGTGCTGCCCGGCATCGTCGCAGTGCCGCTGCCGGGGCACACGCCCGGCCACACCGGCTATCGCATCGAATCGCATGGCGAGCGCCTGCTGATCTGGGGCGATCTCGTGCATTTCGCGCCGATTCAGGTTGCTCGCCCCGACGTGTCGATCGCGTTCGATCACGATCCGTCGCAGGCATCGTCGACGCGCGCGGCCACGCTCGCCGAAGTCGCTTCGGATAACTTGCTGATTGCGGGCATGCACCTCGCCGACACGGGCTTCGCACGCATCGCGCGCGCGAACGGCGCAACCGGCGACGCGTACGTGCTGAGCGGCGCGGATTGAGCGAAACGGAACGCGGGAACGCACGCACGCCAGCGCGCTGGCGCGACGTTCGAATCGTGCCGGGCACCGCCCCGCGCGGGCGCGCTATCGGACGAGCATGCGTCGATATGACACGGGCGCCGGTATCCGACGCCCGCTCCGTCGCTGCCCGGTCGTCCGGTTCAGCGCCAGTTCGCCTCGTAGAAGCGCACGTAGCCGCTGCGCAGCGTCACGCATTGCGCGCGCGTCTCGGACAGCAACCGCCGTGCGGCCGCCTCGATACGCTCGCGGTGCTGATCGTACGCACCGACCATGTCCTCGAAGCGCGGCGATGCCGCACCGAAATGATCCTCCAGCGCCTCGGCGGTGATCTGACATTGGACGCGCTCGCCATTGACCAGCGCCGTGAAACCAAGCATCAGGTCGCGCCCCGAATATTCGGGCTTCTCATTCGTGAAATGGATCTGCATGGGAGCCGCCTTGTCCGGTAGAAAGCAAATGACCGCGTCCGTCGTCCGCTACCGGCCGGACGAAAATTTACGCGGGCTCGCCGGCAGAGGCAGCATCCACGGGGGTATGGCGCGGACAATGCGTGCCGGTTGCATTCCACTGTAGACGGTTTCGCGCAGGAGGCAAAATTTACGATGTGCGTCGTTCCGACGCGCTTTTTCATCAGACCAGCGCGACATCCGGCACCGTTTTGCCGAGCGGCGTCAGTGGGGATCGGTGGGCCAGATGTTCAGTGCGATTGCGGCGGTCGTGGCACCTACCGCGATCGCGGCGGCCCCGTATTGCACCGCATCGCTCAGGTCGAACAGCAGACCGTGGATCGCGACGGCGATGCCGCCCAGCATGATGAAAGTGGCGATGGCCGCCAACACGACTCTCAGTTCCGTCCGAACCATGATGGGTCTCCCGAACGGATGCATGTCACGTCGCATGCATGTTGCGATGCGGAACACGGCGCGTGCGTGCTCCACTTTCATCATTGCAGGCGGACGCTTAAAAGCAAGGGGGTTTTGTACGCAGTCGCACAACGCGCGCGGCGCTTGTATGATGAGGCGATATCGATGGCGGCGGCCCGGGTGGCGGATGGTGCGGTGCAGAGCGTGAGCTGGGGTCGACCGCGAAGCATGGGACCAGAGTAAGCGCTAAAGCGCTAACTGGGGCCGACCGCGAAGCATGGGGCCCCAGTAAGCGCTGAAGCGCTAACTGGGACCGACCGCGAAGCATGGGACCAGAGTAAGCGCTAAAGCGCTAACTCTGGTCGACAGGAGACAAGACATGCCTCAACCTTTCGTGCTGCCCGCCACCGCGGGCCGCAACGACCTGCTCGCGCAGGCGCATGCCCGTTCGACCGCGGTCGGCCTGCGCGCAAACGAGCGCCCCGATTTCTCGCCGCTGTCGCGGCTCGCGCTGCGCGAACTGCTCGACACGAACCACGCATTGTTCGCGCACGCGCGCCCGGTGATGGAGAACCTCCACGCGCAGATCGCCGACACGCAAAGCCTCGTGCTGCTCACCGACGCCGACGGCGTGATCCTGCACAGCATCGGCGACGCGGACTTCATCGAAAAAGCAAACCGCGTCGCGCTGTGCACCGGGGTGTCGTGGGCCGAAGGCGCGCGCGGCACCAACGCGATCGGCACCGCGCTCGCATCGGGCCAGGCGGTCGCCGTGCACGGTGCCGAACACTTCCTGCGCGCGAACCATATCCTCACCTGCTCGTGCGCGCCGATCATCGATCCGTTCGGCCGCACGCTCGGCACGCTCGACGTGAGCGGCGACCCGCGCGGCTTCAGCCCCCATACGCTCGCGCTCGTGCGGATGTCCGCGCAGTTGATCGAGAACCATCTGTTCGCGAACCAGTGCGCGGAAGCACTGCGGCTGCGCTTCCACGCCCACGAGGATTGCGTCGACTCGCTGTTCGCCGGGCTCGTCGCGTTCGGCCCCGACGGCGGGCTGATCGCCGCGAACCGCAGCGCGCAATTCCAGCTCGGCGCGACCTTCGATGCGTTGCAGCATCAAGGCTGCGATGCGCTGTTCGGCATGCACTTCGGACAGCTCGCGCAGCAGGCGGCCCGCGCACCCGGCGCACCGTTCCGCCTCACGCTGTCGACCGGCGTGCGCGTGCTCGCGCGCTGCGAATTCGCGGAAGCGCACAAGACGGCCGTCGCCGTCACGCCACCCGCGCCGGCCGCGCGCACACGGGCGCCGGACCCGGATGCGATCACGTTCGCGACGCTCGACACCGGCGATGCGCGGATGGCCGCCGTGCTCGAACGCGTCGCGAAGATTCGTGGGCGCGACCTGCCGTTGCTGATCCTCGGCCAGACCGGCACCGGCAAGGAATGGCTCGCGCGTGCGCTGCACCAGGCATCGCCGCGCGCGGACGGCCCGTTCGTCGCGGTCAACTGCGCGGCGCTGCCGGATTCGCTGATCGAGGCCGAACTGTTCGGCTACGAGGACGGCGCCTTCACCGGTGCGCGCAAGCGCGGCAGCCCCGGCAAGATCGCGCAGGCCGACGGCGGCACGCTGTTTCTCGACGAAATCGGCGACATGCCGCTCGCGCAGCAGGTCAGGCTGATGCGCGTGCTGCAGGAGCGCGCGGTGATGCCGCTTGGCGGCGCACGCGCGGTGCCGGTCGACGTGCGCGTGGTCTGCGCGACCCACCGCGACCTGCGTGCGATGATCGCCGAAGGCACGTTCCGCGAAGACCTGTTCTACCGGATCAACGGCCTTGCCGTCACGCTGCCGCCGCTCGCCGCGCGCACCGACCTGCCGGCACTGGTCCAGCGGATCCTCGCGCGGCTCGGTCGCAGCGAGCCGATGCCGAACCGCCTCGCGACCGACGTGCTCGACGCGTTCATGCGGCACCGCTGGCCCGGCAACCTGCGGCAAATGACCAACGTGCTGCGCACGGCCGGCATGCTCGCCGAAGACGAAGCCGAAATCACGCTCGCGCACCTGCCCGACGATTTCTGGCTCGACTGCGACGACGCGCCCGTGGCGGAGGCCGCGCCGTCCGACACGCGCGAAGCAACGACCCTGCAGAGCCACCAGGCTGCGGTGATCGACGCGGTGCTCGCGCGGCACGGCGGCAACGTATCGGCCGCCGCGCGGGAACTCGGGCTCGCGCGCAATACCGTGTACCGCTACCTGCGCCGACACTGACGTCCCGGGCCGGCTGCCCGACGGGCGCCGGCCGCACCGCCTTCGGGTATGCTTGGCGCTTGCCTTGTGTTACCGCCGCGCCGCCGCCCGCTTCGCCCCATGACCGATCCCGACCACCCGCCTCTCGTACGCATCGAGCCGCTCGGCGCGACGTTCGACGCCCCCGATTCGCTGACGCTCCTCGAGGCTGCCGCGTTCGCGCACGTCAGGCTGCCGCGCTCGTGCCGCAACGGCACGTGCCGAAGCTGCCTGTGCAGGATCGTCAGCGGCAGCGTACGCTATACGATCGAATGGCCGGGCCTGAGCCGCGAGGAAAAGGCCGACGGCTATACGCTGCCGTGCGTGGCCGTCGCGACCTCGGATGTCGTGCTCGACGTGCCCGACGCGGTGATGATCGACTGAACGCGGCGCGCGGCCGTGCGCCGTCCCGCATCAAGCATGCCCGTCAGGAGAACGCGATGACCCAGTCCACCGATCGCATCGAGAAACAAGCCTTGCTCGCCGCGCCGCTGGCGCGCGTCTGGGAAGCCGTCAGCAATGCCGGGGAATTCGGCACCTGGTTCGGCGTGACGTTCGACGGACCGTTCGTCGCCGACCGGCCGCTGTTCGGCCGCATCACGCCGACGCGCGTCGACGACGACGTCGCCAGGGCACAGGAGCCGTATGCCGGCACCGTGTTCGAAATCGTCGTCGATCGCGTCGAGCCGAAGCAACGGTTTTCCTTTCGCTGGCACCCGTTCGCGATCGATCCGAACGTCGATTACGCGTCCGAGCCGATGACGCTCGTCACTTTCGCACTCGCCGAAGCGAACGGCGGCACGCTGCTGACGATCACCGAAACGGGTTTCGACCAGTTGATCGCAACGCGTCGCGCGAAGGCGCGCGAGATGAACGATCAGGGCTGGGCCGCGCAGATGATGCTGATCACGAAATATCTCGCGAAGCACGCGTAAGCGTGCCGCGCATCATTCCCGGAATCCGCGTGCCCGCATGCCCTCGCGGCGGGTGCGTGGCATAATCCGCTCCATCGTCGTTCATACGCCGCCCCGCGCATCGCATGCTGAGTCGTCGTTTCCGGAAGATCGTCAGTCTGATCGGGATGCTCGCCATCCTGATGACGGCGCTCGCGCCGACGATCTCGCAAGCGCTGACGACGCAAGACCGCGTCGATTCGCTGCTTGCCGGCTACTGCACGGCCGGGCCGGCGGGCGGCAACCATGCCGGCGATGCGTCGTCGAAAAGCCTGCAGGCCCATCTGCAGGCTTGCGGCTATTGCAGCCTGCTCGCCCATACACCCGCCCTGCCCGCGCCCGAACTGACGTTCGCGGCCAACTTCCAACCGCTCCGGCATCGCGAAGCAACCCGCTTCGAAAGCCTGCGCCGCTCGCAGCCGCTTACGGCCGCGCAACCGCGCGCCCCGCCGCTCGCGTCCTGATTCGTCGTCACCGCGCGTGATGCCGTCGCGCATCACGCCGTCCGCACGCGCGCTGCGCGTGCATGCCGTGTCACGTTTCGAAGGACGATCTCATGTTCGACCGTATCGCTCGCGGCGTCGCGCCGTGCGTGCGCTCGCCCGCCTCCGGCGGTTGCGCGTGCACGAACGCGCGGCCGTTCGTCGAATGCATCGTTCTCCTTGTCATTTCCAACCGGATCATCCCGTCATGAAAACCACTGCTTTCGTCCGCGGCGCACTCGTCGCACTCGGCTTCATCGTCGCCCAGGCCGCTCACGCGCACGCACACCCGAAAAACCTCGAACCGGCCGCCGACGCCGCGCTGTCGAGCGCGCCGCACGCGGTCACGATCGACTTCAGCGAAACGCTCGAACCCGCATTCAGTTCGATCGCCGTCACCGACAGCCACGGACAATCGGTCGCCGACGGGAAATCCGCCATCGACGCCGGCAACCGGAAGCGGATGCATGTGGCGCTGGCGAACCTGACGCCTGGTACGTACACGGTCGCATGGGTCGCGGTGGCGAGCGACGGGCACCGCACGCAGGGCCGCTACACGTTCACGGTGAAATAACGCGCACGATGCCCGCGCGGCGACCTTCCCTACCCGATCAGGAACACACTCGATGAAACGCTCGATTCCGACCAGCCTGCTGTTTGCACTGCTGGCGCTGCAGGCGCCCGCCACGTTCGCCGCATCGGCCGTCCAGGCCGATGCATGCTGGATCCGCACGATGCCGGCGACGGTGCCGTCGTCCGGTTATTTCACGCTGAAGAACGACGGCGACAAGCCCGTCACGCTCACGGGCGTCGATACGCCCGCGTTCGGGATGGCGATGATGCACGAAACCCAGACGGCCGGCAGCACCGCGAAGATGGTTCACGTCGACACGGTCGACGTGCCCGCGCACGGCACGGTGACGTTCAGGCCGAAGGGCTATCACGTGATGCTGGAGGAACCGCGCCAGCCCGTCGCGCCCGGCGCGAAGGTGCCGCTCCGGCTGCATTTCGCCGACGGCGCGACGGTGTCCGTGACCTGCGACGCGAAAGCGCCCTCCTACACCGGCCAGTAACGCCGCATCCGCAACGACCGAAGGAGAGATGCACATGAGCAAGGAACGCGTGCCGCTGGCCACCCTGATCGTCCGCTACCGGACGCCGCTGAACGTCGCCGTGCTGATCGCCTGCGGGTTATGGGCGGCGTGGATCGCGTGGATGACGCGGCCGTCCGCGATCGATTCGCCGTCGTCGATCTCCGCATACTGCGTGCGCGACGCACGCTGACGCGCCGCGCCGGTTCCGGCGGCGGTCCGCGTCATTTTGGCGTGGCATCATCGCTTCATCCCGACCGCCGGAACCGCCTCTCGGAGCAACGCATGTCCATTCAGACTTGGATGCTGTTTGCCGCTGCCTATCTCGCGACGACGCTGTCGCCGGGCCCCAACGTGCTGCTCGTCATCCGCAACACGGTGCGCTACGGCTCGCGCGGCACCGCCGCGACGATCGCGGGCAACCTCGTCGCGCAAGGCGCGGTGGTCATGCTCGTCGCGTTCGGCGTCGGCGCGGTGCTGGCCGCGATGCCGCCGCTGTTCGTCGCGATGAAGGTCGTCGGCGCCGCGTACCTGATCTTTCTGGGCATCCGGCAACTGCGCGGCGACCGCAACGCGCGCTCGCCCCACGGCCAGGCCGCGATCGTCGAGCCCGACCGCAGGAAGCTGTTCCGCGAAGCGCTGTTCGTGTCGGGCAGCAACCCGAAGACGATGATCTTCCTGTCGGCGTTCATGCCGCAGTTCATTGCACACGATCGCCCGCTCGCGATGCAGTTCGTCGTGATGTACGTGACGATCGCATGCACCGTCGTCGTCGTGCACAGCGTCTATTCGTTCGGCGTGCGCCGGCTCCATCGCGGCATCGGCGTCGGCCCGTGGGTACGCGCGGCCAAGCGCGCCAGCGGGCTGCTGTTCGTCGGCCTCGGGATCAAGCTGCTGACTGCGCGGCAGGCGTAAGCATTCCTGCGGCGACGGCCGGCGCCACGGCGCGGGCGGAACCGTCAGCCCTTCGATGCGGCCAGCACGGCCGCAATCTCGCCGAACGACGGCCGCGCGTCGATCTCCTCGTTCAAGCAGGCGGCCGCCAGCGCGTCGAGTGCATGCGAACCTTCCCTCGCACGCGGCTCGCAGCGCGCCAGCAACTCGCCGAGCAGATAGCCGAACGCCCTGACTTCCAGCCGTTCGAGCCGTGCCGCGCGCACGCGGTCGTTCACGTCGTAGACCGACGCCGCGCCGAAATCGCCGAGCAGCGCGCCGCCGTTACCGTCGTGCAGGATGTTGTGCGCGTACAGGTCGCCGTGCATGATGCCGCGCGCGTGCAGATGCGCTGCAACCGACGCGATGCCGAGCGCGATCCGCGATGCCTCGGCCGGCGCGAATCGCACATCGGCCCCATATACATCGCGCGTGCAGGACGCGAAGCTCGGCGGCCCGGCGAGGTTCGTCAACGCCGGATCGACCAGTTCCATCACGAGGCCGTGCGCGCCCTCCGGATGGCCGTGCACCTTGCCGATCACCGGAATCATGTTCGGATGACGCCCGGCGTGCAGGCACGCGGCCATTTCGCAATCGGGCAGGCCGTCGCTCGTCACGGCCCCCTTGAACAGCTTGACAGCGACCGCGCGCGGCACCTGGCCGTCCGCGCGCCACTGCGCGCGATAAATGACACCCGATGCGCCTTCGCCGAGCTTCTGTTCGAACGCGAGCGACGTCCAGTCGATGTCCGCGACGCCCGGCTCGGCCGACGCCGCTGCTTCCGGCGCGGTGCCGAACGGATTGCCCGCGGACGCGAGCCACGCGAGGCGCGGCAGGCGCAACAGCCAATCCGGCAGCGCGTCGAGCCGGTTCGCCGACAGCCGCACCAGTTCGAGCGCACGGCACGCGGCCATTTCGGGCGGCAACGCGCGCAGCCGGTTGCCCGCCAGCATCAGCTTCTGCAAGCGCGAACAATCGCCGATCCCGGCGGGCAGCTCATCGATTTCGTTGTCGGTCAGGATCAGCCAGCGCAGCGCGCGCGGCAGCGACCCGCGCGGCACCGTGCGGATCTGGTTCGCCTTGAAGCCGATCATGTCGAGCTGCGCGCATGTGCCGAGCACGTCGGGAAATTCGGTGAAGCGATTGCCGGACGCGAACAGGATGCGCAGCCGATGCAGCCGCGACAGGTCGTCCGGCAGCGCCGACAGCGCATTGCCGGACAGGTCGAGCACTTCGAGCGTGTCCGCCAGATCGAAGATCTCGCGCGGAAATTCGGTCAGCCCGCATGCGAGCTTGAGTTGCCGGGCGCCCGACAGCTGGCCGGCCTGCAGTTGTTCGAGGGTGGTGGTCACGGTGGAAAACGGGTAGCCATGGCGATGGTCGTCGGACCGGTCGCCCGAATTCTACCGGGATCGCTTTCGCGTATCCGCTCGCCGTGTCATACCCCCTTCACAAACGCGCAATGTAACGCTACAATTCGCCCCCTTGCAGTGCCGACGTGGTGAAATTGGTAGACACGCTATCTTGAGGGGGTAGTGGCGAAAGCTGTGCGAGTTCGAGTCTCGCCGTCGGCACCATATACGGCTTTTTCGTGTTTCGTGCATCTGTAAAAAACCCGCGACAGCGCATGGCTTCGCGGGTTTTTTGTTGTCTGCGGCAATACCGTTGCGATCCGGCGATGCGCCGCGATAGTCCGGACGTCCAAGGAGATATCCACGTCGTCGCACGGGGACATCGCCACCGCCACCTCAGACGCGAGTCCCGACTTCCGCTTCCTCAGCCGTCCACCCGGCGCCGCGCTCGCTACTTCCCGGCTTTCCGGGCGCGCGACCGGAAAGCCGTCAGCGATAATCCATCAGGACCTCGACGACGCCCGTCACGGCGCCCACGCCGATTGTCTCGGCTGTCTGGATATATCGTGCAACCAGCGGAACCGTGTACGACCCACCCGTCGCCGTGTCATACGAGGTGAGGTTCATCGGCGTGTTGAACTGAACCGGCGTGCCGCCCGGGTCCGTCAACTGGATCGCGACACCGGAAGCCGTCGTCCCGGGGCCGTTCGGCAGCACGCCATTGGCGGAAGCCGGAGCCCCACCGGCCGGCGCCAGCGTGTAGCCAACATGGTTGTAACCGGCCGGGCACGCTTCCATCTGCAAGTCGAACGGCACTTCGACATTCGTTGTCGTACCAACGCCACCAAATTGATACACGACCGTTTGCGGCAAATTCACTGTCTTGTCCGGAACATTGCACGTTCCGACGATCGGTGTAACCGGCGCCTGACCGGCATTCACGCTGAACGATGAGCCGCCGCCGACGCCGAACACCGTCATGCCGGTCGTCGTCAGGTATGAGAGGCCAGTCGTGTACACGGCACTCGATGTCCTGATCGCGATCAACTCCACACGCGACGGTTTGACGCCGACCGAGCTCGACGTAACCGGCTGACCATCGAACAGCACCTGCATTTTCAAACCCGGGTTTCGCGAACTGATGTCAGGGCCGGCGATCGGAGGGTTGGTGGCAAGACCCTTGTCGTAAAGCGTGACGCTGGTGATCTCGCATGATGGTTGACCGCATAAGGCCATCCAGTCGACCGGTATGAGCGCGCGCAGCACGACGGTCCCTGGCGGCGCGGTGGTCGGAATGGAAAGAGGGGAACCCCACGGGGAATACCACAGCTTGACTGGCGTGACCGTTTGTCCGACACCTGACGGCGAATAGACGAACGCGCCCAACGCGAAAAGCCAGACACCGGCGACCACGCCTCGAATTGTCTTCATACGTTTCCTCACGAGGGTTGAGCCGAATCACCCGTCGAGAGATTCGGCCGGTAATTCGCGTGTTCCACCGATACACACGGCAACTCGACGCGCTGCGGCAGCCCGCCGGCGCCCCGACCCTGCCTGGCGCGCCGTTCAGGAAGCGCATACGAGACTTTGCAGAGCGACTTTTCGCCACTGCCATTCCACTCCACGAACAGATCGCCGCGCTCCGACAATCCGCGTGCGAAGAGCTTGCCGCCCTGCCCCACCACACCGATATCCGCGCCATCCTGATCGACGACCGACGCGCCGAACGGCACCGGCGCGCCATCTGGCCGATGCATGCGGATCACCGCCGAGCGACCGAACGTCGTCCTGAACTCGAGCAGCGGCACGGCGCCCGCGAGCGGCGCGACGCGCTGGCTCGTTTCCTGCAATTCGACATCCGTCGACAACCCCTTCGGATCGAGCGTGATCTCGTTCATCCTGAACGGCGACAGAAACGGCACGACCGCATAGCCGTTGCGCCCGACGCGCACGCCCGACATGTTCGTGACGCGCGCCCCTTCCGCATGGGGCGCCTTGACGATCGCGAATGTCTCCGACAACGGCTGAGACAACGTGACGCCGCCCGGATGCGCGACCATCGCGCCGCGCAAGCCCAGCGAGAATTGCTGAAAATCCGTGCTGACACCGAAACTGCCGCTGACGTCCGCAATCGAGCCGCGATACATCGCGTTCGCGCCGCCGGCGGTTTGTGATCGACCACGACTTGCATCGTGATCGACGTTCACGCCATACGAGAAATTGCCTTCGCGCCCAAGCGCGCCGGACAGACTCGTTTGCGCCCGCGTCGACCCTTGCGTGTCGCGATTGAAGTTGAGCGACAGCATCGCAGGCCGCTTCGATCCGAGCGGAATGGTCAGGCCTGCGTACAGTAACGTGCTCGATCGCCCCCACGCGTCGCGCTGGCGGGTCGCCGACAGGTTGTACGACACATCGCGGAAGCTGTTGTTGTAGCCGATCGTATAGTCGACGTCCGACCCGCTGCGATTCCAGTACGTCATCGCGGATGCGGTCACGTTGAGGCTGCCGCCCTTGCTGCCGAGCTGTTGACTCATCGTGAACGACATGCGATTGCGCTGCCGGTATATTCCCGCCGAGCCCATGAAAACCTTGGCCTGGTCGCGCGCGGACATCGCATCGTTCAGACCGAAAAAACCGTCCGTCGAATAGCGGTAAGCCGCAATGGCGATGTTCGTGCCGGTCGTATCGATCTGTTTCGCGTAGTTGATGCGGACGCTTTGTCCCGAATAGCGTCGCTCGCGCGGAATCGACGTCACGGCATGGGTGACGTCCACGCCGAATGCGCCCCAGGACGTGTTGAGCACGCCGCCGAGCATCGCGGCGGCGTAGCCCTCCGCGACCGTCGCGCCGCCATAGCCCGTCAGCATGTTGGTGAAGCCGTGCTGCCAGGTTGCCTGCGTGAAGAAAGGCGTCGTCTCGGGAAGGTTGCGCACGAAACCGGCCGTGAAGCTGTAGCGGTTTTGCCCGGGACGCAGCGACAACGGAACCGCGGCATACGGCACCGTAAACGAATGCACCGAGCCGTCGGCCTCCATCACGGAGACGTGCAGATCGCCGCCGTAACCGGTCGGATAAAGATCGTCGATGATGAACGCGCCCGGCGCAACGGTCGTTTCGTACAGCTTCACGCCGTTCTGCATGACGGTCACCTTCGCGTTGGTGTTGGCGACACCCCGCACGACCGGTGCATAACCGCGCTGCGACTCCGGCAGCATACGGTCGTCCGTATAGACGCGCACGCCGCGAAACGACGTCGAATCGAACAGATCGCCCGACGTGTACGATTCGCCGATCACCAGTTGCGACATCCAGGACGTCAGGTCGCGCTGCGCATAGGTCGAGACCGCTTCGTAACGCGTCCGACCGCGGTTGTCCACGTTCATCGAGCCGCTGTGACGAAAATGCCAGCGCTGGAAATTGAAGCCGCCGTCAAGACCCACGTAGCCCTGCGTGTTGCTTGCTGCGCCCTTGACGTGCGAATTGTAGACGTTGACGTTATACCCCAGCATCGCGACCGGCGCGCCGGCGCTCCACTGGTCCGGATTCACCGCGTCACGCGCGTGCCGCCGCAGCGACGCTTGCGGGATACTCAGATCGACGCGCTGGTTGCCGAAGTCGAATTCAACCGATGCCTCCGGAAGCGCTTCGCCAACGCGCATGCATGCACCGGGCCGGCCGAGCGTCGTCCGGACCTCCTCGGACAGTTGCTCGACGTCGATGCCGATCGTCTCGAGCATCGACTGATCGAAGCACGGTTGCGCATCGGCGACGCCGGGCGCCGACTTGAACGTCAATTCGAACCGCCCGATCCAACGGCCGTCGACATACACGTCCGGAATGTACTTTCCGGCACGCACGACGTTGCCGCGCGCGTAGCGCGATACATCGATCCCGCCGCTCGCGTTGTTCAGGAATCCCCCCTGAAACTCAACCTGGGCAAATTCCGTTTGCGCGAGTTGTTGCGTCGTCGCATATGCAGACTCTGCCTGCCATCCCGCCATCGCGATCAGGCACGCCGCGCAAATCGATTTCAGCTTGGGCCGATTCTCTTGCGGCAAACTGGTACGCCGACGCACTATGATTTCCCTCTCTGAAGAGCATCGCTTTTCTTTTTTCACGCCGACATCGTCGGTGGGGCGACTGCGGTCCTTCTTCTCCCGACATCAGTGCGCGACAGCCGCCTCATGCGCACGACCGCTTCCCCAGTCGTCGACACTGCTGTACGTCACGGTCGCATCGCCAACGTCACGGGTGCCGAGCCCCTTGACCGGGAACGTTGCCGTCTCGCCCGGAAGGATGTGGCCGATTCCTGCCGTGAACGGCTTGCCGCGCACATTCAGCGTGACGCTGCCCAGATTGACGACGTAGGACGTCGGGTTTTCCGCCTTCAGAACGATTTGCTGCTTGTCGTCGCGGACGAGGCTCCATCTGAGCGCCTTCGGCGCCTCGGCAGAATCCCCGGACAGACCGGCCGGCCGGTACATCAGCTTGATGCGCGACCGAAAAGCGACCTGCAATACGTTCCGGTCTTCAGTAGCCGCCGCCTTCGGCGGCACGTCGAGCACGTTCAGCCAGAACAACGACTCCTTGTCGGCCGGCAAGGGTTCGCCGCTGTAAATGATCCGCAGCGCCTGGCCCTTCCCGGGCTCCACGCGGAACACGGTCGGTGTCACCACAAACGGAACGTCGATTTCATCGACCGACGCACGCATGTCGCCATCGTCGATCCATGCCTGCACGAGCGACGGCTGTTTCCCTTCGTTCACCAGTTGAATCGTGGCTTCCTTGTCCTTGGCCTCGAAGACGATCCGCGTAGCGGAGAGCACCACGCTGGCGGACGCTTCGGTCAACGGCAACATCAGCGTCAGAATCGCCAGCGTGCCGAATACCATCATCGAAAACGCTTTTTTGTATGGATTCCTCAATTTCATTCTGCCTATCCTCTGGGAATTGTTCCGATGCGCGGCCAATCTGACAGCCTGTCGATCCGAACCTCGGCTGGCCACTGCGGAGGATGGCCAGCCGCCAATTCAGCTCATTTCCGAATCAGGGGTACACGAGCGAATACGTGACATAGGTGCTCGCGTCACCGGCCGTCGCCACGCCAGTCGCCACGTACTCCGCTGCGTATTGCAGCGTCGCGCCGCCGTCGACGATCTTCACTACCTGCGAGCTCTGATCCTCGAAAGCCGCACCGACCTTGATCGGCTGATACGTGTCGTTCAGCAGCCCGATTTCGACATTGGCCGCCGGATTCGCCGTACCGGTCGGCTTCAGCCGGCCCGTTGCCAGGTTCACGGCAGGACCGGGCTCGAACGCAACCGCGACTTGCGTCGGCGCATAAGCCGCCGTGCTGCACCCCGTCAATTGGAAGCTGAACGGTGTGCGGCCTGCGCTCTTGCCCGCTGCGGAAAGCTGCGCGGTGCCGACATTGGGCAGCATGACCGTGACATTGCCGTTGGCTGAGACGTTGCTGATCTTGCACGTCGAGGCAATGACCGCGCCCTGGAAAAGGACCGAGCCGTCCGATGCGTGTGCGACATTCGCGCCGAACGCGGCTGCCAGGCCGACAGCGGACATCAACATGGTGATTTTTTTCATTTGAGATTCCCTCAGGTTACACAAACAAACGAATAAAAAAATCCAGACTTACCTCCCACAGCGCCGATAAAGTCCAATCGATTTATTTATCCGGATAAGCGCCCACATTTACAAAGATCTTTTTTATCAATGGAGCGCGACGCCTATGCCACTACACAATCCTGGCCGGCCGGCCATTCCAGAGCGAATCGCGCCGATATACATCTTTCGGGTTTCGTTACAAGTCAATAACTAAGTCAACGACTTACCGATACACCCGCAAGACAACAGCATCCGCCCCAAACCCGCGTCGATCTCGGCGCCTGCAGGAAAGCGCCCCGGGCCCACCGCCCGGAAAACCGGCAAAAGATGTGTTGAGCCGATGCCCGAACTGCGCGCTTGATCAGTTCGAGATCGCGCTTCACGCCGGTTTTTATCGGCCCGGCCTTCTGCGCATTGCACGCTTGCCTTTGCTCGGATACCCGGCGGCCTCTGTTGACAGACGAGCCGAACGGGTGTGGAAGCGCAACCGCGTTCTCTCTCGACGCTCATCCCAGCCGGCATCTGCCCTTATTATTTTTCTTGACGGCCGCGCTGCCGGCAGCGGCTTGACCGTGGGCGACAGGTATTCGCCATTGCAATACGCGGATTGCATTGCGATGACGATCTGGTTATCGGCGCTTGGCACACCTCGCGTAAATTCGATCAAACGCCGGCGAATTCAGAATTACCCCATCGCAAACAACCGACCAAGGCAACCCTTCATACTTCCATTTTCTTGCAGTGCGCAGCAGTAAAATTTCCCGTCGGCAACTAAACTATTTAAATGATACTTTTCTGGAATCCGCGCACGATATAAGAATCATCCTAATTTCATCTCATAAAATTTGGGATAAGCGCGGTTTGACAATGATTAACGGTTGGGGAGAGCGGATCGCTCCCAGAGCTGGCGGGGATGTTGAGCACGCATAATCCGAAGGGGGAAACGCGCTCACTGATATGAACGGCCCGGCGGCACGCGATCGGGCCGCAAATGACCGGCCGGGCGATGGATTGCGACTGTTCCTGACGTCGGTGTCGCGCGGACAGTACCGAGTGCCGCCGGCCCGTTGCAGGCCGGCGGCATCCAGCATCAACCGCCGAGATACGCCTGCTTGATCCGGTCGTTCGCGAGCAGGTTCGCGCCCGTATCGGCGAGCACCACGCGCCCCGTTTCGAGCACGTAGCCGCGATCGGCCACGCCGAGCGCCTTGTTCGCGTTCTGCTCGACGAGAAACACCGTGACGCCCTCGTCGCGAATCGTCCGGATGATGTCGAAGATCTGCGCGATCACGAGCGGCGCGAGACCGAGCGTCGGCTCATCGAGCAGCAGCAGGCGCGGCTTGCTCATCAGCGCACGGCCGATCGCCAGCATCTGCTGCTCGCCGCCCGACATCGTGCCGGCCCGCTGCGCCGCGCGCTCCTTCAGGCGCGGAAACAGCTTGAAGACGTGCTCGATGCCGTCGTCGATCTCGTGACGGCTCGCGAAAAACCCGCCCATCTTCAGGTTTTCGAGCACCGTCAGGCTCGGGAACACGCGCCGTCCTTCCGGCGAGATCGCCATCCCCTGTCGCATGATCTGGTGCGTCGACATCGCGGTGATGTCGTTGCCCTCGAACAGCACGCGGCCCGACGATGCGCGCGGCGTGCCGCACACGGTCATCATCAGCGTCGTCTTGCCGGCGCCGTTGCTGCCGATCAGCGTGACGATCTCGCCCTTGTTCACCTCGATCGACACGCCCGCGAGCGCCTCGACCGCGCCGTAGTGCGTATGGACCTGTTCCAGCTTCAGCATCACTCTTCCCCCAGATACGCCTTGATCACGCGCGGGTCGTTGCGAACCGCTTCCGGCGTGCCGATCACGATCGGCCGGCCGTGCTCCATCACGAGGATGCGGTCCGACACGCCCATCACGAGGCTCATGTCGTGTTCGATCAGCAGCACCGATACGCCGAACTCGCGGCGCAGCTTGTCGATCAGGTGCTGCAGTTCGATCTTCTCCTGCGGGTTGAGACCGGCCGCCGGCTCGTCCAGCATCAACAGGCGCGGCTCGGTGATCATGCAGCGCGCGATCTCCAGGCGACGCTGGTGCCCGTACGACAGCGTGCCGGCCTGGCGGTTGGCGACCGCCGTCAGCCCCATCCGGTCGAGCCATACGGCCGCGCGCTCGAGTGCTTCCTTCTCCGCGCGCCGATACGCGGGCGTCGCGAACAGGCCGTGCAGCATCCCCGACTTCACCTTGCGATGCTGCGCGACGAGCAGGTTCTCGACGACCGTCAGCGACTTGAACAGGCGGATGTTCTGGAACGTGCGCACGAGACCCTTCAGCGCGATCTTGTGGCTCGGCAGCCCGGCGATCGCGTGGCCGTCGAGCACGACGTCGCCGCCGGTCGGCTTGTAGAAGCCGCCGACGCAGTTGAACACCGTGGTCTTGCCCGCGCCGTTCGGCCCGATGATCGCGAACACCTCGTTGCAGCGCACGTCGAAATCGATGCCGTCCACCGCGAGCAACCCGCCGAAGCGCATCTGCAGCCCGGCGACCTTCAACAGTTCCGTATTCGCGCTCATTGCGGCAGCTCCACGTGGGGACGGCTCGCGGGCAGCAGGCCCTGCGGACGCCACATCATCATCAACACCATCACCAGACCGAAGATCAGCATCCGGTACTCGGCGAAGCCGCGCGCGACTTCCGGCAGCACGGTCAGCAGGATCGCCGCGAGAATCACGCCGAGCTGCGAACCCATCCCGCCGAGCACGACGATCGCGAGGATCAGCGCCGATTCGATGAAGGTGAACGATTCAGGATTCACGAGGCCCTGACGCGCGGCGAAGAACGCGCCGCCGATGCCCGCGAACGCCGCGCCGAGCGTGAACGCCGACAGCTTGATGCGCGTCGGGTTGAGACCCAGCGAGCGGCAGGCGATCTCGTCGTCGCGCAGCGCTTCCCACGCACGCCCCATCGGCATGCGAATCAGGCGGCTCGTCACGAACAGCGTGAAGCCGACCAGCACCAGCGCGATCAGGTACAGGAAGATCACCATGTGCTCGCCGCTGTATTCCAGCCCGATCAGCTCATGGAAGGTCTTCGCGCCCTCGACGCTCGCCGAGCGCGCCATCTCGAAGCCGAACACCGTCGGCTTCGGAATGCTCGAGATGCCGTCCGGGCCACCCGTGAGGCTCGTCAGGTTGTTGGCGAGCAGGCGGATGATTTCGCCGAAGCCGAGCGTGACGATCGCGAGATAGTCGCCGCGCAGACGCAACACCGGGAAGCCGAGCAGGAAGCCGAACGTCGCCGAGGCGATCGCCGCGATCGGCAGGCACTCCCAGAACGACAGCCCGAAATACTGGTTCAGCATCGCGTACGTATAGCCGCCGACCGCGTAGAACCCGACATAGCCGAGATCGAGCAGCCCCGCGAAACCGACCACGATGTTCAGCCCGAGGCCGAGGATCACGTAGATCAGCGCGAGCGTCGCGACGTCCACGGCGCCGCGCGAACCGAAGAACGGCCACACGAGGCCGACCGCGAGCAGCACCCAGATGATCGCGCGCTGCTGCTGCGCGCCCATCGCGGGCATCGCCGGCAGCTTCACTGCGGATTTCGCGCGCACGAGCCACGGCTTGAACAACTGGAACAGGAACACGGCCGCGACCGCGATCCACACCGGACGCCAGTGCGGCGTCAGCACGACCTGATAGCCGTCGAGCTTCAACTGCAGGCCGAGCACCGGAATCGTGAGGATCGCCGTCAGCAGCGCGGCGGCCGCGGCATTCTTCAGCGCCTGGCCGACCGAAGCGTCGGCGGCCGGGCGGCGAACGGAAATGACTTGACTCATCTGCGTCTCCCTCAAACCTTTTCGATGTCCGACTTGCCGAGCAGGCCGGTCGGGCGGAAGAGCAGGATCAGCACGAGCAGGCCGAACGCGACGACGTCCTTGTACTCGGCCGGCATGTAGCCTGCGGCGAAGGTTTCGGCGAGGCCCAGCAGCACGCCGCCGAGCATCGCGCCCGGGATGCTGCCGATCCCGCCCAGCACCGCGGCGGTGAACGCCTTGATGCCCGCGACGAAGCCGATGTACGGATTCAGCTTGCCGATCGTCAGCCCGATCAGCACGCCGCCGACGGCCGCCAGCATCGCGCCGAGCACGAACGTGAACGAGATCACGCGGTTCGTGTCGATGCCGAGCAGGTTCGCCATCTTCATGTCTTCAGCGCATGCGCGGCAGGCACGGCCCATCCGCGAATGCGAGATGAACAGCGTCAGCGCGATCATCAGCACGATCGTCACGCAGACGATCAACAGACGCGCATACGGAATCGTCACGTCGTAGTCGCCGCCGAGGTGGATGTCGAACGCGCCGGAGATCAGCACCGGCACGGACACGTCGCGCGCGCCCTGGCCAATCTGCACGTAGTTCTGCAGGAAGATCGACATGCCGATCGCGGAGATCAGCGGCACGAGGCGCGGGCCGCCGCGCAGCGGCCGATACGCGACGCGCTCGACCGCGAAGCCGTACAGGCCGGTGACGATCACCGACACGATCAGCGCGGCGCCGAGCACGAGCGGCAGCGGATAGCCGGCGGAGATGCCGATGGCGGTGAGGGTCACGAGGCCCACGTACGCGCCGATCATGTAGATCTCGCCGTGGGCGAAGTTGATCATGCCGATGATGCCGTAGACCATCGAATAGCCGATGGCGATCAGCGCATAGATCGCACCCAGCGTCAGGCCGTTGACCAGCTGCTGGGCGAATTGAGGAAAGAAGTCAGTCATGTGCGGGAAGCTCCCGTTGGCGCTGGGTCGCATGCCGTCGCCGGATCACGGCGTTCGGCCGCGCGCAACGCACGGTGTCGTCTCGGGCCGCCCGTCGGCCGCGGAACGGCCAAATGCGCACGCGCTCCGCTCGGGTTACGGGCAGAGCGAGCGCGCGGGCGGATACTCCGTTGTTACTTGGCGGCGGTCTTCGTCGCGTCCTTGTGCCACGTGTAGACGACGAACTTGAACGCCTTCAGGTCGCCCTGGGCGTCATACGCGACCTTGCCGATCGGCGTGTCGAACGTCGTCTTGTGCATGTACGCGGCGACCTTCGTCGGGTCAGTCGTCTTCGCGCCGGCGATCGCGTCGGCGATGATCTTCACCGCTGCGTACGACGGCATCTGGAACGGGCCGTTCGGGTCGCGCTTCTTGTCCGCGAACGCCTTCACGAGCGCCGCGTTGGCCGGGTCGGCCGAGAAGTCGGCCGGCAGCGTGACCAGCATGCCTTCCGAAGCCGGGCCGGCGATTGCCGTCACGTCCTTGTTGCCCACGCCTTCAGGCCCCATGAACGTGGCCTTCACGCCCTGCTCGCGCGCCTGGCGCATCAGCAGGCCCATTTCCGGGTGGTAGCCGCCGAAGTAGACGAAATCGACGCCTTGCGACTTCAGCTTCGTGATGATCGCCGAGTAGTCCGAATCGCCGGCGTTGATGCCTTCGAACAGCACGACCGGGATCTTCGCGGCTTCGAGGTCCTTCTTCACCGACGACGCGATGCCCTGGCCGTACGACTGCTTGTCGTGTAGGACCGCGACCTTCTTCGGCTTCACGTTGTTGATGATGTAGTGCGCGGCGGCCGGGCCTTGCTGGTCGTCGCGGCCGATCGTGCGGAAGATGAAGTGGCGCTTCTTGCCTTCCGTCAGCTGCGGCGCGGTGGCCGACGGCGTGACCATCACGATGCCTTCGTTTTCGTAGATGTCGGATGCGGGGATCGTCGAACCCGAGCACACGTGACCGATCACGTACTTGATCTTCTGGCTGACGATCTTGTTGGCGACGGCGACGGCCTGCTTCGGTTCGCATGCGTCGTCCATCTGCACGACTTCGAACTTGTTGCCGCCCGCACCGCCGGCCGCGTTGATCTGTTCGATCGCGGTCAGCGCGCCGGCCTTCACCATGTCGCCGTACTGGGCGACCGAGCCGCTCATCGGACCAGCGATGGCGATCTTCACGGTTTCCGCTTGCGCGGCGGCGGCGCCGGCGAACAGCACGGCGGCGGCGGAAATGGACGTAAGACGGGACAGCGTCATCTGGGAGCTCCTCGATGTTGTTTAGTCATACGGGCAAAGGCGGCATGACTTGCGCAATCGAACAGCACCCGGGGCGAGGACATGGGACACGCCCGAGACACATGAAGACGGACCTGCGGATGGATGTTGCGTAGCGGGGCCCGGCTCTTGCAGTCCCCCAAAGGGGACGTCTGGTTCGGAAAGACATCGTGATGCGTCTTGCATTGCGCAAGCGTTTCGCCTGCCCCGCTTGCCAACTGCTCGTCCGGAGGGATGGTCCGACAGCCGTTGGCAAGGCAGTCGAAATTATATGGGGGTTTTCAAATCGTCTGTCAAAAATGCCGCCTCCATGAGGGAAAACACGGAGAAACTTGACTCGCGCAAGGTGGCGATGCGGGAGCAACTGAGGCGGGCGGCGAACGTTTGCGGCGGGTGCAATTGGGTTGCGATTTTGGGTGGGCTTGTCGATGAATTCCTTGCCGGGTTTAGGTTTCGGCGATTTGTCGTCGTGCGTCGTGTGCACTTTTGGATGCTTAGGGTCCGATCGCCGACGATCAATCAACTGATGATTGTGTCGGCGCGCACCGTGTCTGGGCGATGCGACCGCGCCGCCAATCCTTCTTTTTGCCGACATTTACCCGTAATGCGAAAGCTGTTTGTGATTTTTATGAAATAATACGGCCTCGCTTCTGCAATCCAGCCAGCCTTCCTGTGAGTCGCCCCTTCCGCGATTCGCAGTCGCTTCAGGGCCGCTTCGACGCCCATACGTCGCCGAGCCGCCAGCCAGTGATCTGCCGTTTTTTCTCATTGCACATCACCTGGTTCGGATCCCGATGAATCATCCTCTCCGTTTTTCTTCCGCCGCCGCGCTCGCTTGTGCGCTTTCTGTTTCGACTGCCGACGCCTCGGGCCGCGATTCGCTGGTCGATCGTTCCGGCGGGGCCAATATGTTTCGCTCGGAACGCCGGGCTGTCGCCAGGGATGACGCGCGTGCCGCGCTAACGACGCGGCGCGCGAAGTACGCGGCGCGGGCTGAACGTAGTCCGTTCGATACGCCTGATACGCGGCCGTTGCGGGTTTCGGGCGATACGCTCGAGCCGCAGCCTTCGGTTGAACACAGGGCCGGCGATTCCGTATGGCCTTCGAATCGCGTTGCGCTCGGCGCGGGCGGCAGCGATAGCTTCGGTCGCGCATTGCCCCGATACGAACAGCGCGCGCAGAACTGGACTGATTATCTGAGGGCCAACGGGTCGCAAGCGCCTGGCGGCAGGAATTCGTATCCGCCCACGCGGCCTTTCGATGCCGCGCGCGGTCCGCACGGTGCGCCCAATCCGTACAACCCATCGATGCCGCAGCCGGTGACGCGGACGTTCTACGACAACGGCGCGGGTTCGCATTGCACGGCTACGGGTGGTGCGGGAGCGTCGCGGTCGTCTTGCAATATCGCTTGGTGATGTTTGGTGGCGGGTCGTGACTGCTGACGTCGCTGATCATCCGGACGTGACGCCCCTCACCTCGGCGAAACCACGATCGCCGCCCGCCGATTCTGCATTCTCCCGGCCGGTGTCCGGTTATCGCCCACCGGATCGCTCTTCCCCTTCGGGACAACCGCAATCCGCTTCCCGTCGAGCCCCACGTCCACCAGCTCGATCGCCACCACCTCCGCCCGCCGCCGGGACAACTCGAGATCGTAGGCAGCCTCCCCTTCCTCGTCGGAGTATCCATAAACCCGCACGCCGTTGATCCCCGCCGACCTCAACGTCCTGCCGATCCGCTCGACGATCCGCCTGACATCCGGCTTGAGGTTGTACCGATCGAAATCGAACAGAATCGGCCCCGTCGACCCGAACTCGAACCCCTGCTCGGTCTCCTGGAAGCCGGCCGACTTCAGCGCCGTGACCTGCGTCTGCGTGAGCCCCCGATGAAGCGGCGGCGTCTTGCATCCGCCGAGCAGCAGGCACAGAAGCACCGCGCTCGCGACGCACATCCTCCCAATGCTCACAGGCAACGAGTCATCCATGATCGACCCCTTCGTACGCGCCCGCTTCGCGCGCGCTTATTATCCCGCCGCCGCGGCCTCGCCCGCGGCGCGAAACGATAGACATCAAACCCGTCCCGCCATGCCCTCCGCCAGTTGCCACGACCCCGGCCGCGCACGCTTGGCGCGGTACATCGCGGCATCCGACGCGCGCAGCAAGCCGCTCGCGTCGGACGCATGATCGGGATACAGCGCAATACCGGCACTCATCATGGTGGCCACCATGCGTCCGTCGGGCAGTTCGATCGACGGCACCATGCCGGACAAGATCTCGTCGGCGATCCGGCACACGCTGTCCGTATCGCGCACAGCCGTCAGCATCACCGCGAATTCATCGCCGCCCAGCCGGGCGACGAGATCGGTCTCGCGCACCTGCGCGCGCAACCGCGCCGCCACGCCGATCAGCACCGCGTCGCCGGCATCGTGGCCGAGGCCGTCGTTGATTTCCTTGAAGCGGTCGCAGTCGAGATACAGGATCGCGACCCGCTGCCCCGTCACGACGGCGTCGCAGAGTGCAAGCGACAGACGCGACTCGAACTGCACGCGGTTGGGCAGCCCCGTGAGCGCATCGTGCGTGGCCTTGTGTTCGAGCGACGCGTTTTCGTCGCGCAGCGTGTTCTGCCAGTCTTCGAATTCGTCGAGCAACGCGTTGAAGTCGTCGCCGAGCTGGTTCAGTTCGGCGATCGCCACGGGCTCGACGCGGCGCGCGAACGCGCGCTCGCGCCGCACGGCGTGCGCGACGCCGGCCAGCGCGCGCAGCGGGGCGACGATGTTGCGCAGCAAACGCTTCGAGCTGACATACGCGCCGAGCACGCTGACGGCCAGGCCGCCGAGAATGCCGCCGATGCCGCCGAGCAGGAATCCGAAGAACTGATGCCCGCGACCGCGCACGATGACCTGGCCGACGACGATGCCGTCGTGCGTCACCGGGGCGCTCACGGGCCCGGGCAGCGCCAGCGCGGCGACGCCGCGCTCGAGCCGGGCGATCCGCCCTTCGGCGGGCATCTTCCATGTTGCGAACAACTGGCCTTTGCCATCTGTGACCACCACCTGCGCGACGTCCTCGTCGGTGGCGATCATCGCGATCGCCTCGTTCGCCGCGACGCGGTCGCCGAACACGAGCGCCGCCTCGACCGTGTAACCGAGCGAGCGCGCCAGCAGGTTCAGGTTGTTGCCGGCGTACGCGCGCAGCGCGATCACGGCGACGACGATCAGCGACACGGCGGCCATCGCGACTGCGACGAACGCGAGGCGCAAATGCGCGCGGCGCAACACGCTTTGCAGCGTCGGGCGCGACACACGCGAAGGCGACATGGAGGGTGCGGAACGTGTCATGGCGTCAGCGTCCGCCGCGCGAGATTGAGCACATTCGGATGCACGCGCACGCCACTGCGCGCGACGGCGTCGAGATTGATGTCGAACGTGACGTGTTCGCCTTCGACCGCGAGACAGAACATGCTGCCCGCGGTGCATGACGGATCGTGTTCGGCGATGGTCAGCACCGGACGGCCGACCAGCGCGGTTCGCACCCGCTTTCGCTCGTCGTTTCCGAGCGCGCCGAGATACACCACGTCGCATGCGACGCCGAGCGCGGGGTCGTCGAAGCGGACCCGCTGCACGTCGAGCACGGTCGAGCCGGCCTGCATCGAGTCGGTCAGGTCGCCCGCGTAGTCGGGCCTGCCCGTCACGCACAGATGCAGGCGAACGGGCGTCGTCGGCCAGCGCGTGAAACTGACGATGCCGAGCACGACCTGGCGTACGGCGGAGTCGTGTGACGAAAAGGCGGGACTCGTGGGATTGACGGGTGTCGTGGTGCCGACGAGCCGCACCGTGTCGTTCGGCTCGTCGGCATCGCCAGGCGCCCCGGCAAGAACGGCCGGGGCAACGCTCAGAACGCAAACGATTGCGATGAACGCGTGGCGCAATCCGGCGACTCGGCCCGACCGGCCGGACGCCGTCCGCGCGGCGATTGCCGCCGCGCCCGCTGGCGTCGATGCGGCCGCATGACTCGCGGCCGTCGCGCACACACTCGCATCCATGATGGAAACATCTGCTGCAGTCGTTCCCGGCCCTGCCTCCTGCCTGCCGTGCGCGCGCAGGCACCGTGTCGCGCGCACGAGTGCTTCCATCTTAGGTAAAAATTCGTATCCCAAACCAGTGGGATACACCCGCGATTCATGTCGGAAAGTATGCGGAATCGGCGCCGTTCGTGGCGATGCGATGCCGGGGATTGCTCGGCTGACGGGGCGACCGTGCGACGCAAACTTCATACGTTCCGCAGTGGCACGCCGGACCGGTTTCCCCCACGCACTGATGCGAAGACGGGGGAAGTCGCAGCGCAATTCGCACATCACCGCGTTCCCGAGTATCCTTGCTGATCATTCGATTGCAGTTCCGCGCACCGGACCGTCGCGCGCGTCGCCGACGCCGAGTGTCGATCATCAACCGTCTATCTCGTCTTCCCTCATGGACTTCGACGTCATCGTTCTGGGCGCGGGCATCATCGGCGTCTCCGCCGCGCTGCACCTGCAGGATCGCGGCCGCAAGGTCGCCCTCGTCGACCGCGGCGCGCCCGGCGAAGGCACGAGCTTCGGCAACGCGGGGCTGATCGAGCGCTCGTCGATCGAACCGTATCCGTTCCCGCGCAGCCCGTTCACGCTGATGCGCTATGCGCTCAACCGCTCCACCGATCTCTATTGGCACAGCGCGTCGCTGCCCGCGTTCGCGCCGTGGCTCGCGCGCTTCTGGTGGGAATCGGCGCCGCTGCGTCACGCGGCAGCCTCGCGCGACATGCTGCCGCTGATCGAGCGCTGCATCGTCGAGCACGACGCGCTGATCGCGCGCGCCGGCGCCGGCGAACTGGTGCGCGCCAGCGGCTGGATGGAAGCGTTCCGCACGCCGGCCGCGTTCGAGCGCGCGGTCGCCGATGCGGGACTCACCGCGCGCCGCCACGGGCTCGGCATCACACCGCTCGATGCCGCGGCACTTCGCGCACAGGAGCCGAGCCTCGCCGCGGGCTTCTGCGGCGCGCTGCACTGGCTCGATCCGAAAAGCGTCGTCGATCCGTCCGCGCTCGTCAAAACCTACGCGCAACTCTTCGTGCAAGGCGGCGGCACGCTGCTCACCGGCGATGCCGCGAGCCTCGACGCACTGTCGCCCGGCTGGCAGGTCACGACGGACGACGGCAGGATCGCTGCGCCGGCCGTCGTCGTCGCGCTCGGCCCGTGGTCCGACACGGTGTTCGGCAAGTTCGGCTACAAGATTCCGCTGCGCGAGAAGCGCGGCTATCACATGCACTACGCGCCGTCCGAACGCGGCGCGCCGTCGGCACCGATCGTCGATCGCGAATACGGCTACGTGATCGCGCCGATGCGGCGCGGATTGCGGTTGACCACCGGCGTCGAAATCGCCCGGCGCGGCCTGCCGCCGACGGGCGTGCAGCTCGATCGCGCGGAACGCGTCGCGCGCCCGGTGTTCGGCTTCGGCGAGCGGCTCGACCCGCACCCGTGGCTCGGCTTCCGGCCGTGCACGCCCGACATGCGGCCGGTGATCGGCCCCGCGCCCGCGCATCGCGGGTTGTGGTTCTCGTTCGGGCACAACCATCACGGGTTGACGCTCGGCCCCGTCTCCGGCCGCCTGCTGGCCGAGATGATGACCGGCGAGACGCCGTTCACCGATCCGACGCCCTACCGCGCCGACCGCTTCTGATGCCGATCGCCCGCGCTCAGTCGAGCGCGCGGCCGAAGATCCGGATCACTTCGTCGAGATGCTCGGCCATCGCGCGGCGCGCGGCCTCCGGGTCGCGCGCGCGGATCGCGTCGAGGATCGCGCGGTGTTCGAGCTCCGATCGATGCGGCATGTCGTTCGGCATGTACAGCGACTGCAGCCGCTGGAACATCAGGTCGTACTTGTGCGCGAGCAGTTGCTTGATCATCAGCGCATACGCGGGGTTGTCGCTCGCTTCCGCGATACGGATATGGAACAGCCGGTCGCCCGGATGCGTGAGCGAGCCGCTGCGGTTGTCTTCCTGGTTGCGCAGGAACGCCTCGTGAATCCCCTCGATCTGCGCGTCCGAGCCATGTTTCGCGGCGAGCGACGCGGCTTCCGGCTCGATCAGCCGGCGCGCCTGCAGCAGCGCGAACGGCGGGATTTCGGTATCGAGGTCGATCGCGATGCCGAGCTCCGGATCGATTTCGACGATCGAGAACGGCGCGACCGTCGTGTCGATCTGCGGTTGCGGTGCGGTGGCCGCCTCGGGCTGGCGCACCTTCACGCCGTCGCCGACACGCACGCTGACGAGACCGTTCACCTCGAGCGCGATCAGCGCCTCGCGCACCGACGTGCGCGACACGCCGAACTGCTCGGCCAGTTCGCGCTCCGGCGGCAGGTAGCTGCCCGGCGGGAAGTCGCCTGACTCGATCATCGCGCTGAGCTTGTCGGCGATCTGCTGGTAGAGGCGGCGGTTCTGAATCGGCTGGATGGACATACGTTGATACAGGTAAGCGGTTGCGTGGCGGACGGCCTGACGAATGCGGGAGCGTCAGGCCGTTCGCGCCTATTCTATATGCCGGGCTTCGTATCGCCCGGCACCGCATAGCACCGCGCGGCCGTACCGCCCCACAACGCGTCGCGCTCGGCCGCCGACAACCGCGCTTCGGCCCAGCGTTCGACCAGCGACGCCACTTCGTCGTACGACGCTGCGAGCAGGCACACGGGCCAGTCCGAACCGAACATCAGCCGCTGCGGGCCGAACGCGTCGAGCGCCGCATCGAGGCATTGCTCGATATGGCGGATGTCCTGCCCGCGCAGGCCGCGCCGCCAGTCCGTTTCGGTCACGAGCCCCGACAGCTTGCACACGACGTGCGGCAGCGCGCCCAGCTCGCGCAGCCCGGCGCGCCAGCGGGCGAGCGCGGTGTCGTCGCGGTCGAACTCGGCGAGCGCGGGCTTGCCCGCGTGATCGAGCACGAGGCAGTGCGCATCGTGCCGCGCGCAGAACGCGCGCACGTCGCGCAACTGACGTTCGAACACGAGCACGTCGTACACGTAGCCATTCGCCTGCAGCCAGGCGACGCCGCGATTGAACGCGGGATCCGCGACGAACGCGCCGACGTCGGCTTCGTCCTGCAGCAGGTGACGAAAGCCGCGCAGCTTCGGGCTGCGCCATTCAGCGACACGGTCGGCGAGCGCCGGCGCACCGAGGTCCTCCCAACCGACCACGGCCGCGATGCGCGCTTCGTCGCGGGCGAGATCGAGCAGGAACGCCGTCTCGTCGCGTCCGACACGCGCCTGCACCGCGATCGACGCGCCGAGCGCCTGCGCATGCATCTGCGGCCACAGCGCGTCGGGCATGTAATCGCGGGCAAGCACGCCCATCCCGGCGCCGATCCACGGGAATTCGGCCGCGCGATAACGCCAGAAGTGCTGATGAGAATCGATGCGCACTGCGCCCATGGTGTCCTCGCGTTTCGCCGTCGTTCGCCGTGTCACGTCACGTTCAGTCGTACAGCACCGCCGTGATTTTCGGGTCGTCGATGTTGGTCTTGTCGTACCAGTAGAAACCGGTATCGATGACCTTCGGCAGCTTCTCGCCCTTGATCGCCTTCACGGCCGCCTCGACGGTCTTGTAGCCGATCCCGACCGGATTCTGCGTGATCGCGCCGGCCATCATCCCGCTGCGGATCGCGTCCTTCTGCTGCTTGCCGGAATCGTAACCGATGATCACGACCTTGCGCTTCATCTCGCGCACGCCGTTCACCACGCCGATCGCCGAGCCTTCGTTGGTGCCGAACAAGCCCTTGAGTTTCGGGTATGCCTGCAGGATCGACTTCGTCACTTCGGTCGATTTCAGCTGGTCGCCTTCGCCGTACTGCACGGTCACGATCCGCACCTTCGGGTGCGCCGATTTCATCCGTTCGAGAAAGCCGTCGCGACGGTCGATGCCGGTGCGGCTCGTCTGGTCGTGCGCGACCACGGCCACCTCGCCCTCGTCGCCGATCAGCGCGGCGAGCTTGTCGGCGGCGAGCGCGGCGGCGGCCTTGTTGTTGGTCGCGGCGGTCGTCACCGGGATGTCGCTGTCGACGCCGGAGTCGAACGCGATGACCGGGATCTTCTCGGCCTGCGCCTTCTTCAGGAGCGGCAGCGCGGCCTTGCTGTCGAGCGCCGCGAAGCCCAGCGCCGCCGGCTTCTTCGCGATCGCGGCGGACAGCATGTCGATCTGCTTGTCGACCATCGCCTCGGTTTCGGGGCCTTCGAACGTCACCTTCACCTTGTAGTCCTTCGCCGCCTGCATCGCGCCCGCCTTCACGGCCTGCCAGAACTGATGCTGGAAGCCCTTCGAAATCAGCGGGATGTAGGTTTCCTGCGCCTGCGCGCCGGCCGTCACGCCCACGGCGAACGTCAGTCCGACGATCGCGTTCAACACCTTGCTCCTGATCACTTCGCGTCTCCTTGGTTGGTATCGACTGAAATGCCGGACGGGCCGGCGGTGAAGCACATGTGTGTTGTGCGTGCGTCAGCGGCGGCGCCGGCGCAGGATGTCCACGTAGACGGCGAGGATGATGATCACGCCCGTGACGACCGTCTGCCATTCCTGCGCGACCGACATGATGCGCAGGCCATTGGTCAGCACGCTCATGATGAACGCGCCGATGATGGTGCCGACGATGCTGCCCGCGCCGCCCGACAGCGACGTGCCGCCGATCACGACGGCCGCGATCGCATCGAGCTCGTAGCCCTGCCCGAGCGCGGGCTGCGCGGAATTCAGCCGCGACGCGATCAGGAGCCCGGCGATCCCGCACACCGCGCCGCTGAACGTGTAGACGGCAATCTTCCACGCGTCGACGTTCACGCCGGACAGCCGCAGCGCTTCCTCGTTGCTGCCGAGCGCGAACGTGTAGCGGCCGAAGATGGTCCGGTTCAGCACGATCGACGCGCCGACCGCGACGAGGAACAGGATCAGCACGGCGTTCGGAATCGGCAACGCGGGAATCAGGCTGCCGATCAGCGAATCCTGCGCGATCGACGTGAAGCCCGGCGTGTCGTTGAAGTAGATCGGCCGCGTACCCGAGATCACGAGCGACAGCCCCTTGAGCAGCATCATCATCCCGAGCGTCGCGATGAACGGGGGCACCTTCATCTTCGCGATCACGAAGCCCGACACGCTGCCCGACAGCGCGCCGAAGCACAGCGCGGCCAGGATGCCGAGCGGCAGCGGCATGCCCCAGTTCGTCAGCACGACGCCGGCCATCACCGCGCAGAACGTCATCAGCGTGCCGACCGACAGGTCGATGCCCGACGTGATGATCACGTAGGTACACGCGACGGCCAGCACGCCGTTTACGGCGGTGGCCTGCAGGATCGCCACGAGGTTGTCGACTTCGAGGAAGTTCGACGACGCGAAGCTGAAGAACACGATCAGCAGCACGAGGCTCGCGAACGCGAGCAGCTTCTGCCGCGCGGCCGGGTTGAAAAAGCGCGCCTTCAGGCTCGATGCGGCGGCCGGCGTGTCGCCGGTGGCAAGGGGCGGGACGGGATGCGTATCGTTTGACATGGTCGGTAGGCCTAAGGATCGGCGTCTGAATCAGGACAATACGGTCGACTCGCGCTGCGTCGCGAGCTGCATGATCTTTTCCTGCGTGGCGTCGGCCGCGCGCAATTCGCCGGTCACGCGCCCTTCGCACATCACGAGAATCCGGTGGCTCATGCGCAGCACCTCGGGCAACTCCGACGAGATCATCACGATCGCCTTGCCGTCGGCGGCGAGCGCGTCAAGCAGCTTGTAGATCTCGCTTTTCGCGCCGACGTCGATGCCGCGCGTCGGCTCGTCGAAGAACAGGATGTCGCAGTCGCGCAGCAGCCACTTCGCGATCACGATCTTCTGCTGGTTGCCGCCCGACAGGAGGCGCGCCGGCTGCGCGACCGACGGCGTGCGGATCGCGAGCTGCCGCACGTACGACTGCGCGGTGTCGCGCATCCCGCGCGCATCGAGGAACATGCCGCGGCGCACGAAGCGCTGCATGCTCGACAGCGCGATGTTGTTCTGCACGTCCATCCCGACCGCGAGCCCGAAGTGCTTGCGGTCCTCCGACAGATAACCGATCCCGTGCGCGACCGCGTCGGCCGGCGTGCGGATCGTCACGGTCTTGCCGTGCACGCGAATCTCGCCCGCGTCGATCGGGTCCGCGCCGAACACCGCGCGCGCGACCTCGGTGCGGCCCGCGCCCATCAACCCCGCGAAGCCGAGAATCTCGCCGCGCCGCACCGTGAAGCCGACGTCGCGGATCGCGCGGCCGCGCGACAGCCCGCGCACTTCGAGCGCGACCTCGCTGGCCGACGTATCGGGCGGCGTGCGGAACGTCGTATCGAGCTGGCGGCCGACCATCATCGCGATGATCGCGTCCATCGACGTGTCCGCCATCGGCACGGTCGCGACGTACTTGCCGTCGCGCATCACCGTCACGCGATCGGCGATCTGGCGCAGTTCATCCATCTTGTGCGAGATGTAGACGATGCCGACGCCGTGCGCGCGCAAGTCGCCGATGATGCGGAACAGCTCGGCGATCTCCGCGTTGTTCAGCGCGGCGGTCGGCTCGTCCATGATCAGCACGCGCGAGTCGAACGACAGCGCCTTCGCGATCTCGACCATCTGCTGCTTCGCGACCGTCAGCCGGCCGACCGGCGTGCGCGGATCGAGATCGAGCCGCATCCGCGCGAAGATCGCGGCCGCGTCGCGGTTGAGCTGGTCCTCGTCGACGAACACGCCGAAGCGGCCGCGCGGCTCGCGCCCGATGAAGATGTTCTGCGCAACGCTCAGGTGGTTCATCAGGTTCAGTTCCTGATGGATGATGCCGATGCCGAGCGCCTGCGCGGCGCGCGGATCGTCGATCTCCACCGCGCGGCCGTCCATCCGGATCTCGCCTTCGTCCTTCTGATAAACGCCGGCGAGAATCTTCATCAGCGTCGACTTGCCGGCGCCGTTCTCGCCCATCAGCGCGTGGACTTCGCCGGCATGCAGGTCGAACCGGCAATCGTCGAGCGCCTGCACGCCCGGAAAGCGCTTGCCGATGCCGGTCAGCGCAATCAGCGCGGCGGGTGCGGCGGTCGGGTTCAGATCGGGTTGCATGGCTCGATGCCCTCAGCCGATCGCGCGATCGAGATGCGTATAGCCGCCGTCGACGAACAGCCACTGGCCCGTCGTGTGCGACGCGCGGTCCGACAGCAGGAACACGGCCGTGTCGGCGATCTCGTCGGCGGTCGTGAAGCGCTTGCCGAGCGGCACCTTGCCGGCGATTTCCGCGAGCTTCGCTTCGGGATCGTCGAAACCGGCGATCCAGGTCTGGTAGAGCGGCGTCATCACCTCGGCCGGAATCACGGCGTTCACGCGCACGCCGTCGTCGCGCAATGCGACGGCCCATTCGCGCGTCAGCGCGAGTTGCGCCCCCTTCGATGCGCAATAGCCGCTCGTGTTGCCCTGCCCGGTGACGGCCGTCTTCGACGAGATGTTGACGATCGCGCCGCGCGTCGCCTTCAGGTGCGGCACGCAGTAATGCGCCATCACGTAGTAGTGGACCAGGTTGCGTTCGAGCGATGCGACGAACGCGTCGCGCCCGGCATCGAGCCCGACGCCGTCGTTGATGCCCGCGTTGTTGACGAGGCCGTCGATGCGGCCGAAGCGCGCGATGGTTTGCGCGACCGCGTCGCGGCACTGCGCGTCGTCCTGAAGCTCGACGGACATGCACGCGGCGCGCGGCTGCTTGCGCGTGAGTTCGCGCCAGAAGCCGTCGTCCGGTGTGTGGCGCGCGAATACCACCGGAATCGCGCCTTCGCCGGCCAGCCGCATCGAGATCGCGGCGCCGATGCCCGACGCGCCGCCCGTCACGATCACGATCTTGTCTTGCAGATTCAAATCCACTTCGCGTCTCCGTCGTTCATGTTGTCGCCGCGCGGGCCGCGCGCGGTGCATCGTGCGTTCTCGTGCCGCATGCCGCGTGCCACGCGCTTCAGCCGCGGAATCGATACCGTTCCAGCGATTCGGGCTTCATCTCGATCGAAAAGCCGGGCGCCGTCGGCGGCAGGTAAGCCGCGCCGCGCACGACGCACGGTTCGACGAAGTGCTCGTGCAGGTGATCGACGTATTCGGTCACGCGCCCTTCCTTCGTGCCGGAAATGCACACGTAGTCGATCATCGACAGATGCTGCACGTATTCGCACAGCCCGACGCCGCCCGCATGCGGACACACCGCCAGCCCGTACTTCGCGGCCAGCAGCATCACCGCGAGAATCTCGTTCACGCCGCCGAGCCGGCATGCGTCGATCTGCACGACGTCGATCGCGCCGCGCGCGATGAACTGCTTGAACAGCACGCGGTTCTGGCACATCTCGCCGGTCGCGACCTGCACCGGCGCGATCGCCTCGCGGATCTTGCGATGCCCTTCGACGTCGTCGGGGCTCGTCGGCTCCTCGATGAACCACGGTCTCGCGAAGGCCAGCTCGCGCACCCAGTCGATCGCCTCGTCGACTTCCCACACCTGGTTCGCGTCGATCATCAGCTTGCGGTCCGGACCGATCACCTCGCGCGCGATCGTCACGCGACGGATGTCGTCCTCCAGGTTCGCGCCCACCTTCAGCTTCACGTAGTCGAAACCGGCGTCGACCGCCTCGCGGCACAACCGGCGCAGCTTGTCGTCGCTGTAGCCGAGCCAGCCCGCCGACGTCGTGTAGCACGGGTAGCCTTCACGCTCGAGCGTCGCGATCCGCTCGGCCTTGCCCGGCGCCTGCCGACGCAGCAGGTCGAGCGCCTCGTCCTGCGTCAGGCAGTCGGTCAGGTAGCGGAAATCGATCGCGCGCACGATTTCCTCGGGGCTCATGTCCGCGACGAGCCGCCACAGCGGTTTGCCGACCGCCTTCGCCCACAGGTCCCACACCGCGTTGACGACGGCGCCCGTCGCCAGATGGATCGCGCCCTTGTCGGGGCCGATCCAGCGCAACTGGCTGTCCGACGTCACGTGCCGCCAGAAGCGGCCCATGTCCTCGCGGATCCAGTCGAGGTCGAGGCCGACGATGAGGTGACGCATCGCGTCGATCGCCGCGCAGCAGATTTCGTTGCCGCGCCCGATGGTGAACGTGAGCCCGTGGCCTTCGAGCCCGTCGTGGTCGGTTTCCAGCACGACGTACGCGGCCGAATAGTCGGGGTCCGGGTTCATCGCATCGGAGCCGTCGAGCTGCTGCGAGGTCGGGAAGCGCACGTCGAGGACGCGCATTGATCGAATGATAGGCATGACGAACGGTCCGTAAAAGGAAATCAGGCCTGCACGGTGCGCTGGCGCTGCTCGCCGAGCCCGTCGATGCCGAGCGTGATCACCTGCCCGGCGCGCAGATAGACCGGCGGCTTCTGCCCGAGGCCGACGCCGGGCGGCGTGCCGGTCGAGATCACGTCGCCCGGCTGCAGGCTCATGAAGCGGCTCAGATAGCTGATCAGATGCGGCACGCGGAACACCATCGTCGCGGTCGTGCCGTTCTGGTAGCGGTGGCCGTCCACCTCGAGCCACAGCCGCAGCGCGTGCGGATCGGGCACTTCGTCGGCCGTCACGAGCCAGGGCCCAAGCGGGCCGAACGTGTCGTTGCCCTTGCCCTTGTCCCACGTGCCGCCGCGCTCGAGCTGGTATTCGCGCTCCGACACGTCGTTCACCACGCAGTAGCCGGCGACGTGCGACAGCGCGTCGGCCTCGTCGATGTAGCGGCCGCCCTGGCCGATCACCACGCCGAGCTCGACTTCCCAGTCGGTCTTCTCCGAGCCGCGCGGAATCTCGACGTCGTCGTTCGGGCCCGAGATCGCGCTCGTCCATTTGCCGAACACGACCGGCTCCTTCGGGACTTCCATGCCCGATTCGGCCGCGTGGTCGGAATAGTTGAGCCCGATGCAGATGAACTTGCCGACGCGGCCGACGCACGCGCCGAGTCGCGGCGCGCCTTCGACGAGCGGCAGCGACGACGGGTCGATGTCACGCAGCCGCGCGAGCGACGCGGGTGTGAGCGCATCGCCGGCGATGTCGTCGATCACGCCCGACAGGTCGCGAATCTTTCCCTGCGCATCGAGCAGGCCGGGCTTTTCGTGGTGTTTGTCGCCAAATCTCAACAGTTTCATGTCGTGTGAGGAAACGGAAAGTGAATGGAACGGCGCGGTCGGCCAGACACGGTCGGCCAGACGCGGTCAGTTCGACCAGCCGCCGTCGATCAGGTGAATCGCGCCGGTCGTGAACGACGCTTCGTCCGACGCGAGATACAGCGCGAGCGCGGCCACTTCGTCCGCGGTGCCGATGCGGCCCATTGGCTGGCGCGCGACGAAGGCCTCGCGCACGGTGTCGGTCGACACCTGACGCGTGCGCGCCTGCTCGGCGATCCGCTGTTCCAGCGACGGCGACTCGATCGTGCCCGGGCAGATCGCGTTGCAGCGGATGCGCTGCTCGACGAAATCGGCGGCGACGGACTTGGTCAGGCCGATCACGGCCGCCTTGGTGGTGCCGTAGACGAAGCGGTTCGGCACGCCCTTCACGCTCGACGCGGCCGACGCCATGTTGATGATCGACGCGCCGCCCGCTGCCAGCATCGCCGGCAGCAGCGCACGGATCAGCCGGTACATCGACGTGACGTTGAGGTTCAGCGAGAACGCCCACGCGGCATCGTCGCAATCGAGGATCGAGCCGTGGTGCACGAACCCCGCGCAATTGAACAGCACGTCGAACGCACGCTCCTGCGCGGCGAGCGCCGACACGTCGCCCGCATCGGTCACGTCGAGCCGCCGCGTGGCCAGCCTGCCGCCCGCGCGTTCGGCGTCGGCCGCGAGTTGCGCGAGCGCGGCTTCGTTGATGTCGGTCGCCAGCACGTCGGCGCCCTCGCTTGCGAACCGCAGCGCGGTCGCGCGGCCGATACCCTGCCCGGCCGCCGTCACCAGCGCGCGCTTGCCCTGCAATCTCATGAGCACCACTCCTGTAGAAGCCGGCCGAGCCGACCAATTGGCACAAAGGACTAAAGGTCCAACCAATCATAGGAACAGATTCCGGATTTGTCACGATCGCGTGATTCAGTATTTTCCCGAACGGCAAAATCGGGCCGGCAGGCGGTGCGAGCTACTTCGGTTACCGTCTTTTTCCGATTCCGGAGAGCGATCACTTGCCCCGCAAAGCCAATGCCGGCGCGGGTTTGCGCCGGCCTCGGGTGCCTGTGTCGCGCCGCCGTCGCGGCGAAACTGACAAAAAAGTCATGTTCCCGTCAGGGTGTCAACGGGGGACGCGCGCGATCATTGTGTTGCCGGACCGCGCTGCCCGGACCACCGCACCCCGCCCGTCGCAGATCCCTGACGGGCACCTCCGTCCCCCGCGGTGTCCACGTGACTGAGCGAGCAGACACGGTGGCGCGGGCCGATTTTCCGCCCCGGGCGTTCGCGTCCGGGGCGCTTTTGTCGTTGGTTTTTCAAGAAAATGCGCGTCGATTGTTTCTAAATCGGCAAAAGGTAATTTGAGCCAGACAGGATGTTTTTTCCGGTCACAGACGCTTACATTTAGCGCACCACTCATGGAAACCGCTACGGAATCGCCGTTGGGTAGTGACATCCACTGCCACGGCCGAAACCGCACGAGCTTTAGGAAACGGCAAATGAAGGCCTCCAAATCCCTGCCTGTGCTCGATCCCGCCGACGTCCACGTCGAAATTCTGGAACGCTCCGATACGCTGCTCGTCGTCCGCTGGGTCGAACCCGGCCGCTGTCACTACGGCGAACAGCGCTGGCGCCGCCGCTTCGCGCAGCGCACCGGCACCTGCGCGCTGTCGCGCCAGGTCATCCAGCGCGGCGACGAAGTCTTCCGCCCGGCCGAGCGCCCGGCACCGGCAAACGCGGCCGCGATGATCTCCGCCGCCGAAGTGCTCGCCCTGGCCGGCAGCCGGTAACGCCCGTCGCGCGACGCGCAAGCCGGCCTAGAACCGCCGGTCTAGTTCCTCCGCTTGTCTGCCCCGCCCGCGCGGACTATCGTTACAGCATTCAATGTAACGATTACACGTCGTGGCGCACCGGCCACGCCGATGGAGGCAGACATGCATGCATGGAGCGCGCGCCACGTCCCGGCGCAAGGCGGCAAAGTCGCGGTCGTGACCGGCGCCAACAGCGGGCTCGGCTGGCAGATCGCGGAAACGCTGGCCGCCAAGGGCGCGACGGTCGTGATGGGCTGCCGCGATGCCACGCGCGGCGCGCAGGCCGCCGATGCGATCCGCCGATTCCATCCCGCCGCGCGGGTTGAAGTCGATCCGCTCGACCTCGCCGATCTCGCGTCGATCCAGCGCTTCGCCGCCGACGTCTCCGACCGCCACGGCCGCGTCGACATCCTCTGCAACAACGCCGGCGTGATGTTCCTGCCGCTACGACACACGCGAGACGGCTTCGAGATGCAGTTCGGCACCAATCACCTCGGCCATTTCGCGTTGACCGGGCATCTGCTGCCCGCGCTGCGCGCCGCGCGGCGCGCGCGGGTCGTGACGATGTCGAGCGGCTTCAACCGCGGCGGCCGGATCCGCGTCGACGACCTGCGGGCCGAGCGCGGTTACAACCGTTATCTCGCCTACTGCGACAGCAAGCTCGCGAACCTCGTGTTCGCGATCGAACTGCAGCGCCGCTTCCAGCGCGCGGCGTTCGCGGGCATCAGCGTCGCCGCGCATCCCGGCTATGCGGCGACCAATCTGCAGTTCGCGGGCCCTGCGATGGACAGTTCGCCCACGCGCGCCGCGTTGATGCGCGCGGCGAACCGTTATCTCGCGCAACCGGCCGATCAGGGTGCGCTTCCCGCGATTCACGCGGCGACGTCGCCCGACCTCACCGGCGGCTCGTACATCGGACCGTCCGGCTGGTTCGAGTCGCGGGGCCTGCCGGCGCCGGCGAGCGTGCCGCGCGCGGCGCGCGATGTGGCGACCGCCGCGCTGCTGTGGGAAGCCTCCGAAGCCGCGACGGGCGTGCATTTCCTGAGCTCCGGCATGGCCGCGGGTCGCCCGCCCGCCACGCCGTTCGACACGGCGACCGAGGTGCGTTGAATCACGCGCAGTTCTCCTCAACATTTGCCATGCTTATTACACTCGCAGAAATGAAAGCTTGGTGAAAGCCTGATTGAACGGCTGACTGTTACCAGTCCGGAAACAATCTATCGTCAAAATCAGCGTTTACCCTGCACGACCCGGTGACTAAGATTTAGTCAATCGCTGCAGACATGGTGTCGAAAGCGAACCCAATAAAACACCGGAGGTCATCATGAAATCGCTCGTTTCCGCAGTCGTTGCCGCTGTCGCCCTGTCCGCTTCGTTCGGCGCTTTCGCACAAAGCACCGTGACCCGCGCGCAAGTCCGCAACGAACTGGTCCAGCTCGAACAAGCCGGCTACAAGCCGGGCGTGTCGAGCCCGTACTACCCGAACGACATCCAGTCGGCGGAAGCGCGTGTTCATGGTGCCGACGCCAGCGGCTACGGCGCGCAACCGGTTCCGGTCGTCCACTCGGGCGCCCCGGTCGCCGCAGCGTCGTCGAACGCGCGCGACTCGATCTTCTTCGGCCAGTAAGCCGACGCGCCCCTGGCGGGCGCATCGCGCATCGCGCGACGAAGCTGTACCCGGACGAGCCCCTGATGCGGGCTCGTCTTGTTTTGTGAAACGCATACCTCCGCCGCCCGGCAGCGGGTGGCTTCGCCCGGGCGCGCTGCGTCCGGGCGCTTTTTCCCGGCGAGGTATGCGTGGCGCTGCCGTATGCGCCGGTCAACGCCCCGCGGCGGCGGCAGGCGCCGCACGCGACAGCACACGCCAGCGCGACAGCAGTTCGTCGCGATCGACGTAGCAGCCCTGCAGATGCCGGCGACCCGTCGACGGATCGAACTCGGTGCGCGCATGCAGCACGCGCCGGTTGTCGAACGCCCACATGTCGCCCGCCCGCAATCGGCGCTGCACCCGGAAACGCGGCTCGCGCGCGAGCGCGAGAAACCGCCGGTACGCGCGATAGACGGCCGCGACCGATCCGGCCGGCGCATCGAGCGGCCCGCGCAGGAAGTTCGCGACGCGCACTTCCGTCACGTTGCCGCGTGCATCGAGGCCGATCACCGGCGCCGAGCAGCGGTAGTCGCTGTTCGCACTCTTGTTCCAGAACTCGAACGGCGTCGAGGCAAGGTATTCGAAATCGGCGGGATAGTCGCGCCGCAGCGCTTGCGCGAGCGCAAAGCCGTCGAGGAAGATGCTGTCTCCGCCCGTTGCGTCGTTCGCGAGGCAATGCAGGAACTGCACGCCCGGCTGCAATTCACGCGTCGGCAGGTCGGTGTGCGGCGGCAGGTTGAGCGACGTATAGGCATTGCTGTCCGGTCGCGGCTTCGATTCGACATCGAACAGCACGCCGAAATTGCTTTCGCGGATCAGGCCGACACGACGCGCGATCTGGTCGACCCGGCCGCGTTCGGCCGGCACGCCCTCGACGAGCGTCAACCCCGTGCGCTGCAACGCGGCGAGCCACGCGCGCAACGCGCCGTCGTCCTCCATCACGTCACGCCACGCGAACACGCCGATCGCCGTCGCATCGTCGCCGGCCCATACGTGCCGCCCGTGCTCGGCCTGGCGTTCCGCGCGCGACGCATCGTCGTATGCATGCGCGCGCAACCATCCCGGCGACCAGGTGCTGCGATGCCCGTCGTTCCACTCGACGTGCAGCGCGCCGTCGGTTTCGACATGCACGGCGAGCGCCGACAGATCCTCGCGCGCGTCGGCGATCTCGAACACCTGTTCGCGCGTGAGCGCGTGCACGCACGCGGAACACGCGCAGTTGTCGCGCAGCCAGTCGAAATGAAACGGCGATCGTCGCGTGTCGCTCCACTCGACGTCCACCGTTCCATCGCCGATCGTCGCCGCCGCAATGGCCGCGTCGGCGGAAAAGGTCCGCCAGTCCTCGATACGGTGTTGCGCTGCCTGCATCGTTGCCTCCCGGAAACGCCCGCTACGCGTGTGGTGCGAGCAGAAACCCGCCGATCATCCGGTGCATCCGCGCCGCCTGCGGGCTCGTTCCGAGCGCGCGCCAGCAGCCGTGCACCAGCCCCTCTCCCCTCCAGTAACGCGCGGCGCCGCCGGCCGCAAGGATCCGTTCGACGTAGACGCGCGCATCGTCGCGCAGCGGATCGTGTTCCGCGCCGATCGCGAGCACGGGCGGCAGCCCGTCGAAGCGCGACGCCGCGAGCGGCGCCGATGCGCGCAGCAACGGATCGTCGTTCAGCGCGATTTCATCCGCATCGCCCCAGTACAGCGCGCGATAGCGATGAACGTCGTCGAGCGTCAGCATCGGCGCGTGCGCTTCCGTCTCGCGCGCCGGCGCTTGCGGTTCGATGCCGAGCATCGGATACACGAGTGCGATCCCGTCGATGCCGCCTTCACCCGCGTCGCGCAGCGCGGTAGCGACGGCCGCCGCGAGATTGCCGCCCGCACTGTCGCCCGCGAGCGTCAGCGGTCGTGCGCACGAGCCGAACGGCCAGCGGGTTGCATCGCGTGCGGCGCGCGTGACGGCCAGGCAATCCTCGAGCGCGGCCGGCGCACGATGCTCGGGCGCGAGCCGGTAGTCGACCGCGATCACGGCCAGCCCCGTGTCGGCGGCCAGTTGCGCGGTGATCAGCGCGTGACTGTCGAGCGAGCCGACGACGAAGCCGCCGCCATGAAAGAACAGCACGGTGCCGCGCGGCTCGCCGTGCGCAGGCGCGTAGCGCCGGAGTGCGATGGCGCGTCCGTCCGGCGCGTGCCACGCGGCGTCCTGCTGCACGATGCCGGGCGGCAGTTCGGCGGGCGTCCATGCGGCCGCGAAGCGGTCGTAGACGCGGCGTTGCTCGACGGGCGAGCGCGCCGCCGCGTCGGCCGGATACCACGCGTCGACGGCTGCAACGAACGCCGCGATTTCCGGTTCGAGCATCGTGTGCGCTCCGCGGTCGAAGATTGAACGTTGAAACCTGAACGTTGAACGTCGACGCTAGCGACGTGGCGGCAGTCCGATCACGCGCCCCGCATACGCGGGCGCCGCACAATCGCGCTGCAATGCATGCAGTTCGGCCACGCGCGCGGCGACGTCGTCGTCGAACGGCGCCGATTTCGCGCCGTCGCGCGTATCGACGTGCAGCAGCATCTGCTCGCTCGCCGACACCGCGCCGTCATGGCTGTCCGCGAACAGCTCGAGATACAGGTGCAGCCGCTTCGCGTCATGCGCGAACACCCGCGCATCGACGCGCACGCGCGTGCCCTCCTTGATCTCCTGCAGATAGTTCACGTGCGCTTCGAGCGTATAGACCGAGCGGCACCGCTCGCGACGCGCGGCGTCGTCGAGACCGATGCGGTCGAGCAGCGCATCGGTCGCGAAGCTGAAGATCAGCAGATAGAACGCGTCGCGCAGATGGCCGTTGTAGTCGACCCACTCGGGCCGCACGACGTCGTGGTAAATCGTCAGCGGGGTATCGCCGGTCATGTTCGTTCAGTCCTCGAATCGCATCCCGTGCCGCGCCTTCACCGCGGCGATCGCCTTCAGCACCTCGGTGATGCACTCGTCGCGATAGCGTTCGAGTTCCTTGATGCTGCGCGTGCCCTGCTGCTCGCTCGTGCCTTCGACGACGCTGTCGATCAGTTCGTCGGTCAGCTTCGGCGCGACCAGCTTCGTCCATGGCAGTTCGAGCGCGGGGCCGAACTGCTGCATGAAGTGTCGCATGCCGGCATCGCCGCCGGCCAGCGTGTAGGTCAGGAACGTGCCCATGAACGACCAGCGGATGCCCGCGCCGAAGCGGATCGCATCGTCGATCTCGCCGGTCGTCGCGACGCCTTCGTTGACGAGATGCAACGCCTCGCGCCACAGCGCTTCGAGCAGCCGGTCCGCGATGAAGCCCGGCACCTCCTTGCGCACGTGCAGCGGCCGCATGCCAAGCTTGCGATAGATCGCCATCGCGGCCTCGACCGCTTCCGGCGACGTGCGCGCGCCGCCGAGCACCTCGACGAGCGGCAGCAGGTAGACCGGATTGAACGGATGGCCGACCACGCAGCGCTCCGGGTGCGTCGCACGCGCATAGAAGTCGGTCGGCAGCAGCCCCGACGTCGACGACGCGATGATCGCGTCGGGCTTCGCCGCGCGGCTGATCTGTTCGTGCAGTTCGAGCTTCAGCGTCTCGCGCTCGGGCGCGCTTTCCTGGATGAAATCCGCGTCGGCGACGCAGGCCTCGATCGTCGACTCGAAGCGCAGCCGCGCGGGATCGGCGCCCGGCGCGAGGCCGACGCGTTCGAGCGCAGGCCACGCATTCGCGATGTTCGCGCGCAACCGCTCCTCGGCGCCCGGCGCGGGGTCCCACACGACCACGTCGAGACCGTGCGCGAGCGCACGGCAAATCCATCCGCTGCCGATCACGCCGGTGCCGATCGCGGCGAACGTCTTGATGTCGGTCTTCACTGCCATGTCACGCATCCTTCAAATCGGGGGAAATCGGACGGCGACCGCGCCCGTGCGCGCCGCCGCATTGAATCGGAATCAGCCTTGCAAGCTCACGCGAATTCGGTCACCGCGCGGCGTTCGAGCGGACGCTCGCCGCGCGCCGGCAGGCCGAGCTTGCGACGCCCTTCGGCCGGCGTCAGCACGCGGCCGCCGAGGCGTTCGACGATTTCCCGCGCGCGCTCGACGAGCTTGCCGTTGGTCGCATGCACGCCGCGATCGAGCCAGATGTTGTCTTCGAGGCCGACACGCACGTGACCGCCGAGCAGCATCGCCTGCGCGACCATCGGCATCTGCATGCGGCCGATCCCGAAGCCGGCCCAGTGCGCGCCCGGCGGCAGGTTGTCGACCATCGCCTTCATCGTGCCGGTGTCGGCCGGCGCGCCCCACGGAATGCCGAGGCACAGCTGGAACAGCGGCGGATCGTCGAGCAGCCCTTCCTTCAGCAACTGCTTCGCGAACCACAGATGGCCCGTATCGAAGATTTCCAGCTCCGGCTTCACGCCGAGTTCCTGGATGCGTTTCGCGCCGGCGCGCAGTTGCGCGGGCGTCGATACGTAGATGTAGTCGCCGTCGCCGAAATTCAGCGTGCCGCAGTCGAGCGTGCAGATTTCCGGCAGCAGTTCCTCGACGTGCGCGAGGCGCGTGAGGCCGCCGACGAGATCGGTGCCCTTGCCGAAGCGCATCGGGTCCTCGCCCGGGCCGATCTCCAGATCGCCGCCCATGCCGGCCGTCAGGTTGATGATGACGTCGACGTCCGCCGAGCGGATCCGGTCGACCACTTCGCGGTACAGGTTCGGGTCGCGGCTGCCGCGGCCCGTCTGCGGATCGCGCACGTGGCAGTGCGCAACCGTCGCGCCGGCCTTCGCCGCTTCGATCGCGGCGGCCGCGATTTCCTTCGGCGTGACCGGAATCGCCGGATGCTTGCCGACCGTGTCGCCCGCGCCGGTGACCGCGCAGGTGATGATGACTTCGTGGTTCATGCTGAATGCCCTCGCTTGATGCTGTTCGTGTCGCTCGTTTTCCGTCGTACTGCAGATTATTTGTCGCTGCGCGCCGCCCGCTTGCGGCGCGCACGGGCCGTTACAGGCCGAGATACGCCTTCACGGCAGGCAGGCCGTCCTTGCCGTCGAACGTCTTGACGCCGGCGAGCCAGGCATCGAGCACCTGCGGATTCTTCTTCAGGTATGCCTTCGCGGCGTCGGCCGGCTTCGTCTTGTTCATCACCGACTGCATCAGCTGGTTCTCGAGCTGCGTCGTGAAGCGCAGGTTCTCGACGAGCTTGCCCGCGTTCGGGCAGCGCGCGATGAAGTCGGGCGCCGTCAGCGTGTACACGCGCGCTTCGCCGTAGTTCGGGCCGAAACTCGCATCGCCGCCGGACAGGTAGTTCATGCTGATCTGGATGTTCATCGGATGCGGTTCCCAGCCGAGGAATACGACCCACTTCTTCTCGCGGATCGCGCGCTCGACCGTCACGAGCATCCCGGCCTCGCTCGATTCGACCAGCTTGAAGCCGCCCAGGCCGTACTGGTTCGTGTCGATCATCTTCTGGATCGTCGCGTTCGCGCTGCTGCCCGGCTCGATCCCGTAGATCTTGCCGTCGAGTTCCGCGCGGTGTTTCGCGATGTCATCGAAGGTCTTCAGGCCGGCCTGGTATTCATAGCTCGGCACCGCGAGCGTCGCCTTCGCGCCCGACAAATTCGGCGTCTCGACCACGTTGATCGACTTGCTGTCGAGGAACGGCTGGAGCTGCTTTTGCTGCACCGGCCACCAGTAGCCGAGCGAGATGTCCAGCTGCTTGCTCTTCAGGCCGGCGAACGAGATCGGCACCGATGCGATCGTCGTCGTCGGCTTGTAGCCGAGCCCTTCGAACACCGTCGACGCGAGCGCCGTGGTGGACGTGATGTCGGTCCAGCCGATGTCCGCGAAGCGTACGTTGCGGCAGGTCGCTGCTTCCGTTTCGGCGTGCGCCGCGGTCGCGAATGCGCCGGTCGCCAGCACGGCCGCGACGAACGCGGCGATCTTTGTCGACTTCATGGTTTCTCTCCCGATTGGACCGATGTCCGACGGGTTCGCGGAGTGCGTCCCGGCCTGCATCGTGGGAGTAAAAGTAACGAGCCATATTGGTCGAAAGACGACCGGCGGCGACCTTTTCTTGACTATTTGCGACTATGAGTGGAAACCACTATGCGCGAGCAATGGCTTGTGCGGCGGGGGTTTGAGGCGAATTTCGGCGAAGCGGGGGTTGTCCGGATGCGGCGTGACGGATGCCGACGGAGCGTGCTTCGGCGGTGGCGCCGGAACGCGCGTGATGTCGATTCCGGCCGGGCCGGTGCGGGCCGGCGACCGACACGTTATCGCGGTACCTCGACGTAGGTTTCCCTGCAGATCTCGCGCAACGCCTGGACCAGCAGATCCCGCGTCGGCGCATGCGATTCGGCGGCGCGCGTAAACAGCGCGATGGGCGGCAGCGTCCAGACCAGCGAGTAAGGCACGATCGCCACGCCGGCGATGCGCACCATTTCTTCGGCGATATCGGCCGGCACGATCGATACGGCGTCGTCGCTCGACGCGATCATTTCGCCGATCAGCTTCGACGAGTAGCTTTCGACGATCGGCACGGGCGGCGCGATGCCGGCCGACAGGAACAGGTCCGTCACCTGCTCCCGCATCGGCGTATGCGGCGCGCCGAGAATCCAGTCCAGTTCGCGCAGCTTCTCCCAGTCGAGCTTCATGCGAGCCAGTTTCGCGGCGAGGCGCCGGCTCGCGATCATCCGCGGCTGCTGCTGGTACAGAACTTCGAAGGAAACCTGCCCCAGATCGACCGCCGACGACGCCCGCCCGATCACGAGATCGACGCTGTGGTCCTTGAGCTGGAGCAGCAACTGGTCGCTGGTGCCTTCGTGGATCGTCACGGTCAGGCGGCGTTCCATCCGGGATTGCAGCCGCTTGAGCGCCGCCGACAGCATCTGGCCCGAAATAAACGGAATCACGCCGATATGCAGGTGGGCCGCGTGGCCGGCGGCGACCGCCTCCATCTCGCGGGCGAGATGGTCGAGGTCCTTCAGCATCGCCCGGGCGCGCTCGAGCACGACCGAGCCGAGCGCGGTCGGCCGCATCCCGCGCGACGAGCGCTCGAACAGCGGCGTGCCGAACATGCTTTCCAGCTCGGACAGCGCGTTCGTCACGGCAGGCTGGCTGCTGGCCATGTGCTCCGCGACGCGCGTCAGCGACCCGTGCTGCTGGATCTGCAGCAACAGCATCAGGTGCCGCATCTTCAGGCGCGCACCGAGCCGCCGGACCACGTCGTTCGCGTCGAATGTCATTGCCGAACCGCCATACCATCATGAAAAAGTGATGGACCGATATTAAAACAGAATCATCTCCTTATGGCTGATCCCTAGAATCACCTCATGGATCGCGTCGGGACTGGCCTGGCGCGCACGCCCGGACCCAAAAACATGAAACAGACAGAGACTCAGCAGCAGGCCGCGTACGACTATCACGAGTTTCCGACCCCGGGGAAGATCTCCGTCGTCGCCAGCAAGCCGCTCGTGACGCAGCGCGATCTCGCGCTCGCCTACACGCCCGGCGTCGCCAGCGTGTGCGAATCGATCGCCGCCGAGCCGCTGAACGCGCATCGCTTCACGAGCCGCGGGAATCTGGTGGGCGTCATCACCAACGGCACCGCCGTGCTGGGTCTGGGCAACATCGGCGCGCTCGCGTCGAAGCCGGTCATGGAAGGCAAGGCCGTGCTGTTCAAGAAGTTCGCGGGGATCGACGTGTTCGACATCGAGATCAACGAGACCGATCCGGACAAGCTCGTCGACATCATCGCCGGCCTCGAGCCCACCTTCGGCGGGATCAACCTCGAGGACATCAAGGCGCCCGAGTGCTTCACCGTCGAGCGCAAGCTGCGCGAGCGCATGAAGATTCCGGTCTTCCACGACGACCAGCACGGCACCGCCATTACCGTGGCCGCCGCATTCATCAACGGGCTGAAGGTGGTCGGGAAGTCGATTTCCGAGGTGAAGGTCGTGACCTCGGGCGCCGGTGCCGCAGCGCTGGCTTGCCTGGACCTGCTCGTCGACCTCGGGCTGCCGGTCGCGAACATCTGGGCGACGGATATCGAAGGCGTCGTCTACCGCGGCCGCACCACGCTGATGGACCCCGCCAAGGAACGCTTCGCGCAGGAAACCGACGCGCGCACGCTGTCCGAAGTGATCGGCGACGCCGACGTGTTCCTCGGGCTGTCGGTCGGCGGCATTCTGAAACCGGAGATGCTGAAGGCGATGGCCGCGCGCCCGCTGATTCTCGCGCTCGCCAATCCGACGCCGGAAATCTTCCCGGAACTCGCGCATGCGACGCGCGACGACGTCGTGATCGCGACGGGCCGCTCGGATTTCCCGAACCAGGTCAACAACGTTCTCTGCTTTCCGTACATTTTCCGCGGCGCACTGGATGTGGGCGCAACGACGATCACCCGCGAAATGGAAATCGCCGCGGTTCACACGATTGCCGGCCTCGCGCAGGAAGAGCAGAACGACATCGTCGCGGCGGCCTATGGCGGCGATGAAGTGTCCTTCGGTCCGCAATACCTGATTCCGAAGCCGTTCGATCCGCGCCTGATCGTTCGCATCGCGCCGGCCGTGGCCAAGGCCGCGATCGAGGGCGGCGTGGCGACGCGCCCGCTCGCGGATCTCGACGCGTATGTCGAGCAACTTCAGCAGTTCGTCTACCACTCGGGTGCGTTCATGAAGCCGCTGTTCGCGACCGCGCGTCAGCTCGTGCGCGATGGCGGCAAGGCACGCATCGTGTTCACCGAGGGCGAGGACGAGCGTGTGCTGCGCGCGGTGCAGGTCATCGTCGACGAGAAGCTCGCGCGTCCGATCCTGGTCGGGCGTCCGGAAGTGCTGCTCGCGCGTATCGAGCGGTTCGGCCTGCGCCTGCGTCTCGGTCAGGATGTCGAAGTGACCAATCCGGAATATGACGAGCGTTTCCCGCAATACTGGACGACGTATTGGGAATTGCGCTGCCGCGACGGCATCTCGAAGGAAATGGCGCGCGTCGAAATGCGGCGCCGCCTGACGCTGATCGGCGCGATGATGGTGCGGCTCGGCGATGCGGACGGGATGATCTGCGGGACGGTCGGCGAGTACCACAATCACCTGCGATTCGTGGACGAAGTGATCGGCAGGAAGCCCGATGCGTCGACCTACGCCGCGATGAACATCCTGCTGCTGAATCAGCGGACGGTCGCGCTGGTCGATACGCACGTCAACGACAACCCGGATGCGGAGCAGATCGCGGAATTCACGATCGCGGCCGCGCGGCAGATGGAGTGGCTGAATCTCTCGCCGAAGGTTGCCCTGCTGTCGCGGTCGAACTTCGGGTCGGGGAGCGCGGCTTCGGGCGTGAAGATGCGCCGGGCGCTGGAAATCATTCGCGCGCATGCGCCGGATATCGAGGCGGATGGCGAGATGCACGGCGACTGCGCGCTCGACGAGGCGCTGCGTGCGCGGCTGCTGCCGATGTCGCCGCTGAAGGGTGCGGCGAACCTGCTCGTGTGTCCGAACGTCGATGCGGGGAATATCGCCTATAACCTGCTCAAGACCGAGGCCGGCAGTAACGTTGCGGTCGGGCCGTTCCTGCTGGGCGTCAACGGGCCGGTGAACATCCTCACGTCCAGTGCGACCGTGCGACGGATCGTGAACATGACGGCGTTGACGGTGATCGAGGCGAATCGCAACGCCGCCGTGTAATTGCGGTCGATGCGGGGTCGGCTACGGCCGACCCCGTCGGTCAGCGGGTTGCGGCCTGCACCGCAACCGGCGCGGATATCGCGCTGGCCGACGAAATTACCGCGCATGACGGCTGCCGGAACGAAGCGGCCATCACGGATTCGATGCCCGCGTTTCGCAAGATCTCCATCAGAAGCACAAGATTCACGGATGGAAGGTTTCACCGCGGTTCAGCATGTCGACGAATTCCGCGATTTTACGCGCCCGTGTTTCCGGCTTTTTCGCATTCTGTATCCGGTACAGGATGGCGTAGCGGTTGCGGCTATTCAGCGTTGCAAAGAACGCCTTGGCTTTCGAATTTGCGTCCAACGCCACCTGCAGGTCGTCCGGCACGGTCGAGTTGCTGGCCGACGTATAAGCAGCCTGCCAGCGGCCGTCCTGCCGCGCCTTCTCGATCTCGCGCATGCCGGACGCGCGCATTCTGCCCGCGGCGATCAGCGCTTCGGCCCGGTCCTTGTTGAGTTTGGACCAGATGCTTTTTGCTGAGCGCGGCGTGAAGCGTTGTAACCAGTACGTCTCGCTCTCAGCCCGTTTCTGGCCATCGATCCAGCCATGGCAGAGCGCGCCTTCCAACGCCTGGTCGTAGGTGACGGTTCGGTGCGTGGCGCCCTTTTTCGCCAGACGCAGCCATACTCCGCTCGAAGTGCCGCCGTTTTGCGCCAACCAGCTTTCCCATTCGGTTTGACTGGCAAATGTCAGAGCGCATTCGGTCATGTCGCTGTCCAAAATGGTCGAGTACGAGCGCGGGAATCCGTCCGCAGTCCAACAGCGCTTTACGAACAGTAACGTCCGGCTTGTTTGGGTCGGAAGTCATCGCCGGGTTTGGCGGCTTCCGACCTCGGCCGATCGAAAATGCGCAGCTACAGAACGCGTTCCAACGCGTCAGCAAATCGCCCGACCGCCGCATCGACATCATGCAGCTTGTCGAGCCCGAACAAGCCGATCCGGAACGTCTTGAAATCCGCCGGCTCATCGCATTGCAACGGCACGCCGGCCGCGATCTGCATGCCGACGTCGACGAATTTCTTGCCGGTCCGGATGTCGTCATCGTCCGTGTAGCTCACGACGACGCCCGGCGCCTCGAAGCCTTCCGCCGCCACGCTCCGGAACCCCTTCTCGGCCAGCAACGCGCGAATCCGCGTGCCGAGCTCGAGTTGTTCCACCCTCACCTTGTCGAAGCCGTATGCTTCCGTTTCCTTGATCACGTCGCGCAGCGTCGCGAGGCTGTCCGTCGGCATCGTCGCGTGGTACGCGAACCCGCCGTTCTCGTACGCTTCCATGATCTGCAGCCACTTGCGCAGATCGCACGCAAAACTGGTGCTGGTCGTCGCGTCGATTCGCTCGCGCGCAAGCGGACTCATCATCACCAGCGCACAGCCAGGCGACGCGCTCCAGCCCTTTTGCGGCGCACTGATCAGCACGTCGACACCGCTCGCCTCCATGTCGACCCAGATCGTCCCGGACGCAATGCAATCGAGCACGAACATGCCGCCGACCGCATGCACGGCGTCGGCCACCGCGCGCAGATACGCGTCGGGCAACATCATCCCTGAGGCGGTTTCGACATGCGGAGCAAAGACCAGATCCGGCTTGTGTTCGCGAATCGCGGCGACGACTTCCTCGATCGGGGCCGGCGCGAACGCCGCCTGCCTGCCCGGCTCGACCGGACGCGCCTTCAACACGATCGACTCGGACGGAATGCGGCCCATGTCGAAAATCTGCGACCAGCGGAAGCTGAACCAGCCGTTGCGGATCACCAGACACTTCTTGTCCGTCGCGAACTGGCGCGCAACGGCTTCCATGCCGAACGTCCCGCTGCCCGGAACGATCGCCACCGCCTTCGCGTTGTAGACCTTCTTCAGCGCCGCGGAAATATCGCGCATGACGCCCTGAAAGCGCTGCGACATGTGATTGATCGACCGGTCGGTGTACACCACCGAATATTCGAGAAGCCCGTCGCGGTCGACATCGGGAAGTAAGCCTGGCACGTTCGCCTCCGGTAAAGGATGAACCATGGGATGAGCGCGAGCGGCATTCGCGTAGTGGATACCGCCGCACCGATGCATTTCTGCGCTTGTACCTGAACGATGATCGATTCTAGCGAAAGCCGTCTGACGTCAGGGGATTTTGGTGTGGCGTATGGCGCACTGCGGCAATCGATCACTTCGGCCATCGCCAGGACGGATCCGACAGATGTTCGGCGAAGTAGTCGGACAGCGCGGCAACCTTCGCGGGCCGTGCGCGCGCGGACGGCGTGACGAAGTAGAGGCCGCCCCGCGTCAACGACCAGTCGGTCAGGATCGCTTCGAGGCGGCCATCGGCCAGATATTCGCCGGCAATGAATTCAGGCAGCTCCGCAATCGCGAGACCGGCGAGCAGCGTCGGCAACAGCGCATCGGCGTTCGTCACGCGCAGCGGACCGTTCGGCATGACCGCCTCCTCGTCACCCGCGTCGTTCGTGAAACGCCACACATCGCTATGCGCCCGATACGCGTACGAGAGACATGGCCGCCCCGCCAGTTCGCGCGGATGCGCGGGCCGTCCTTCGCGCTTCAGGTATGCAGGCGACGCCACCACGTATTGCGTCACCGCACACAACCGCCGGGCCACCAGCGACGAATCCGGCAGCGCGGCGATACGCAATGCGGCATCGAAACCGTCTGCGATCAGGTCGACCGACGCATCCGACAGATGCAGGTCGATCGACACGTCCGGATAGGCACGAAAGAAACCGGGCAGCAGCGGCGCGACCCAGCGCAACCCGAACGACATCGGCACCGCGAGGCGCACCAGCCCGCGCGGCTGCACGGCCATCTCGCGCGCGGCACTTTCCGCTTCTTCGGCATGGCGATACACCTCGCCGGCCTTTTCGCAGATCGTCCGGCCGAACTCGGTGAGCGCCAGTTGACGGGACGTCCGGTTGAAAAGTCGTCCGCCCAAACGGTCTTCCAGACGGGCGACGCCGCGCGAAACGGTCGCCACGGATACGCCCATCGCGCGCGCCGCCGCCGCGAACGATCCTTCCTCGGCGACCTTGGCGAACATCGCGAGCCCTTCGAAGTCAGGCAGCCTGGCCATTTCCCCTCATCTTTTCATTTATGCAACGTTGACTTGCGATCAATTCTATTTCGAAACGAATGGCGCGTCGATATTCTCCTTACATCGCAGCACGCAACACCGAAACGCAGTCACCCACTCACTGAACGAAAGGAGAAACACCATGGCTCGCAAGCTCGACAACAAGATCGCACTCGTCACCGGCGGCACCAGCGGCATCGGCCTCGCCACCGCGCAGCGCTTCGCGGCGGAAGGCGCGCACGTCTACCTGACCGGCCGCCGTCAGGCCGAACTCGATGCCGCGGTCAACGCGATCCGCGAAGGCGGCGGCAACGCGACGGGCGTACGCGTCGACTCCACGAAGCTCGACGAACTCGACGCGCTCTATGCGCAAATCAACGAAGAACACGGGCGCCTCGACGTGCTGTTCGCGAACGCCGGCGGCGGTTCGATGCTGCCGTTCGGCAGCATCACGGAAGAACACTTCGACGACACCTTCAATCGCAACGTGAAAGGCGTGCTGTTCACGGTGCAAAAGGCGTTGCCGCTGCTCGCCGACGGCGCATCGGTGATCCTCACCGGCTCGACGGCCGGCAGCGCGGGCACCGCTGCATTCAGCGTGTATTCGGCTTCGAAGGCAGCGGTGCGCGCGTTTGCTCGCAACTGGATTCTCGATCTGAAGGAGCGCCGCATCCGCGTGAACACGATCAGCCCCGGCGCAACCCGCACGCCGGGCCTGCTCGACCTCGCCGGCCAGGACGCCGCGCAACGGCAAGGTCTCGCCGATTACCTGGCCGCGCAGATTCCGATGGGGCGTCTGGGCGAGCCGGAAGAGATCGCGGGCGCCGCACTGTTCCTCGCGTCGGACGACGCGAGCTTCGTGAACGGCATCGAGCTGTTCGTCGATGGCGGCCAGCAGCAGATCTGAGCGTGGCGCAGGGTGCACGGGGGCGGGGAAACGTATCCCGCTCGCGTCCGAAAGTCCGGTATGTGCATGCACGTGCATCCCCGAACATCGCCAATACTTCGGGATACAGAATGAATATGAAGCGCGGCCGGAAAGTGATGAGAGCGGTCGCGTGACGTGGCGAGGCTTCAGCCGCCCCGGTTGCCTGGGGCGGCTTCCTTGCGCTTCGCCGCCGTACGCGAAAACTGCATCTGATATTCGCTTGGCGACAATCCGGTCTTGCGCTTGAACAGCTGCCGAAAGGTGCTGACGTCGCCGTAACCGACACGCTGACTTACGGCCTCGAGCCCGATCGGCCGCGTCTCCAGCAGACGTTTCGCCACCTCGACCCGCAGATTCTGCAGATACGTCAACGGCGCCAACCCGACCGCTTCCTTGAAACGGCGATTGAGCGTGCGTTCGCTGACTGCCAGCGATGCCGCCAGATCGCTCAGCCGGAACCCTTGCTGCAACGTCGCCTCCATCCGCTGTTGGGCACGCGCGACGAGCGTGTCGGCATGCCCGTGCTCGTCGAGGAGCGTGGCAAAGGAGGCCTGTGAAGTCCGGTTCATGTCGATCAGCAGCGCCTTCGCGGTCATCGCGGCAAGCGCTTCGCCGGCAAATGCCTCCACCAGGCGTACGGCGAGATTCAGATAGGACGTCACGGAGCCGCTCGAGATGATGCCGTCCTGCTCGAGCAGCAGTTCGTGCGCGCGAACTTCGACACGCGGATAGCGACGCGCGAAATCCCCCGCCCTCGCCCAGTGCGTCGTTGCGGCACGGCCATCGAGCAGGCCCGCCTCGGCAAGCAGGTAATTGGCCGTGCAATATGCCGCCAGCATGGCGCCCGCCTTGCGTTGGCGCCGCAGCGCGGAAGTCAGTTCGTTCAACTGTTCGCGGCTGCCGATGAACTCCTCGATATGCGCAAAAAAAGGAGCGGTCAGCAGAACGGCGTCCGCCCGTTTGCGCGGATCGATCCTGCCATCGACCGGAACGACCTGGCCCGACGCCGCCGTGACGGGCTGCCCGTCGAGGGACTCCACACGCCATGTGAACAACGGCGCGGATCGCGCGCCCGGCGCAGCCCTGCGTGCATGGAACTGGTTGGCGGCACTGAAAACATCGACCGGCCCCGCGACGCCGGACGCGAGAATGCCGTCATAGACCCAGATGCGGATGATTGCCATTGGATGTCCGAATTTCCCTGCATAGTGGCGATACTGCCACTTTCCGGCACAGGCGTAAACCGCGACCATGGCGCCATCCGATCAACTGAAAGCAGGAGTTTCGCCATGCCGATGATCGACGCACTGTGGCCTGAACACGCGTTGACGCCCGACACCGAGGCGCGCCTCGTCCGTGAACTGACCGACATTCTCATCCGCTCGGAAGGGTACGATCCCGCCAGCCCGGCGGTTCAGCGGGTGACCGTATTTCATCTGCACCGGCCCGCCGCGATCTATGTCGGCGGCGAACGCACCGAAACGGTACGCTACCGGATCATTCCCTCCGTGCCCGAAGGGCAATACACCGACGAATCGCGTCGGTCGCTCGTCAAACACGTAACGGAAGCGGTGGCGCGCGCGGAGGGCCGGCCCTTCGACGAGGTCGCACCGCGCGTGTGGGTCTTTCCGACCGAGATACCGGACGGCGCATGGGGCACGCGCGGCGCGATCTGGACACTGCCTGACATCCATGCACTTCTGGCGGGCGAATCCGAGCGCGGCGCCGGCGTCGAACGCCTTGCGCGACGACGTCGGGAAAAAGCGCGCATTGCACTCGCGGCAGCGCTCGATGCCGCCAACGCGGGCGCCACGCGTCATTCATGAAAGGAGCGATCGACATGAAATTCAACGACACGGCCGCCGTGATGAAACCCGCCGACGGTCCGCCGCGATGGCTGGCGAACCTCGCCGAAAACGCGACGCTGGAAGCCACCGTCCTGAAGCTCCCGATCGAGGGACGCGCCGATATTCTCAGCGTGATCAAACACGCGGTCTCGCTCTACGAATTCCAGCAGCATGCGTACAAGGGCATGGTCGGCGACGGTCTGTATCTGGAATCCTATCGATCACGGATTCACGGCGTGCCGATCGAGACTGTGGTCGTCGCACACATGAACGAACGGGGCGAAACGGATGCCGTGGTCATCAATCACCGTCCGCTCGGCGCCGCGCTTCTGTTCTCGCAACTGATGCGGGAGCGCGTCGACGAGCGATTCCGTGCGTGCTATCTGTCGGAGCCGGAAGCCGCCGCGCTGAATGCGGCCTCCGTATCGCCGCAATGTTCGGGGCCGCATGATGAAACGCTTCCTGCTTGACCTGACGACAGCTTTCCTGCTGCTCGCTTTTGCTGGAGTTTCCATGGCACAACCCACTCCGATGCCGACCACGCCCACCACGAAGATTCTGGCGGTCGGCACCTTCCCGCCGGGCACGGACATGCAGCGCGTCCAGACCATTCTTCCGACTGAAGTGCGCGAAACGGCGCAGCTGTACCTCGATGGCAAGATCGACCAGTGGTATTCACTGCAGGACCGCGCCGGCGTAGTGTTCATCCTGAACGTGACCGACATGGATCAAGCGCATCGGATGCTGGAAGAACTCCCGCTGGGCAAGGCGCACTTGATGACGTTCTCGCTACTGCCGATAGGCCCATTGAAGCCATTGACCAAGCTTTTGAATCCGCCTTCCCCGTGACAGGAAACGCTGAAATGCGTCGGGCTACGCTGTCCGACCGGATGAAAGAGCAAGTTCGCGGGCCGCGCGACGCCGGTCACATCGGCCCTGGAAAAGAGAACGGCGCACGCTTTTCGGCGCGCGATGGATTTCTGAAACGGCGATGCGCGATTTTCCCGCGCAATTTTCGCCCTGAACGAGAGGCAAGATCATGCTTGAACCCGTAACGAAGGCAACCCTGTTCCCCGCATTAGCCGCGGGCATTCCCGCGTGCTCGATCGTGCCCGCATCGTCGGCGCCTGTGTCGGAGATTACCGTCGGCGACCTGCAGGTCAATGCCGACATCACGCTGCGTCGTATGGTCTACCGCCCCGCGCGTCCGAAAGGCACCGTGCTGTTCCTGCACGGCTTCCCGGAAACGATGCTTGCATGGAAGCCGATTGCGGCGTCATTGTCCGGCGAGTACGAGGTGCATGCGTTCGACTGGCCGGGCTATGGACAATCGTCGCGCCCACCTGCCGATCGCTTTTCCTACGCGCCGAAGGATTATGCCCGCGTGCTGGAAGACTATCTCCGCGTGTCGGGCATCGATCGTTCGACCCTGGTGATCTATGCGACGGATATCGGGGCGTTGCCCGTGCTGCTCGCGGCACTGGAGCATCCGAATATCGCGATGAAAGTCATCGTCGGCGACTTTGCCCCATTCAATCGCCCGCAATATATGTACGAAAGCCTGCAAGCGCTGAAGTCGAAGCCTTCGTCGGACATCGTGCGTGCAGCGATGAACAAGAATCGTGACGAAATTCTCGCCAATACATTCTTTCGCGGCATGTCGGCGGCGGAGCGCTATGCATTGCCCGACGAGTTCAGCGACGATATCGCGAAAGGCTGGGACGGCGATGTCACGGCGGCAGACGCCTTCTTCCATTACTACGCGTGCTTCACGCGAGACCAGGACCATTTCGAAGCCAACATGGCCGATCTGAAAGTCCCCGTGAAGGTGGTGTGGGGTGAACAGGACATCTACATCAAGAAGGAAATGGGCATCGAGTACGCGAACCGTAACGGCGTGGCGCTTTCGATTCTTCCCGGAATCAGCCATTTTCCGCATCTGCAGGCACCCGACCAGACGGTGAACGAAGTTCGGGCGGCGTTCAACGCAGGCGGCAATCGCGGGAGCGACTAGAGCGACCGTTCGTCGCCTGCCATGTCGCTCGCGACGGCGTGGTCGCGGGCACCGACGACGGCACGCCGGACCGTGCGCAGCGCAAAAACGCGCTGAGCCCCCGCAAAACCCGCGATAATCGTGTGTTGAACGTTCGGCTTGCGCGAGCCGGGCGCGGCGTGCGTATGTCCGGTCGCACGCCGCGCCGCACCGCATCGCGTCCGTCCGTGACGACCACCCGATTCCACCCCACGCCCCGATGCCCGAGGATTTCCACTTCCTGTTGCTGCCCGGCTTCTCCGCGCTCGGCTTCATGTCGGCGGTCGAGCCGCTGCGCGTCGCGAACCGTTTTCGCACCGAGCTGTACCGCTGGCACGTGATCAGCGCGGACGGCGCGCCCGTCGCCGCGAGCAACGGCATCCCGGTCGCCGCCGAAGCCGCGTACGCGGACGTCGCGCAGGTCGAGACGGTGTTCGTCGTCGCCGGGTTCGATCCGCTCGTGTGCTACGACCGCGCGCTCGGAGACTGGCTGCGCCGCCAGAACCGGCACGGCGCGACGCTCGGCGGCATCGACACCGGCAGCTTCGTGCTGGCGGAAGCCGGGCTGTTCGATGCATCGCAAACGCTCACGCTGCACTGGGAAGCGCTCGCCGCGTTCCGCGAACGCTACCCGGGCCTGAACGCGACGCAGGAACTGTTCGAGATCGACGACCGGCGCATCACCTGCGCGGGCGGCACCGCGTCGATCGACATGATGCTCGACCTGATCGGCAGGCGGCACGGCGCCGACCTCGCGGCGGCGATCTCCGAGCAGTTCGTCGTCAGCCGCATCCGGCAACGCTCGGACAGCCAGCGGCTCGAGATCGCCGCGCGCTACGGCGTGCACAACCGCAAGCTGATCCAGGTGATCGACACGATGCAGCGGCATATGGAAAGCCCGCTCGGCTCCGACGCGCTCGCGCAGGACGTGTCGATCACGCGGCGCCAGCTCGAACGGCTGTTCAGCGCGACGCTGAACGACACGCCGACACGCTTCTACCTGAACCTGCGCCTCGATCGCGCCCGCGAGCTGCTGCAGCAGACCGACATGAGCATCACGTCGGTGTGCGTCGCATGCGGCTTCGAATCGCCGTCTCATTTCTCGCGCACGTATCGCGCGCGTTTCGGCGTGAGCCCGCGCAGCGACCGCCGCGCGACGCGCTGAGCGGCGCCGCTTTTACGTACAATCCGGCGCGCTATTGCGCGCTTCGGCAGCGTTTCACGTCAATCGATGAACAATGCCGCCGATTGATCGACGGACCGAAGCGGCCTTCGAAAATAAATTGCAATGTCGTCGAAAATATTCTGTAACATACCTCGCAATTAGATAGGCAGCCCTAAGGAGATGAGAGCCCGGGCCTGCGCACGTCGCGCCACGCGGGCTGCCAAACCGCCATCAATGCCGATCCGAGGGGTATGACATGACGATGCTCGCTTCGCCGTCGCCGCACCTGCCTGCCGTTCGCTTCCCCGCCGCCTTTCCGCTCCGATTCTTTTCGACCTGACGCTTAGTTCTCCTCAGTCAGTCGAATCTCCCTGCACCGCTTCGTCGCACCGGTTCCATCGAGCCGGCGCGCGGGCCGTGTCGTGCCTGCTCGCCACGAGCGCGCGGGCGTGTCCAACCGTTGAGATGAGGATCACGTATGCAGACATCACGCAAAGCATTGCCGCTCGCCCTGGGTCTCGCGCTCGGTTTCGGCATCGTCGGCGGCAGCGCGGCCGATACCAAGGTCGCGAATCCGCAGGCGTCGAGCCTGCGCGAAAGCCTGACGCGCGGCGTGGCACCGGCCGCGGCCAAGGCCGATACGGCCGCCGGCCAGTTCCGCGCGGACGGCGTCGCCGTCACGCTGTACAACCCCGCGTATCGCGCGAAGAAGGCTGCCGCCACGCCCGCCGCCACCGCGCGCGATTTCGTCGCATCGCAGGCGACGCAGCTCGGGCTCGATCCGGCCGCGCTCGCGAGCCTCGCGGTCACGTCGGAGCGCGACGACGCCGATTTCACCGTCGTGCGCTTCCAGCAGCAAGCGGCCGGGCTGCCCGTGTACGGCAGCGACATCGCGGTGACGGTCGCGAAGGACGGCCGCATCCTGTACGTCGCGAGCAACACGATCAACGGCGTGGTCGCCACCGCGCGCAAGGCGCAGGCCGTCGACCAGCAGCAGGCGCTCGACCGCGCGCGCGCGTATCTCGGCGTCGGCGGCTTCACGAACCTCGACGCGCAGGTCGTCGCGTTCGTCGACAAGGCCGGCACGCATACCGCATGGAAGGTGCGCGGCCGCCCGCAGGACGGCCCGAAAGGCGACTGGGAACTGCTGATCGACGCGGGCAGCGGCGAAGTGCTGCGCGCCGAGGACAAGGCGTTCTATGCGACCGACGGCACCGGTTTCGTGTTCCGGCCCGATCCGCTTTCGTCGACGAAGAGCAGCTACGGCAGCACGGGCTACAAGGACAACAACGACGCGGACTCCACGCAGCTCACGGCCTCGCGCGTACGCGTGACGCTGAAGGATCTTGCGCAGTCGAATTCACGCTATGTGCTGTCGGGCCCGTATGCGTCGTGCGTCGATTTCGATGCGCCACGCGACAACGCGTGCCCGGCACAGGCGACGCCCGCGTTCGAGTTCACGCGCGGCAACCTGTACTTCGAGGCGGTGAACACGTATTACCACATCGACACGTTCCTTCGTTACGTGAACCAGACGCTCGGCATCAAGGCGATGCCGTACCAGTACACGGGCGGCGTGCAGTACGACCCGCACGGCGAATCGGGCGACGACAACTCGTCGTACTCGTCGAGCAGCGGCCGGCTCACCTTCGGGCAGGGCGGTGTCGACGATGCGGAGGATGCGGACGTCGTGATCCACGAGCTCGGCCACGGCATCCACGACTGGGTGACCAACGGCGGCCTGTCGCAGCAGGAAGGCCTGTCGGAGGGCACGGGCGACTATCTCGCCGCCGCGTACAGCCGCGACTTCAACCAATGGAGCCCGTCGGACGCGCAGTATCACTGGGTCTACAACTGGGACGGCCACAACGAATACTGGGGCGGCCGCGTGACGAACTGGAACGTCGGTCGCACCTACGCGCAGGCACGCGGCGCGGAGATCCACACGGCCGGCCAGTACTGGGCGTCGTGCAACCTCGTCGCGCGCGACGCGATCGGCGCGCAGGCGATGGACAAGGCGTTCCTGAAGGGGCTGTCGATGACCAACAGCTCGACGAACCAGAAGGCCGCCGCGCAAGCGGTGCTGACGGCCGCCGCCGCGCTCGGCTACAGCAGCGCGCAGCTCACGGCGATCGGCAACGCGTACAACAAGAGCTGCACGTACGGCGTGACCGTGCCGCAGAAGTCGTAATTCCGCGGCAGGCGGGGTGGCGTCGCACGACCTGCGGCGCGCCCTCTTCCTCGACATCGCCATCCTCACGAGATCGAACATGCCTACTCTGACATTGACCCGCCTGAGCGCCGCGCTGGGCGGCATGCTGCTGACCGCCGCCGCGCACGCGACGCCGGTGTGGATCACGCTCGGCGACACCGCTTTCCGCCAGCTTCAACGCATCGATGCGAGCGCGACCGCGCAGTACAGCACGACGGTCGACGCCGGCAAGACGGCCGACGGCGCCGCCCGCCGCGAAACCGTGCACGTCGTCGAGATCGACGATGCGCGGCTCGGCGAACTCGCCCACGCGGTACACCATGCGCGCGGCCACGGGCCCGGCTACATCGTGCACGACTCGTTCGACGACGCACGCCATGCGTTGCAGCCGATACCCGCGACGCTCGCGAAACAGGCGGCCGCGACTGCTTACACTGTATCGAACGCGCCGCAGATCAAGACCTGGATCCAGCAACTGCAGGCCAGTAACATCGTCGGCACGATCACGTCGATGTCCGGCTTCACGAACCGCTACTACACGACATCGCACGGCGTCGCCGCATCGGACTGGCTCGCGCTGCAGTGGAAGCAACTGGCCGGCTCGCGCGCCGACATCGCCGTCGAACAGTTCGCGCATACGGGCTTCCCGCAGAAGTCCGTCATCCTGACGATCCGCGGCAGCGATCCCGCCGCGGGCACGGTCGTGCTGGGTGGCCACCTTGATTCGACGGTCGGCCGCACGACGGAAAACACGCGCTCGCCCGGCGCCGACGACGATGCGTCCGGCATTGCCAGTCTCACCGAAGCACTGCGTGTGCTGCTCGCGAACGGCTACCGGCCGAAGCGGACGATCAAGTTCGTCGGCTACGCGGCCGAGGAAGCCGGTCTGCTCGGATCGAAGGCGATCGCCAAGCAGTTCCGCACGCAGAATGCGAACGTGGTCGGCGTGCTGCAGCTCGACATGACGAACTACAAGGGCGATCCGAAAGACATCTACCTGATCACCGACTATACGAACGCCGCGCAGAACACCTATCTGACGAATCTGGCGAAGACCTACCTGCCGGAACTCGCGATCGGCACGTCGCAGTGCGGGTATGCCTGTTCGGATCACGCGTCGTGGAATGCGCAGGGCTATCCGGCGTCGTTCCCGTTCGAGGCCGACCAGAACGACAGTCCGTATATCCATACCGTGAACGACACGCTGGAGAATTCGGATCGGCAGGCGAACCATGCGCTGAAGTTCGGCAAGCTGGCGCTCGCGTATGCCGTCGATCTCGGCGGTGACGGCACTGCGACCGTCAAGCACTGACGGGGCCGCGGTCGCTCAACGCCTCGCCGAACGGGCGCGCGTCATACGCGCCCGTTCGAGTCCGATTTCCCGTTCCGGATAGAATCGTCGTTCGATCACTTCCGCGACACGGTGCACCTCCATGACCGACTTCTCCCGCTCCGCCGACGATCTCTCGCCCGAGCGCGTCACGACCGCGTTCGACCTGCCCGGCCACACGACCGTCCGCTCGCTCGGCGTCGCGCAGGGCATCATCGTGCGTTCGCGCTCGATCGTCGGCTCGTTCGGTGCCTCGCTGCAGACCATTTTCGGCGGCAACATCACGCTCTATACGTCGCTGTGCGAGAAGGCGCGGCAGCAAGCGTTCGACAAGATGCTCGCCGACGCGCGCAAGCTCGGTGCGAACGCGATCGTCGCGATGCGCTACGACTCGACCGATATCGGGTCGGGCATCACGGAAGTCATCTGCTACGGCACGGCCGTGCGCGTGACGCAGGACGCCTGACGCGCGTCATACGTCGCGTTCGAGCGACTTCATGTTGGTCAGCTGAGGAAACAGCTTCATCCACGCCAGCGCGACGGCGATCGTCGCCGCGCCGCCGACGACGATCGCGGCCGGCGCGCCCCACCACGCCGCCGTCACGCCCGATTCGAATTCGCCGAGCTGATTCGACGTGCCGATGAACAACGAGTTGACCGCGCTCACGCGGCCAAGCATGTCGTCGGGCGTACGCAGCTGCACGAGCGACAGGCGCACGACGACGCTCACCACGTCCGACGCCCCCAACGCCGCCAGCGCGACGAGCGACACCGCGAAATGCCTCGACAGCCCGAATACGATCGTTGCGATGCCGAACGCGATCACGCCGCCGAACATCGCGCGGCCCGGCCGCCCCTTCAGCGGAAAACGCGTGAGCCACAGCGTGCCCGCGAGCGCGCCGACCGCGGGCGCCGCGCGCAACGCGCCGAGCCCCCACGGCCCGACCTGCAGGATGTCGCGTGCGTAGATCGGCAGCAGCGCGGTCGCGCCGCCGAACAGCACGGCGAACAGGTCGAGCGACAGCGCGCCGAGGATCGCCGGTTCGCGCCGGATGAACGCGATACCGGAAAACACCGAACGCAGCGTGACCGGTTCGCGCGCGGGGGGCGCACTGCGCAGCGGAATCGTGCCGCTCAGCACCGCCGCGATCGCGAACGCGACGACGCTCGTGCCGAACGCGGCGGGCGCGCCGACGCCATACAGCAGCCCGCCGAACGCCGGCCCGAGAATCTGCGCGGCCTGGTTCGCGGACGTCGACAGCGCGGTCGCGCGCGGCAGGTCGCCGCGCGGCACGACGGCGGGCAGCAGCGACGACACCGACGGCGATTCGAACGCGCGCGCGGTGCCGACGATCGCCGCGAGCGCATACACGCCCGGCGCGGTGAGCCCCCCTGTCGCGGCGCCGAGCAGGAACACGCCGGCGGCCAGCGCCTCGACGCTCTGGCAGATCGTCGCGATGCGTCGGCGATCGTAACGGTCGGCCACCTGCCCGACGACGAGCGTCAGCGCGAACATCGGCACGAACTGCGCGAGCCCGACGAGCCCGAGCGCGAACGCGCTGTGCGTGAGCGCATAGACGTACCAGCCGATCGCGACCGACAGGATCTGGAACGCGAGCGACGACATCACGCGCGTGCCCCAGAAGCGCTGGAACGGTGCGTGGCGGAACAGGTTGGCGGGTAACGGCGACGGCGAACGGGATTCGGGTAACGGGGCGGTCATCGGAGGGATGTGCGGGAGCGGGCGATCGGCGAGACGCAGGGCGCGTCAAACCGCGATGATATCGCCAACCGCCGAAACCGCGTCTCGCGCGCGTCCGTCATGCGCGGCAGCCCACCTTACAAAAAAAAAGCGCGAACCGCGGTTCGCGCCAAAGAGAGACCTCGCTGAAGACGTCGAATGAACTACCCTGCCCCCGCTCAGAACGAATGCCGCATCCCGATCCGCACGTCGGCCTGCGTCTGCGTCGTCGACGGCGTGAAGCTGTAGCCGATCACCGCATCGACACCCTGCGAAGCACGCAGGTAGTCGCCGGAGATGTACACGTCGGTGCGCTTCGACAGCAGGTAGTGCAGGCCGGCCGTGCCCTGGTTCCAGTGGTGACCTTCGAAGCGCGTGTGCTGGTAGCCCGCGATGAAGCTCAGCGCCGGCGTGAACTGGTACAAGCCGCCGCCTTCGTAGACCTGCATGTGCGACGACTGGCCGAAGCCCTTGATCGTCGTGTACGAGAAGTTCGCGTCGAGCGACAGCTTGCCGATCGTGTAGCTCGTGCCGATGCCGAACGTGCCTTGGCTGTCGACGTCCATCGCGGTGTTCGCGAACAGGTCGGTGCGCGCGCCGGTCGCCGGATCGACGGTCACGGTCTGCTGGCCGAGGAACGTATGCGTGCCGATCATCGCGTACGGGTCGAACGCGTAGATGCCGTTCGGGTTGTTCAGGCGCGTGTAAGCGGCGCCGATCGAGAAGTCGCCTTTCGTGTAGCTTGCGCCCGCGCTCCATGCGCTGTTGCGATGGAAGTTGCCGGCGACGTTGCCGAACGAGTACATCGCGCCGAACTTGAAGCCACTCAGGTCGTTCGACAGGAACTTGACCGAGTTCGGCAGGCGGTCGCCGTTGAAGCGGTCGAAGTCGCCCTGGTGGATCGCGTAGCCGCTGCCCCATGCCGAGATGTTGTAGATCGACACGAGCTCGTTGGTGATGTCCAGCTGGTTGCCGAACGACAGCGTGCCCCAGTCGTTCTGGAGACCGACATAAGCCTGCCGCCCGAACTCCGCCCCGCCGAAGCCGAGCTGCCCGTTGCCGAGGTGGAAGCCGCTCTCGAGCGCGAACACGGCCTTCAGGCCGCCGCCGAGATCTTCCGTGCCTTTCAGGCCGAAGCGGTTCCCGTACGAGACGCCGTCATCGAACTTGACCACGTGCGAACCGCCCGTGTTGTTCACGTACGTAATGCCCGCATCGAGAATCCCGTACAGCGTCACGCTGCTCTGCGCGTGGCCGATGGCGGGAATACAGGCCGCGCATGCCAGCGCGGCGGCTACGGCAACTTTCTTTTGCTTCATTGTCGACCACCCTCCCTGAACCCTTCGATGGAAAGAACCGTGGCCTGGCGCGCGCAGCAATACGCCGGCTGATTCGAATTCGGTACGTCCGCTGGCTTCGGCATTTCGTTTTCCGCAATAACGGAGCCATTGGCGAAAAATACAAACCCATATTTCAGGCCACCCGTCTGAAGGCGACACTAAATGGTCTTGATGCGACGGTTCGGGAAAACACGGAGACGGGCGGCACGGCAAAAACCGGCCGCCCGGAGGCTGGTCAGCGGGCGTCGAGCGCCGCGCGCACGGCCGGCAGGGCCGGCGTGCCGGATGCGGTCGTGACGCCGTCCAGCCAGCCCTCGACGAGCGCCGGGTCGGCCTTCAGCACGTGCTGCGCCGCGAGCGCGGGCGACGTCTTGTTGTCGAGCATGTCGGCGATCATCCGGTTCTCGACGTCCACGGAGAACGTCATCTGCCGGAACAGCCGCGCCAGGTTCGCGCACTGGCCGGCAAAGCCCGGGCGCGTCACCGTGTTGACGGTCGCGCCGCCATAGTTCGGGCCGAAATACGCGTCGCCGCCCGACAGGTAGGTCAGGTGGAACTTGGTGTTCATCAGGTGCGGCTCCCACGCGAGAAAGACGATCCAGCGCTTGTCCCGCACCGCGCGCTCGACCTGCGTGAGCATCCCCGTCTCGCTCGATTCGACGAGCGACCAGTTCGCGGACCCGAGCACATGGTCGGACAGCATCCGCTTGATGTTCTGGTTCGCGGGCGCGCCGGGCTCGATCCCGTAGATCTTGCCGCCGAAGCGGTCCGCGTAGCGCGCGAGATCGGCGAACGTGTGCACGCCCGCGGCCGCGACGTAGTCGGGCACGGCCAGCGTGAACTTCGCGCCGCTCAAGTTCGCGTGCAGCACGTCGATCGACTTCTCGTCGACGAACGGCTTCACGAGCGGCGCCTGCGCGGGCATCCAGTTGCCGAGGAACACGTCGACCTGCCCTTTCTTCAAGCCCTGGTACGTGATCGGCACCGACAGGTTCGCGACGTCCTGCCGGTAGCCCAGCGCCTTCAGCACGACGCCGGCCATCGCGTTCGTCGCGTCGATGTCGGTCCAGCCGGGCGCCGCCATCTTCACGTCGCGACACGTCTGCGGATCGGCGGCGTGCGCGGACTGCATCGCCGCCACGCACGCGGCCGCGGCGAGCGCCGTGCCGAGCCTCCGGATTGCTGCATTGCATTGTCGTTTCATGATTCGCTTCCTCCGTCGTTCGTCAATGACCGCGATGCGGTACGTTCAGCGCCCGACGCGCGGAAAGCGCGCCATCGCTTCGAGCGTGTCGAGTTCGATGTGATTGCGCATGTAGCGCTGGCTCGCATCGGTGAACGGCTGCCAGTCCCATGCCTGGATGCGGCCCTGCGTCGTCGCCGCGTAATGGAAGCGGCGGCGCCGCTGGCTCGCGCGCACCTGGGCGTCGAGTTCCGGCAGGTTCCAGCGCCGCGCGGCCTCCGTTCGGAATGCGGCGAGCACGTCGGCGGCTTCGGGCAGGCCGGCCAGGTTCGTGCGCTCGCGCGGATCGTCGGCGAGGTTGTAGAGCTGGTCGGGGTCGGCCGGGCAATGCACGTACTTCCAGTCGCCGCGGCGGATCATCACGACCGGCGCGACCGCCCCTTCCGCGAGGTATTCGCCCAGCGCGACGTCGTGCGCCGGCGCGCCCCGCAGATGCGGCACGAGGCTCGCGCCGTCGACCGGGTCGGGCCAGCCGCCGGCCAGCGCCGCACCGGCCAGGTCGACGAGCGTCGGCAGCAGGTCGACGTGAGACACGGGCCCGCACACGCGCGCGGCGTCGAAGCGGCCCGGCGCGTGGACGATCAGCGGCACGCGGCAGCCGCCCTCGAAGAACGTCATCTTGTACCAGAGTCCGCGCTCGCCGAGCATGTCGCCGTGGTCGGACGTGACGATCACGATCGTGTCGTCGGCGAACCCGCATTGCTCGAGCGCGGCCAGCACGCTGCCGAATTGCGCGTCGACGTAGGACGTCGCGCCATAGTAGGCGCGGCGCGCGGCGCGAATCTGCGCGTCGGTCGGCGGCGTGCGATCGTTTTCGCAGACGAAGCGCAGCCGCTGCGAATGCGGATCGCTTTCGGCCGCATCGAGCCGCACGGCCGGCATGTCGATCTCGTCGTCGCTGTACAGATCCCAGTATTCGCGCGTGATCGCGTACGGATCGTGCGGATGCGTCAGCGACACGACCATGCAGAACGGCCGCTCGTCATGCCCGGCCGCACGCTCGCGCGCGACGTCGTACAGCTTCTGCTTCGCCGCGAACGTGACCTCGTCGTCGAAGTCGAGCTGGTTCGTGCGCACGCACGGGCCGGCCTCGAGCACCGAACTCATGTTGTGATACCAGCTCGGCCGCTCGGTCGGGCGATCCCAGTCGGGAACCCAGCCGAAGTCGGCGGGATAGATGTCGGTCGTCAGCCGTTCCTCGAAGCCGTGCAGCTGGTCGGGGCCGCAGAAATGCATCTTGCCGGACAGCATCGTGCGGTAGCCGCCCGCGCGCAGGTAATGCGCGAAGGTCAGCGTTTGCGCCGGCAATTCGGCGGCGTTATCGTAGGCGCCGATACCCGACGGCAGCTTGCCGGTCAGCAGCGAGAAACGCGATGGCGCGCACAGCGGGCTCGCGCAATACGCGGCATCGAACACCACGCCTTGCGCGGCGAGCCGGTCGAGCGTCGGCGTGCGTGCGACGCGGTTGCCGTAGGCCGGCAACGCGAACGGCGTCAACTGGTCGGCCATCAGGATCAGGATGTTGGGAGTCGGGTTCGTCATCGGCGGTCGTGGGGAAATCGGTGTTCGAACGGAACGGTGCGACGCTTGTGCAGCGGCGCGGCCAGCACGGCGGACGCAGCCTGAAGAAAGTGCCGCGCGCACCGGCCGCGACTGGCTAGAATCGCGGAAGAACCGGCACGGTGCCGTGCCGTCCGAAGCACTATCCCCCGCCCGAATTCGCGCGGGAAGGTGTCCGGCCCTTATGGGGCCATTAGAGAGACTTATGTCGAAATCCGAACCGTTACCGTCGATGCAGGCGCTGCGCGCGTTCGAATCGGCCGCCCGTCTCCAGAGCTTCACGGCCGCCGCGCGCGAGCTCGGCTCGACGCAGCCGGCCGTGAGCCAGCAGGTGTTCCAGCTCGAGGCGGAACTCGGCGTGCCGCTGTTCGAGCGCAGTCCGCGCGGCGTCACGCTGACGAGCGACGGCCAGTGCCTGTACGAAGCCGTGCGGGTGAGCCTCGACACGCTGCGCGGCGCCACCGCGACGCTGCGCGCGCGCCGCGAGCATGGCGCGCTCACGATCGTCACGGATTTCGGTTTCGCGACCTACTGGCTGATGCCGCGCCTCGCGGGCCTGAAACGCGTGATGCCGGATGTCGACGTGCGGGTCGTCACGTCACAGGATTACGACGCGCAGCGCGACCACGCCGACATCGCGATCCTGTTCGGCGACGGCCACTGGCCGTCGTGCACCGCCGCGCGGCTCTTTCCGGAATCCGTCACGCCGGTCTGCTCGCCCGCGTTCCGCGCCGCGCATCCGCACGTCGCCCGGCCCGACCATCTGCATGCGCTGCCGCTGCTGCACGTGCAGCCGACGCGCCCCGAACGCTGGCTGTCGTGGGCCGGATGGTTCGACGCGCATGGCCTCGATGCGCCGGCCGCCGCGCGCGGCGTGACCTTCAACAGCTATGCGCTCGTGATCCATGCCGCGCTGCTCGGTGAGGGCGTCGCCCTCGGCTGGTCGCCGCTCGTCGACGAGCTCGTCGCGTCCGGGCAGCTCGTGAAGCTCGTCGACGCGCCCGTCGTCACGTCGCGCGGCTACTTCCTCGTGCGTCCGCCGCAGCGCCCCGAGCCCGACGCGACCCACGTGTTCCGGCGCTGGCTGCTGGATGCGTGCGCGCCTGCGTGAACGGTCGTCCGGCGTCCAGCGGATATTCTCTTGACGCCGGCTGGGTTGGCGATGACCGCCCCGCTTGACGCCCGCCGCCCGCCCCGCACGCAGCCGCGCGCCCGCGCTGGCGCGCCGATACCAGCCACACGGCGGGTTGGTTCTATCCGCGCCAGAAACGTCCTGATTTACTTGAGTCTCCCGCTACCCGCGTAGCCTGGCGCCCCGGCGCGCCGCCGCGCGGGTTCGCGCTCCATGACTCCGAGGAATCTCATGACCGCCGACTCACGCCCCGATCAATTCGTCCTGACGCTGTCGTGCCCGAGCGCGGCCGGCCAGGTCGCCGCCGTCGTCGGCTTTCTCGAGCGCCATCGCTGCTATGTCGATGCGCTGAACGTGTTCGACGACGATCTCAGCAACCGCTTCTTCGTGCGCTGCGTGTTTCATCCGACGGATGAGACGCTGCAGATCGACGCGTTGCGTCAGGAGTTCGGGCCGATCGCGACCGAGCTCGGCGGCGGCGGCGAAGGCGACACGCAATGGGCGATCCACGACGTGAACGCACGCCCGAAAGTGCTGATCATGGTGTCGAAGCTCGAGCACTGCCTCGCCGACCTGCTGTTCCGCTGGCGGATGGGCGAGCTGAAGATGGACATCGTCGGCATCGTGTCGAACCATCCGGATTTCGAACCGCTCGCCGTGCAGCACGGGCTGCCGTTCCGCCACTTCCCGATCACGGCCGACACCAAGGCGCAGCAGGAAGCGCAGTGGCTCGACTTCTTCGAATCGAGCGGCGCCGAACTCGTGATCCTCGCGCGCTACATGCAGGTGCTGTCGCAGGAAACCAGCGCGAAGCTCGCGAACCGCGCGATCAACATCCATCACTCGTTCCTGCCCGGCTTCAAGGGCGCGAAGCCGTATCACCAGGCGCACGCGCGCGGCGTGAAGCTGATCGGCGCGACCGCGCACTTCGTGACCGACGATCTCGACGAAGGTCCGATCATCGAGCAGGTGGTCGAGCGCGTCGATCACGCACTGCGTCCGGAACAACTGCTCGCGGTGGGCCGCGACGTCGAATGCATCACGCTTGCACGCGCGGTGAAGGCGTTCATCGAGCGCCGCGTGTTCCTGAACGGCGACCGGACGGTGGTGTTTCCGTAAGCGCATCCGTTCGGCGAGCCGCCAACAAAAAACCCGACCGGCAGCAGCCGGTCGGGTTTTTTATCGCCTGGCGTTCGATGCTTCGCGCGACGGCCCCGGGTGCGGTGCCCGGGTTCGTCGCGCGAAGTGCGTGCCGCAATCAGGGGCTTACTTCACCCACGCGAAGTAGTACGACAGCCAGATCGTGAGCGCCGCGCCGATCAGCGCCGCATACGGCATCAGGTTCAGCCACATCGCGCGCTTCGGCACCTCGAGCTCCATGTCGCGCTGCATCTGCGCGGGGAAACGGCCGCGATCCTGCCAATAGTGGCGATAGAGAAACACCGGCACGATCAGCAGCATTGCGATCAGCCCGTTGCGCAGCGTGCCTTCGCCCTGCAGGTTCGCGCCCGCGCCGACATAGACGAGGTTCGCGTAGCCGCAGATCGAGCCGGCGACGAGCAGCCAGGTCGGGCAGCGGAATGGCCGATCCCAGTCGCCGCGATCCATCCGGTGGATCCAGCCCGACTGAAGGTTCAGGAATACGAACAGCATGTAGCAGACGTTCGAGATCGACAGCACCGTCATGTAATCCGACATCATCAGCAACACGAGGTTGAAGCCGAGATCGGTCCACATCGCGCGCGTGGGCGAGCCGTGCTCGTTCACGTGCGACAGGTACTTCGGCAGCCAGCCGTCGACCGATGCCTGGTACAACGTGCGCGACGAGCCCATCATCGACGTCATCACGATCAGCAGGATCGATAGCATCAGCATCACGACGACCGCATTCGCGACCCATGCGCCGCCGCCGACGATCTTCGCCATCGCGGCCGCGACGCCGGTGCCGTCGCCGATCGACGGATCGAGCATCGCCTGCGTGCCGAGCGCGCCCTGGAACGCCATCGGCACGAGCGTCATCACGACGAGACACAGCGCGCCCGACCAGAAGATCGCCTTCGCGGTGTCGCGACGCGGATCGCGGAATTCACGCGTATAGCAGACGGCCGTCTCGAAGCCGTACGACGCCCAGCCGGCCATGAACATCGCGCCGAGCGCCATCGTGACGCCCTGCCCGTTCCACGAACCGAAGGTCGCGGTCGTGAAGTTGCCTTGAGCATCGTGACCGAGCGGCAGCAGCGGGAGCAGGTTCGACATCGGCACGTCGCCGGTGACGAACGGCACGATGCCGACGATCAGGAGCGGCGTGAGCGACGCGATGCCGAGAATGCGCTGCGTGCGTGCCGCCTTCGACACGCCGCTGTGCTGCAGTTTGAACGTGATGAGAAGCAGAATCGTCGCGATGATGAATGTCGCGTTGATTCGCAGCGAAAGCCCCGGCTTGATGAAGCCGAGATCCGCAACCTTGAACTGCCAGTGCAGCACCGCCGCATCGGCGGGAAAGAGACTCGTCAGCGCATAGCTCGCCGCGAGGCCGCAGCCGAGCGCGAGCATCGGCGACCACGCGAGCCAGTTGCACCACACGGAAACCGGGGCAATCAGCTTGCTGTATCGGACCCAGCCGATCGCGCCATACACCGACGCGCCGCCCGATTTATGAGGAAATAGCCCCGATATTTCCGCATAAGTCGCGCTTTGAATCAGCCCCATCGTGATCGCGGCGATCCAGATCGCCCACGCGGGCTGGCCGATCGTCGCGCATACGCCGCCGATCGTGAACAGCACGCCTGCCGGCACACCGCTCGTCACCCAGAATGCGTCTTTCCAAGTCAGGCCACGATGCAGCGTGTGGCCCGTCGAATCATGTGAGATGTCTGCCTCAACATCACTGGTGCGATTAGCACGCAGTCCTGCCTGACTCATCCAATTCCTCCTCTCGATCAGAGTGAGCGCTTCAGCGCTTACTCTCGTCCGATACAAAGCAGATGACTCCGCACGAGGGCGCTAGTGTAACAACTTGCGCGCATTTTTGCAGAATCGGAAAAAGAAAACCGGGATATGGCCGCATGAACTCACGATTATTTCGGATTCCTGCGAGTCATTCCCGGCGTGTTGTTTTATGATTGCGCGCGACGAGTCGCCGCGGTGTTACTGCGCGCCTTCAGTCCACGAATTCACGCGGTCCGCATGCGCCGCGATCCATGCATCGGCGGCCGCTTCCGGCTTCGAGCCGTTCTGGATCGCGAGCATCACGCTGTCGATCTCGCCCGGCTTCCACTGGAACTTCTTCAGGAACGCGACGACCGGCTTGGCCTTCGTTTCGAGCTGCGGGTTCACGACGCTGTCGACGTGCTCCGCGCCGCCGAACACCTTCTTCGGATCCTCGAGGAAGCGCAGCTTCCACTTCGCGAACATCCAGTGCGGCGCCCAGCCGGTCACGATCACCGGCTTGTTCGCGCCGACGGAGCGCGACAGCTCGGCCGTCATCGCGCTGCCCGAGCTCGGCATCAGCGTGTAGTTCAGGCCGTAGCTCTTGATCGCTTCGTCGGTCTTGCGCATCACGCCCGCGCCCGCGTCGATGCCGACGATCCGGCCGCCGAAGCTGCTTTTCTCGGCATTCAGGTCGTCAATGCTCTTCGCCTTCACGTAGTCGGGGACGATCAGGCCGATCTTCGCGTCGGGGAAATTCGCGCCGAGATCGACGACCTTCGCCTTGTATTCGCCCCAGTAGGAACCGTGCGTGACGGGCAGCCACGCGGACAGCGTCGCGTCGAGATCGCCGCGCGCCACGCCCTGCCACATGATCCCGGCAGCGACCGGTACGAGCTGGACCTGGTAGCCGAGCTTCTTCTCGATCACGCGGGCCGCGACGTTCGACGTCGCGACGCTGTCGTCCCAGCCTTCGACGTAGCCGATCTTCAGCGTGGGCTTCGTATCGGCGAGCGCCGACGCGCTCAGTGCCACCATCGCCGACAGTGCGCCGGTCCACAACAGTTTGCCGAACAACTTCATGGTCGATCTCCTTGAAATGCGCACCGTGCGCGTTGTCTCTCTAGGTTCTTCAACCACAATTCCGCGGTATCGTTGTTTTCCGACGGATGCTTGTCCGGACGCGACGCGTCGCGGCCGGACGAGCGATGGCTTGTTTTGACTACTTGTCGATCACCAGATCCGACAGCGGCTTGCTGCAGCACAGCAGCACCATCCCCTGATCGATCTCGCGCTGGCGGATGCCGCCGTTGTGCTTCATCTCGACCTGCCCCGACACGAGCTTCACCTTGCAGGTGCCGCACATGCCCTGCGTGCACGACGCCGGCAGCCGCACGCCCGACTGGCGCGCCGCGTCGAGCACGTGCTGCTCCGAGCCGCACGAAATCTCGCGGTTGCTCTTCGCGAAGCTGACCGTGTATTGCTTCGTCTCGGCGTCCGCGCCGTCGGCGGCCGGTACGAGTTCGGCGAGCACGTCGTCGCTCGCGGTCTGCGCGAGCGTTTCGAACGAGAAGCTTTCCTCGTGATACTGCTTGCGATCGAAGCCGGCTTCGTCGAGCAGGTCGCGCACGGCCTTCATGTACGGCGCGGGGCCGCACGTGAAGATCTCGCGCTCCATGAAATCCGGTGCGATCAGCTTCAGCAGCGGCAGCGTCAGGAAGCCCGTGACGCCCGGCCAGTTGGTGCGTGCACCGACGCGCTCGACGACGAACGACGTGCGGAAGTTCGTATGGTTCGATGCGATCAGATCGAGTTCGCGCGCAAAGATGATGTCGTCCGGCGTGCGTGCGCTGTGCACGAACAGGATGTCGCGATCCTCCGCGAGATCATGGTGCGCGCGGCTCATCGACATCAGCGGCGTGACGCCCGAGCCGGCCGACAGGAACAGATACTTGCGCGCCGGATGCCGCGCGCACGTGAATTCGCCGGCCGGGCCGAGCACGCGCACCGCCGCGCCCGGCTGCAGGTTGTCGTGCAGCCAGTTCGACACCTTGCCGCCCGGCACGCGCTTGACCGTGATCGAGATCGTGTGCGGCCGCGCCGGCGACGACGAGATCGTGTAACACCGGTTGATCGTCTCGCCGTCGATGTCGAGCTCGAGCGTAATGAACTGCCCGGGCTCGAACGAGAACGCACGGCCCTGCGGCGAACGGAAGAAGAAGCTCTTCACGTCGTGGGTTTCCTGCCGCACGTGGCAGCACACCAGCGTTTCCTCGACGTCGCTCGTCCAGCGCTCGGGGAGCGCGCTCCAGAACGCCGGGTGCGTAACCCGGCTGTCCGCCGGCTCGAAATTGGCCGCATCTCGCATCATGTGTGACTCCGCTTGCTGTTCCGCTGACTACTACGCGCCGGTTTTTTCGGCGAGCCGGCCGATGTACCAGGCCGAGAATTTTTCGACGAGACCTTCCGTGTACGGCGAATACGGGCCCGGCTCGTACGCGCTGCTGGTCGCGCCGCGCTGCGAGAACTCGACGAGCGCGCGATCCTGGTCGTTGGTCGCGTTCCACACGGCCGTCAGGTTCTTCACGTCGTAGTCGATGCCTTCCTTCGCATCCTTGTGCACGAGCCACTTGGTGCGCACGAGCGTCTTGCCGGCCGACAGCGGAATCACCGAGAACGTCACGATGTGATCGCTCATGAAGTGGTGCCACGAGTTCGGTTGCGTCCAGAACGACAGGCCGCCGAGGTCGGCCTGGTCGAACTTGCCGAGCAGCTTCTTCGATGCGACCTTCGCGTCGAGCGTCTGCGATTCGCCGTGGCGGTCGAGCGGCAGGCGCTGCGTGCGGAAGCCCGTCACGTCGAGCAGCTTTTCGATTTCGGCGGACGGCAGGCCCATTTCGGCCCACTCCTTGCCACGGCGCACGCAGGTTTCCGCGAATGCGTCCATGCCTTCGGCGTTCGCTTCGGAGCGCTGGTAGCCGAAGCCGTATTCGTACAGCGAGATCGTCAGCTCGGGATGGTTCGCGACGCAGTGATAGCACTCGCGGTTGTTCTCCATCGTGAGCTTCCAGTTGCCTTCCTCGATGATGTCGATCTGTGCGGCGATCTTCGTGCTCGGCAGATCGTGCGGCAGCAGATACGGCTCCATCTGGGCGCGCAGCTGCGCGAAATCGACCGGCGGCTCCTCGGCGAGGCAGATGAAGATCAGGCCCGCGAGGTTCTGCACGTGCACCGACTTCAGGCTGTGCTTGCAGCGGTCGAACTTCTCGCCCATGTGCTCGGCGAACATCAGCTGACCCGTCAGGTTGTAGGTCCAGCTGTGGTACGGGCACACGATGTTGCCGACCGAGCCCTTGTCCTCGTTGCACAGACGCGCGCCGCGGTGACGGCACACGTTGTGGAACGCGCGGATTTCCATGTCGTCGTCGCGCACGATCAGGATCGAGTCGCTGCCCAGTTCCACGGTCACGTAGTCGCCCGGCTCGGGAATGTCCGGTTCGACCGCGACCTGGATCCAGTGCTGGCGGAAAATCGCCTCCATGTCGAGGGCGAAGATTTCCTCGCTCGTATAGAACGGCGCCTCGAGGCTGTAACCTTCCTTGCGTCGCTCGATCAGTGCGCGAATGTCTGCCGATACTTTCATCGTTTGCTCCGGATTCCTTGCGTCCCAGTGTGGTTGCCGACAGGCATCAAAATCAGTAGTCGATGAGCTGATGCTCGCGCAAATACGCGAGGATCACTTGTGCTTTTTCGACTGAACTCCCTTCATTTACGACGTTGCCGCCGCGGCTTTCGGTCGTCGTCGCCGACAGCATCCGGGCATGCCCGGAGCGCTTCTCGGCGGCGACCAGCTTTACGGGTTTACGCTCGATCGGGCCGACCTTCCACGCGGCGGCATCGGCATCCGCGCTGGTCGACGTCAGCGCCGGGCGGATCGCGCCGGCCCGCAGCCGCGCATACGCGTAGCGCGGCGCCACGTTGGCGAGCGGATGGACCGCGACGACGGCGGGCAGCGCCGCGTCGACGCGCCGCCGCAACCCTTTCGGCAAGAATTGCCGGACCGCCGCGCGGCCGCCGTCGACCGTCACGTCGACGGCCGACCCGACGAGCGGATAGCCGAGCGTCGCGGCGACGCGATACGGCAGCATCCCGGTGTCGTACGCGCCCTCGGCGCGGGTGCCGGTCAGCACGAGGTCGTAGCCTTCGACGCGCGCGGCGAGCGCATGCGCGGCATCGTCGCCGTCGTGGCAGGCCAGCACCTCGACCTGCCGCGCACCGAGCGCGAGGTATTCAGCAAGCGCTTCATTCGCGGGGTCTCCCGCATGGAGCACGTCGAGCTGCGCGCGATGCCGCTCCGCGAGCTGACGGCCGACCTCGAGCGCGGCCGCGTCGTTGCGGCTGTAGCGCGCGGTGCCGCTGACCGGGTGCCGGCCCACGGAGACGAGCACCGCGATGCGTTGCAACTGGCGGGGGGCGTTCATGCTGCGACTCCTTCGGATTCACGGGCGCCGACCGCGGTCGGCGATTGTCCGCGCGACGCGCGTGCGGCCTGCACCTGTTCGATCAGCGCGGCGATCGTCGCCTGCGCGTCGCCCACCACCGTCAGGTTCGCGCGCTTCGCGATCGGCGCGCTGCCGTCGAGGTTGACCGCGATCACGTGACGGCAGTCCTTGATCCCCTGCAAGTGCTGCACCGCGCCCGAGATGCCGAACGCGATGTACACGCTGGCCTCGACCGTCTTGCCGGTCGCGCCCACCTGCTTGTCGCGCGTGAAGTGACCGTTGTCGACCGCGACGCGGCTCGCGCCGATCGCCGCGCCGAACGCGCCGGCGAGCCGCTCGAACGCGCCGATGTCGGACACGCCGTTGCCGGCCGACACGATGAAGTCGGCTTCCTCCAGCGCGACTTGCGCCGCGTCGATTTCCTCGAGGCCGAGATCGCGGTACGGTTGCGCCGCGTCGCGGGCCGGGCGGATGAAGTCGGCGGCCAGGCGCTCGCCGGCGCCTACGAACGGCAGTTTCGCTTCGACCGCGTTTTGCGCGAGCAGGATCACGTCGGGCAAGCCGCGCGTCGCGAACGCACGACCGGCCTGCGCATACGCGCCGACATGCTTCGCGTCGATCTCGACCACGTGGGTCGCGACGCTCGCGCCGGCGGCCGCCGCGTAACGCCGGCCGAGATCGCCGTCGCCGGTCGCGTTGTCGGGCACGAACACGTGCTTCGGCGCGAGCGCCGCGGCACAGGCCTGCAATGCTTGCAATTCGCTTTCGGGCGCGAAGGCGCGACGGTCGAAGTCGGCCAGCTCGATCAGCTTGTCGACGCCGAGCGCCGCTGCGTCATCCTTTAGTTCACCGAACGCCAGCAGCGCGACTTCCGTCTGCGCATCGGCGAGCACCGCGGCGGCGGCGATCGCCTGCCGTGCATGGTCGTCGAGCGCGCCGCGCTCGGTGTGCGCCACCACCAGCATCACGTGCTTCGGGTCCTGCACCGTGCGGCGCGGCTTCGCGGCCGCGGCGCCGTGACCATGCGCGGACCACTGCGCGGCGCTCGCATCGGCGCTGCCTTCCTGGCCCAGCGTGATGCGCTTCAGGCCCGCGGCCGTGATGATGAACGGCCGGCGCGGATCGATTCGTTTGATCGTGTTCATCGATTCACTCCAGCGAGGCGGCAACGAGTTCGGCCACGTCGAGCACGTCGGGGCGCGGGCCCACGACGCCTTCGAGCATCGCCGTGCAGTTCGGGCATCCGACCGCGACCACGTCCGCGCCGATGGCGCGCGCGTCGGCGATGCGGATGTCGGGAATACGCTGCTTGCCCGGGATGTCGGTCAGCGGCGCACCGCCGCCACCGCCGCAGCAGCGGCCGCGCATGCCGTTGCGCTCCATCTCGACGACCTGGATGCCGATCGTCTTCAGCAGCTTGCGCGGCGATTCAGTCTCGCCGTTGTAGCGGCCGAGGTAGCACGGGTCGTGATACGTGGTGCGCTTCTCGCGCAGCGCGTCGACGGCCTTCGGCGCGATCTTGCCGCTGTCGGCCAGCTCGGCGAGGTACGTCGTGTGATGCTTGACTGTCACGCGCAGCCCGAGCGCGCGGTATTCGTTGCGCAGGCTGTGCATCACGTGCGGGTCGGCCGTCACGATCTGCTTGTACGACAGCGAGCCGAGCGTGCCGATCAGGCGCTTCGCCATCTGCTGGAACGTCGCTTCGTCGCCGAGGCGGCGTGCGACGTCGCCGGTGTCGGTCTCGGTCCCGCCGAGCACCGCGTAGTCGACGCCCGCCTTGTTCAGCACCTTCACGAATGCGCGCAGCGTGCGCTGGTAACGCATGTCGAACGCGCCTTCACCCGCGACGAACAGCACGTCGACCGGCTTGCCGGGTTGTGCGACGGGTGCGTTCAGGTCGACCGACCAGTCGTAACGCGCAGCCGTGTCGTAGCCGCCCATCGTGCCGGTCTCGCGCAGGTTCGCGAGCACTTCCTGGCCCTTGCCCGGCACCGTGCCGTGCACCAGCGTGCGGTTGCGGCGCATGTCGACGATCGCGTCGACGTGCTCGATCAGCATCGGGCACTCCTGCACGCAGGCACGGCAGGTCGTGCACGACCAGAGCGTCTGCTCCTCGATCAGGCCGGACACGATCGGGCCGTTCGGCTCGCCGCGGTGCTGGCCGACCGCGAGGCCCGGCGTCGGGCTGCCGGCGTACGCGGCGTCGGTGCCGCCCGCCATGCCGACGACGAGATCCTGGATCAGTTTCTTCGGGTTCAGCGGCTGGCCCGACGCGAACGCGGGGCACGCGGCTTCGCACTTGCCGCACTGCACGCACGCATCGAAGCTCAGCAGCTGGTTCCAGCGGAATTCGACCGGCTTCGCGACGCCATACTCCTCGTGCTCGATGTCCGGCAGCTTCAGCGCGGTCGGCGGCGTGGCCGTGCCGTTACCCGTGAACGAATCGCGGGTGGCGGCGAAACGCTCCTGGCGCGGGTGGAATGCGAGGTGCAGCAGGCCGGCGATCGCATGCTTCATCGGGCCGCCCTTCGCTGCGCCGACGGTCATCGTGAATGCGCCGGCGCCGATCAGCAGCGCGCAGAGCACCGCGAACGCACCCGACATCGCGCCGGTCGGCACGACCATGAACAGCACGAGGCCGAGCGCGAACGAGCCGAGCAGCCAGGGCAGCGCGTTCCACGGGCCGCGCGACAGGCGCGCCGGCACGTCCTTGGCCGCGCGGCGGCGCCAGACGAACACCACGCCGACGAGCATCGCGAGCGCCGCGAGGAAGATCAGCTTGTCGAGCCACGGCGAGTAGATCGCCAGGCCGTAGTTGACGAACACCAGCGCGAGCGCGGCGATCGCGCCGCCGGCGGTCGCGACGTGGGTCTTCGCGATGTACGGATCGCGGGCAACCACGTGGTGCAGGTCGACGAAATAGCGCTTCGGAATCGCGAACAGGTTCGCGACGCCGAACGAGCCGGGCGCCGTCGCGCGCCCGAGACGCCAGTAGGACGAGCGCTTCGCGACCGCGAACGCGAGCCCCGCCACCGACAGCCACAGCAGTGCGGTAATGAGGAAAGCCGGATTCATCTTTAGAAATCCTTGACGAGACGCAGCGAGTCGTAGATCGCACCGTGGACGTTGTGCATCGAGATGCAGTCGCCGACACGGAACAGCAGGAAGCGGCCGTTGCCCAGTTCTTCCGACAGGCACGGCTGCGGCTCGGCCGCGAACAGCGTGTGCGGATCGATCTGGCCGCGGTTCACGGACTCCGGCTTGAGCTTCCAGTACAGCTCGTCATTCGGCGACGAACCGTTCTCGATCACCACCTGGTCGACCGCGCGCTCTTCCAGTTCCTCGGTGTATTCGTTGCGCAGCACGGCGATCATCTTGCCGTCTTCCTCGTACACGCGATCGAGCATGGTGTTCGGCGTCGGGATCACGCCGAGCGCATACAGGCGGCGATAGAAGATCGGGAACGTCGTGCCGCCGCAATCGTCGGCCACCTTCACGTCGGGCGTCACGACCTCGACCTTCGAGCCGCGGCTCGCCATGAAGTCGGCCACGCCGGCGCCCGCATGGGTGCTCACGCCGTCGAACAGCAGCACGTTCTGCTTCGGCTCGACCTTGCCGGTCAGGATGTCCCACGAGCTGACGGCCAGCCCTTCGGCCACGCCCCAGGCCGGCACCTGCCACGTGAAGCTCGAACCGCCGGTTGCGAGCACGACGATGTCCGGCTTCTCGGCCATGATCATCTTCTCGTCGGCGGCGACGCCCAGGCGGCGATCAACGCCCAGGCGCTTCGTTTCCATGTCGAACCAGCGGATGATCCCCGACATCTGTTCGCGCTGCGGCGCCTTCGCGGCGATCATCACCTGGCCGCCCACTTCGGTGTTCTTCTCGAACAGCACCACGTCGTGGCCGCGCAGCTTCGCGACGCGTGCGGCCTCGAGCCCCGCGGGGCCCGCGCCGACCACCACCACCTTGCGCTTCGGACCGCGCGACTTCTCGATGATGTGCGGCATCGTCGCTTCGCGCGACGTCGCGGCGTTCTGGATGCAGAGCACGTCAAGGCCGTTGTACTGGCGGTCGATGCAGTAGTTCGCGCCGACGCACTGCTTGATTTCGTCTTCCCGGCCGTCGCGGATCTTGATCACCATGTGCGGATCGGCGATCTGCGCGCGCGTCATGCCGACCAGGTCGATCATGCCGTTCGCGAGCAGGCGCTCGGCCTGGCCCGCATCGCGAATGCTCTGCGCGTGCATCACGGGAATCTTCACCACCGACTTGATGCCGGCCGCGAGGTGCACGAACGGCTCCGGCGGCAGCGCCATCGGCGGCATGCAGTTGGCGATCGTGTTGTGCGTGTCGCCGCCCGACCCGACCACGCTCAGGTAGTCGATCAGGCCCGTCTCCGACATCGCCTGCGCGATTTCCTTCAGTGCCTCGTGATCGAGACCGTCCTCGTGGAATTCGTCGCCGCACATCCGCAGGCCGACGCAGAAGTCCTTGCCGACCGCTTCGCGCACGGCCGTCAGCACCTCGATGCCGAAGCGCAGACGATTCTCGAGGCTGCCGCCCCATTCGTCGGTGCGATGGTTCGAACGCTTGCTCCAGAACTGGTCGATCAGGTGCTGGTGGGCGGCGGAGATTTCGATGCCGTCCATGCCGGCTGCCTTCACGCGCTTCGCGGCCGCCGCGAAGTCGCCGATGATGCGGCGGATTTCCTCGATCTCGATGATCTTCGCGTTACCGCGGTGCACCGGCTCGCGCACGCCCGACGGCGACATCAGATGTGGCCAGTGCTCGCCGTGGAACGACGAGCGGCGGCCCATGTGCGTCGCCTGGATCATGATCTTCGCGCCGTGCTTGTGCATCGTGTCGGCGAGACGCGTGAGCGGGTCGATGATCTTGTCGTTCGACAGGTTCACCGACTTCCACCAGCCCTGCGGGCTGTCGATCGACACGGGGCTCGAGCCGCCGCAGATCGCGAGGCCGACGCCACCCTTCGCCTTCTCTTCGTAATAGCGGATGTAGCGGTCGCCCGGCAGGCCGCCCGGCTCGGCATACACCTCCGCGTGCGCGGTGCTGACGATCCGGTTGCGCAGCGTCAGCTGGTTCAGCTGCATGGGTTTGAACAGGTGGGGATAACGCATCGCAGGCGACCTCTGGCGTTCGAATGTCTCGTGTTGCGGGTGTTGTTGTGTTGCTGTGTCGTGATGTCAGCGCATCAGTGCGCGATCGGCGACACTTCGAAGACGCAGTGGTCGTGGTGCTCGGCCGCACACTGCACTTCCTTCGACTGCGCGCGCGGCGCGCCCTTGCCTTCCGGCGTCGTGTCGTTGACCCAGTCCATCGCGCCGGCGAACCAGCCCGCGAACATGTAGCAGAGCTTGCCTTCCTTGCCCGGCTGCTGGAGCACGAACGACGAGTGGCGCAGCTCGATCTTCGCGCGCGCGCTGGCCGGATCGGCCTCGATGATCGAGAACAGGCCCCAGCCGCGTTGCGACAGGCGCTTCAGGTAGTGCTCGAACACGGCCATGCCGGTCAGCCCGTGCAGCTTCGCTTCCTTGTCGCACCAGTGGTATGCGGACTTGTAGCCGGCCTTGTAGAGGATCTCGGCATACGCCTCGACGCCGAGCGCTTCCTCGACGGCGACGTGGTTGTTCGTGAAGAAGTGGCGCGGCACGTACAGCATCGGCAGCGCGTCGGTGGTCCAGACGCCGGTATCGGGATCGACGTTGATCGGCAGTTGCGGTTGCATCGTGGTGACTCCGTGAGGAAAAAAAGCCGCGCGGCTCGGGTCCAGGCGCGACATCGTCCGCGTGCCCGCGCGACAGGCGCCGGCACGTCCCGATTGTTCTTGTGTTGAATCGCGGGCGGCGGTTCGGTTCGGCGGACGCTTACGCGCCCCACACGTCCTTGAACACGCGCACCCAGTTCTCGCCCATGATCTTGCGGATGCGCGACTCCTTCCAGCCGTGGCGTTCCATCGCCGCGGTCAGGTTCGGGAATTCGCCGATCGTGCGGATGCCGTCCGGGTTGATCACCTTGCCGAAGTTCGTCAACTGGCGATAGCGGCCCTTGTCATGCGTCAGCATGTCGAAGAATTCCTTCGCGAAATCCTGCGTGAAGTCCGTGCCGATGCCGACCGCGTCTTCGCCGATCAGGTTCACGACGTAGTCGATCGCCTCGATGTAGTCGTCGATGTTCGCCTCGATACCGCGCTTCAGGAACGGCGCGAACATCGTCACGCCGACGAAGCCGCCGGCGTCGGCGATTTCCTTCAGCTGCGCGTCGCTCTTGTTGCGCGGATGTTCCTTCAGGCCCGACGGCAGGCAGTGCGAGTAGCACACCGGCTTCTTCGAGAACGCGATCGCTTCCGACGACGTGTTGCCGCCCACATGCGACAGGTCGACCATGATGCCGACGCGGTTCATCTCGGTGATCACTTCGCGGCCGAAGTCCGACAGGCCGCCGTCGCGCTCGTAGCAGCCCGTGCCGACCAGGTTCTGCGTGTTGTAGCAAAGCTGCACGACGCGCACGCCCATGTCGGCGAACGCCTCGATGTAGCCGAGGTTGTCCTCGAACGCGTGTGCGTTCTGGAAGCCGAGGATGATGCCGGTCTTGCCTTCCTTCTTCGCGCGGAAGATGTCGTCGGTCGTGCGCACGAGCGTCAGCAGCTCGCCGTTCTCGCGGATCTTCTGCTTCATCACGCCGATGTTGTCGACGGTCTTGGTGAAGTTCTCCCACACCGACACCGTGCAGTTCGCGGCCGTGATGCCGCCCTTTCGCATGTCCTCGAACACCGGCTTCTCGAACTTCGAGATGTTCAGTCCGTCGATGATGATGCTGTCCTGATGCAGCGTGCTCATATCTGTCTCTCGCTCCAGTGTTGTCGGTGTCGATCAGTAAATCGGGAAGCGCTCGCACAACGCGAAGATCTCGCGGCGCACGCGCTGTTCGGTTGCGTGGTCGCCTTCCGGGTTCGCGCGCAGCGCGTCGAACACTTCGAGAATCAGGCGGCCGATCTCGCGGAACTCCGCGACGCCGAAGCCGCGCGTCGTGCCGGCCGGCGTGCCGAGGCGGATGCCCGACGTGACGGTCGGCTTCTCGGTATCGAACGGAATGCCGTTCTTGTTGCAGGTGATGCCCGCGCGTTCCAGCGCCTGCTCGACCGGCGCGCCCTTCAGGCCCTTCGGGCGCAGGTCGACCAGCAGCAGGTGGTTGTCGGTGCCGCCGGTGACGAGGTCCACGCCGCCCGCCTTCAGCACTTCGCCGAGCGCCTGCGCGTTCGCGAGCACGTTGTCGATGTAGGTCTTGAAGTCCGCGTGCAGCACTTCGCCGAACGCGACGGCCTTGCCGGCGATCACGTGCATCAGCGGGCCGCCTTGCAGGCCGGGGAACACGGCCGAGTTGATCTTCTTCGCGATCTCTTCGTCGTTGGTCAGCACGAAACCGCCGCGCGGGCCGCGCAGCGTCTTGTGCGTGGTCGACGTGACGACGTGCGCGTGCTCGACCGGGTTCGCATGGCGGCCGGCGGCGATCACGCCCGCGATGTGCGCCATGTCGACCATCAGCTTCGCGCCGACGCTGTCGGCGATCGCGCGGAAGCGCGCGAAGTCCAGCGCGCGCGGGTACGCCGAGAAGCCGGCGATGATCAGGCTCGGCTTGTGCTCGTGCGCGAGCGCTTCAACCTGGTCGTAGTCGATCCGCATCGTGTCGCGGTTCACGCCGTATTGCACGGCGTTGAACCACTTGCCCGACAGCGCCGGCTTCGCGCCGTGCGTCAGGTGGCCGCCGGCGTCCAGCGACATGCCGAGCACCGTGTCGCCCGGCTTCGCCAGCGCGAGCATCACCGAGCCATTCGCCTGCGCGCCCGAGTGCGGCTGCACGTTCGCGTAGCCGGCGTTGAAGATCTGCTTCACGCGCTCGATCGCCAGCGCCTCCACCTCGTCCGCGAATTCGCAGCCGCCGTAGTAACGCTTGCCCGGGTAGCCTTCCGCATACTTGTTGGTCAGCACCGAACCCTGCGCCTCCAGCACCGCGCGCGACACGATGTTTTCCGACGCGATCAGCTCGACTTGCGACTGCTGGCGCTCGAGTTCCTTCAGGATGGCGCTGCGCACCGGCGCGTCGCGCTCGGCAAGGGGCTGCGAGAAGAAAGGCTGGGTGTTCGACATAGTGCGTCCGTGACGAAGAATAAAGGGCGTGTAACCGAAGCTCGAGGCCCGCCATACCTGGGTTTCCAGCGCATCCAGTGCAAGGCTGCCGACGGCTCTATTCTTGTCGTTCGGATTTTCGGCGGATTGATGAATTTAGACGCGTTCTTTGCCTTTTCCGCCATGCGCGTCCGTTTTGTACAAGTGACCGGTCGTGCTTTTTCAGATGACCCGGCAAACCGCCGCGTGTGGTTCATCCATGGACAGGCACTTCGCCGGTGCCTGCGCTGCGCGCCGAGGTGCAGCGCAGCCCGCTTACGGTGCAGTGCAGCATCCGCCTTGGGCCCATACAACGTATGGAGCTAGGGTTTAGCCGTATGGCACGCTTGTTGCGCTCGCTCACACAATACGGCAGCCCGATCCGTGCCTCTCGGGCCAAAAGCTATTAGAGATTCAAGGAACGCTCCCCATGTCCCCCGACCGCACAGCGTCGCTGTCCCACTTCGCGTTCATGCCCTTACCGGACTTCACGATGATCGCGTTCACCAATGCGATCGAGGTGCTTCGGATGGCGAACTACCTGAGCGGCCAGCCGCTCTATCGCTGGTCGATCATCAGCCCGGACGGCGGCCCGGTCACGGCGAGCAACGGCCTCACGGTCGACACGGGACCGGCCGAATGCGTGGGGCAGCCGGATATCGTATTCGTGTGCGGCGGTGTCGACGTGCAACGCGCGACCACGCCCGCCCATCTGTCGACGCTGCGCCGCTTCGCGCGCATGGGGTTGCCGCTCGGCAGCCTGTGCACGGGCACCTATGCGCTCGCGAAGTCGGGGCTGCTCGCGGGCTATGCGTGCGCGATCCACTGGGAAAACATGTCGGCGCTGAAGGAAGAGTTTCCGGACACGCGCTTCCTGAAGGAACTGTTCGTGGTCGACCGCGACCGCATCACGTGCACGGGCGGCGTCGCGCCACTCGACATGATGCTGAACCTGATCGCCGCGCGCGTGGGCACCGCGCGCGTCACGCAGATCGCCGAGCAGTTCATCGTCGAACACGTGCGCGACACGAGCGCGCAACAGCGGATGCCGCTCGTCGCGCGGCTCGGCTCGGCGAACAAGTCGCTGTTCGAAGTGATCTCGCTGATGGAGAACAACATCGAGGAGCCGCTGTCGCGCGAGGAACTCGCACGACTCGCGAACATGTCGCAGCGCCAGCTGCAGCGTCTGTTCCGCGAGCATCTCGGGATGACGCCCACGCACTATTACCTGACGCTGCGGCTGCGCCGCGCGCGCGAGTTGCTGCTGCAGACCGACATGTCGATCATGCACATCACGATGGCGTGCGGCTTCCAGTCGGCCTGCCACTTCAGCAAGAGCTATCGCGATGCGTTCGGCGTCGCGCCGACGCGCGAGCGCCGCAAGCAGGTCGCACCGCTCGCGCAGGGCGCGGCGGCTACCGCACCGGCGTTTCCGGCTCATCTGATTCATGCGTGACGCGGGCGCGGCGCGATAAAAAAGGCGGCCTCGAAGGCCGCCTTTTTGCTGGTGCTTACGATCCCCACACCTGCATTTCGTCGAGCGAGTAACCCCACTGCGTCGCCCGCTTCGTGCCGAGCATCCGCACGTAGCGGCCCTGCGCGTTCAGGTTCGGCAGCGTGACGTGACCGTACGACACGCCGTTGTTCGTCGAGTAGACCGTCGTCCAGTTCGCGTTGTCGGTCGACGTCTGGATCTGGTAGACGAGCGCGCCCGCGTCCCAGTAGAGATCGACGCTGCTGATCTTCTTCACCGCGCCGAGATCGACGGAGATCCATTGCGGATCGACGCCCGCGCCTTCCGGCGAATCCCAGCGCGTGCTCGTCGTGTTGCCGTCGAACGCCTTGTCCGCCGTCAGCGATGCGTTGTAGCTCGCCGACGCGGCAGCCGGTCGACCTTGCGACAGCAGCGTCGGCTGCGCGGCGGCCGGGCCACTGTAGTAGCTCGAGCCGAGCTTCGCCTTGGTCGTGTCCGCGTTCACGCCGAATTGCGACAGGCTCCAGCGCTGGCCGGTCGTCACGTCGCCCACGTAGAGTTGGTACCCACCCGCCGTCGTCGACGAGAAGAACACGTAGTTCGTGCCGCTCACCGGCGCCGGGTCCGAGTTGTTGCTCATGCAGTCGTTGAGCGCCAACTGGTTCGGCGTCGACGCCGGGTCCGCCGTCTTTACGTAGATCTGGTCGGCGCCGCCCGTGTCCTTCCAGCGCGCGTAGAACACCATGCCGTCCGCACGCACGATCGGGTAATACGTCTGCAGCCCGGCCGGCTGATCGAACACGGCGGTCGCGCCGGTCGCGATCGTGCGCTTCATCAGCCCCATGTTCGAGCCGGTGCCCGTCGCGTAGTAGACGGCGCTCGCGTCCGGCGCGAGGAACGGCATCGAATATTCGGCGCCGGACGGTGCGTTGGTCAGGCTCACGACCGACGTGAACACCGGGCCCGCGCTCGTGTACGACAGCGTGCCCTGCTTCACGTCGCCGTTCTGCTTGAACACGAGCGTCCTGCCGTCGGCGCTGAACTTCGGATCCTCGTTGCGCGTCGCGCCCGTGCTGTTCGTCAGGTTGACCGGCGGCGTGCCGGCGCCGAGCTGCAGCATGAACACGTTCCAGGCGCCATTGCTGATGCCCATGAATGCAAGCCACTTGCCGTCGGGGCTGAACACGCCGTTCATCGGATCGGTGATGCCCCAGCTGCTCTTGCTCAACTGCGTGAGCGTGCGGGCCGAAAAGTCGTACAGGAACAGCTGGCTCGTACCGTCGCCGTACTTCACGTAGCTGTGATAGACGAGCTTGCCGGTCAGTGCGGCGGGAAACGTCGCATTGGATTGAGTCGGGGGATAGTTGATGCAGGCCGCTTCGGCGGCGCCGCCAGACAGGTTGAGTGCGACGCCGGCCACGAGGCCCGCGACGAGGAACTTCGATTTCACGCTGGTTGCTTCCGGGTAAGGTAAGGGCGGTGCGGACCCGGTCCCGCACACGGCGCGCGGGCGTGACGGATCCGCCGTCGGGGAGCGTGAACACCATATCGATCACGCGTCGGGAATAAGGCTTGCGAAGAATGCCGGTTCGCTGGTCTGAAGAAAAGGATCAGAGTCGGTCGAAAACGTGCGTATCAGCAAGTTGCGGATGAACTCGCGGATGAACGATTGGGGGCGGGATTGAACGCGGCGGACGCCGTGCTACTCTTTTTTCAGCGACGGCCGTGGTCGGCCGGAGGCCAGGCATGAAGCGATATGCGGTGCTCGCGCAGACGATTGCCGATTCGATCCGGCGCGGCGATTTGCCGGCAGGTGCACGCATCCCGACCGTGCGCTCGGCGTGCCGCGCCTATCGTGTCAGTCCTTCCACCGTGTTTCGCGCGTACTACGCGCTCGAAAGCGAGGGCCTGATCGTCGCGCGCGCGCGTTCCGGCTATTTCGTTGCGAACCTCGATGACAGGCGCGTGCGCGCGGGTCACGACACACCGCGCAAACCGGCCGCGACGCAGACCGGCGACGACGATGCGCTGTTCCAGCTGATCGACTCCCTCAAGCGCGACGACATCGTGCCGCTGGGTTCCGCATTCGCCAGCTATTCGCTGTTTCCGATGAGCAGCCTATGGCGATACGCGGCGACGGCCGCCCGCAACATGGACCGCGCGAAACTGCTGGCCGGCTTGCCGCCCGGCAACGAAGCGCTGCGCCGCCAGATCGCGTTGCGGTACCTGAACGCCGGCGCGTCGTTGCCGATGGAAGAAATCGTCATCACGACCGGCGCGGCGGAAGCGCTGACGCTGAGCCTGCAGGCGCTCACGCGCCCCGGCGACATCGTCGCGATCGAACGCCCTGCCTTTCCCGCGGTGCTGCAGGCCGTGCAGCGGCTGCATCTGAAGGCCATCGAGATTCCGGTGGACCCACGCACCGGCCTCGACCTCGACTCACTCGCCGAAGCACTCGACACGCATCCGGTGCGCGCGTGCTGGTTCATGACCTCGTTCCACAACCCGACCGGCGCGACGCTGCCCGACGAGCGCAAGCGCGCGCTGATCGAACTGCTCGCATCGCATCAGGTGCCGCTGATCGAGGACGACGTGTTCGGAGAACTACATTTCGGCCCGACGCCCACGCGTCCCGCGAAGCTGTACGACGACAACGGGCTCGTGCTGCATTGCGGTTCGTTCTCGAAGTGCCTCGCCCCCGGGTTCCGGGTCGGGTGGGTCGCGGCCGGACGTTACGTGAAGCAGATCAGGCAGGTGAAGAACGCGAGCGCGCCCGCGGCCGACGTGCCTGCGCAGATGGCCGTGTCCAGTTACCTGCGCAACGGCGCGTACGACCGCTTCCTGCGCAGGCTCCGGCGCAACCTGGCCGCGCACCAGGCGCAGATGCTCGCGGCCGTTCGCGCGTATTTCCCGGCCGACACGGAGGTATATGCCCCGCGCGGCGGATATTTCCTGTGGATCGAATTGCCGCCGCACGTGGATGCGATGCAGTTGTTCGGCGACGCGATGGAGAACGGGGTCAGCCTTGCGCCCGGGCCGATCTTTTCGATGACGGGCGCCTTTCACCGCTACGTCCGGCTGAACTATGGCCGACCGTGGACCCCTGCCGTCGAAGACGCGATGCAGACCATCGGAACGCTCGCGGGGCGGCAACAGCAAACGAGGTAGCAACGATCATGCAAGTCCTGCCCAACCGGAAAGTCCGCACGCGCGACACGCTGCGCGGCGCACTGAACCTGCGTGCCGAGCCGCGCGCCGCCGTCAGCCAGCGCTGCCGGCAGTGCGGCTTCATGGCGTTCCGCGCCATCGAGCAGTGCCCCGTCTGCGGACTGGGAGGCTGGCCGTTCGCGCCGCTGCATCATCAATCGAGCGACGATGCGCCCGCCGCGCAGGCCACGCCCCCGCACGAGGTGCAGCCCGTCCCGACGTGGTCGTCGCGCGTCGCGGCCGCGGTGCGCGGCGCGGCGGTCCAGCGGCCGAGCGCGTCGAGCGCGCCGCTGCTGAGCATCCTGACCCTCGTGATGCTGGTCGGCGGCTATGTGACGTACGACCGGACGTGCCGGGCGGATCCCGTCTGTCGCGGACCTGGCGCATCGCGCCCGGTGACGGCCTACGCCAGTCTGCATGCGGCCGATGCGCCGACGTTGCCGGTCGGGCCCGCGCCCGCACCCGCGGCCGCGCCGGTCCAGGCATTTCACCCGGCCGAGCGCGCGGCAGTCGATACCGCTCGGCTCGCCGACGCCAACGTCGACACCGACGCCGATCGATCGAGCAAGGCAGCCCAACCCGGCAACGCGGGCACGCCCCGACACGCGGCAGGACGCCCGACGACGACGCTCGCGCGGCACGCGCCGTCGGTTCACGGACCGAACGGCGCGCGCGGCGGCGGCGTTCGCGTCGCCGACTGGAAAGGCGACGCCGCCGCAACGCGACGCGGGCACGCGATACGCCACGTGGGCGTGCATACGCGTCATGGTCGACGAACCATGGCGAGCGGAGCCGAATTGGCGATGGTCTATCGCGGGCATTGAGCGCGCGGCGCATCGCGACCGCAGCCACGCCCACAGCGAAAAACGGGCGGCACCGTTTCCGGTACCGCCCGCTTCATGCGTGTCGTTCGTGCGTCAGGCCGCCAGCAAGCCGTGCGGATCGATCACGAATTTGCGCGGCGCGCCGCCGTCGAACTTCTTGTAGCCTTCCGGCGCCTGGTCGAGCGAGATCACCTCGACGTTGACGATCTTCGCGATCGGCAGACGGTCGAACAGGATTGCCTGCATCAGGTTGCGGTTGTACTTGAGCACCGGCGTCTGGCCCGTGAAGAACGAGTGCGACTTCGCCCAGCCGAGGCCGAAGCGGATGCTCAGGCTGCCGTGCTGCGCGGCCTTGTCCTTCGCGCCCGGATCGTCCGTCACGTACAGGCCCGGGATGCCGATCGCGCCGGCCGGCCGCGTGATTTCCATCAGCGAGTTCAGCACCGTCGCGGGCGCTTCCTCGGAATGGCCCGACGAACCGTGGCCGTGCGCCTCGAAGCCGACGCAGTCGACCGCGCAATCGATCTCCGGCACGCCGAGAATCTGCTCGATCTGCTCGCCGAGCGACGCGTCCTTCGACAGGTCGACCGTCTCGAAGCCCATCGCGCGCGCGTGCGCGAGGCGTTCCGCGTTCATGTCGCCGACGATCGTTACCGCCGCGCCGAGCAGGCGCGCCGACGCGGCCGCCGCCATGCCGACCGGGCCCGCGCCCGCGATGTAGACCGTCGAGCCCGGCTTCACGCCCGCGCTCACCGCGCCGTGATAACCGGTCGGCAGAATGTCGGACAGGCAGGTCAGGTCGCGGATCTTCGCCATCGCCTGGTCGCGGTCCGGGAATTTCAGCAGGTTGAAGTCCGCGTACGGCACGAGCACGTACTCGGCCTGGCCGCCGATCCAGCCGCCCATGTCGACGTAGCCGTAAGCACCGCCGGCACGCGACGGGTTCACGTTCAGGCATACGCCCGTATGCGTGTCCTTGCACATCGCGCAGCGGCCGCATGCGACGTTGAACGGCACCGACACGAGATCGCCGATCTTCAGCGTCTCGACGTCGCGGCCCACCTCGACCACTTCGCCCGTGATCTCGTGACCGAGCACGAGGCCGATCGGCGCGGTCGTGCGGCCGCGCACCATGTGCTGGTCGGAACCGCAGATGTTCGTGCTCACCACTTTCAGGATCACGCCGTGGCCGATCGCGCGGCCGGTCGGATCGACCATCTTCGGATAATCGATCTTCTGAACTTCGACCTTGCCCGGCCCAAGATAGACGACACCTCGATTGCTGCTCATCGTATTGTCTCCATGTCTCGTTGGATGGCGCTGCTGTGCGCCGGCAGATGCGGTGCTACGCAACGTGCTGTTCGAGAGTAGTCCCGGAGGTGGGGGCCCCGATGTCTCAAACGCGACATGCGTTTGAACGGTGCCGACATCGATGGCGGAAATGCGAAAGTCGGGTCAGGGAGAACGGCCGGAGGGCGGGATCGTGGAAGGCACGGAACGCGGGAGCGCGCGCCCAGGCCGGTCGGGCGCGCCGGTGGGCGCGCATTAGCCGCCCTGATTCTCGCGGATGATCGCGGCGGCCGCCGCTTCCGCGTCGCTCGCCAATCCGTCGTGCACGCGCGTGCTGACGGCCGGCGTCGGCGGCTCGCTGTCGAGCGCATGGCCGTCGCGGTTGCGCGTATCGACCGTCGCGCGCATCGACAGCCCGACCCGCAGCGGATGCGCGGCCAGGTCGCGGGGATCGATCGCGATCACGACCGGCACGCGCTGCACGACCTTGATCCAGTTGCCGGCCGCGTTCTGCGACGGCAGCATCGAGAACGCGCTGCCGGTGCCGGCCGAGAAGCCCTGCACGCGGCCGCGATAGGTCACGCGCGAGCCGTAGAGATCCGACACGACCTCGACCGGCTGCCCGATGCGCATGTGGCGAATCTGCCCTTCCTTGAAATTTGCCTCGATCCACAACTGATTGAGTTGCACGATCGACATCAGCGGCACGCCGGGCCCGACCTGCTGGCCGACCTGCACCGAACGCTGGCCGATCGTGCCGTCGACCGGCGCGACGATCGTCGTGCGCTTCAGGTTCCGGTACGCGAGCTTGAACTGCGCGGCCGCCTGCACGACGGACGGGCTTTCGTCGACGGGCAATCTGGTGCCGAGCGCGCGCGCCGCATCGAGCTGCGCCCGTGCGGCCGCGAGATTGGCCTGCGCGCCGGCGACCGCCGCGCGCGCGCGCGCCAGTTCCTCCGGCGCGACGATCTCGACCGACGCGCCCGAACGCGCGGCGAGCGCGCGCTGCGCGAGCGACAGGTCGGCCTGGCGCGCGTTCACGGCTTCGACGTACATCGTGTTCGAAATCTTCGCGTTCGCGACCTGCCGCACGGCCTGCACGAGTTGCGCCTTCGCCTGCGCGAACGCGACGGACGCCTCGGTGTCGTCGAGCCTCGCCAGCGTCTGCCCGGCGCGCACGGCCTGCGTATCGGCGACCAGCACGTCGGTCACCGCACCCGGAATCTGCGCGGCTACCTGCACGATGCTGCCCGCGACATACGCGTCGTCGGTGTCTTCGTCATAGCGGTCGCGCAACAGCCAGAACGCGATCCAGACGAGCGCGGCCAGCAGCACGACCGCGAAAAACAGCATGAAGCGCTTGCGGCGCGTCGCCCGGCGCGCGTCGAGTGCGGGATCGTTCAGGGCAGCCGGCTGCGCGGCGGTATGAAGGTTGTCGTGGTGCATCAGTCGCTTTGCGTAACGATCAGGCGGTCATGCTGGAACAGGGGGATCGGCGCTGGATTCGCCGCCGCCGTGCGAGAGGAAACGGGAGCGCCGCGAGGAGTGGCGCCGATGGCCGGCGTGTGCGCTGCGTCGTCGCGTCGTGCGGCCGCCGCATTCGATGCAGCGACGACCTGCGGGGCGGCCACGCTCTGCGCACGCGCATCGGCCGACGGCCCCGGCACCGACTGGCTCGCGGTCGCGGCGGCGGGCGAAGGGCCACGCTTCGCCGCCCCGCCACGCGCCCGATGCCCGGTCGGCGCCTGCGCAACCGTCGCGCCCGCGTCGAACCCGCCGCCCAGCGCGCCGATCAATCCGACACGCAGCGTCCGCTGCCGGCCAAGCAACGCGATCATCTGCGCGCGCTCGTCGATCAGCGTGAGATCCGCGACATCCACGTCCTTCTGCATCAGCACACCGCGCCGGTGACGGTCGGTCGCAATCTCCACGATCTTTTGCGCGGCCGCGACCGCATCCTGCTGCTGCGCGACGAGCGTCTGCGACGTACGAAGAGACGTGACGATCTGCGCGACCTGACCAAGCGCGTCGTCGACGGTCTTGTTGTACAGCCCGATCGCGACGTCGGCCTGCGCGACGTCCGCGCCGAGCTTCGCCTTCAGCCGGCCGCGATCGAACACCGGCAGCGAGATCGCCGGGCCGACGGACGCGCCGAGCGCGTCGCGCGAGAACAGCGACGCGGGCGTCAGCGCGAACACGCCGCCGAGCGCGACGAGGTTCACGTCCGGATAGAACTGCGCGCGCGTCGAATCGGCATTCGCGAACGCGGCTTCGACACGCAGCCGCGCGGCGACGATGTCGGGCCGACGGCCCAGCAGATCCGCCGGCAGCCGCGCGGGCAGCGCGCCGCCGGCCAATGCGCCGACGCGTGGCCGCTGCAGCGCGAGCCCGCGCTCCGGGCCGCGGCCCGACAGCACACCGAGCTGCAGTTGCGCGAGCTTGATCTGCTCGTCGTTCAGCGCGATCTGCGCGAGCAGCTTGCTGCGCTTGATCGATGCGTCGCTCGCGTCGTACGCGTTGTCGAGCCCGCGCGCGGTACGCTCGCGCAGCACGGTCGTCACGCGCTGACTGACCTTCAGCTTCTGCTGCAGCAGATCCTGCGTCGCGTACGCCTGGTCGAGCTGGCAGTACACGGTGACGATCGCGACCGCCAGCGTGAGCCGCACCTGCTCGGCCTCGACCCGCGCCGCTTCACGCAGCGACATCAGGCTCTTCGTCGCCGCGCGGTTCTTGCCCCACAGGTCGAGCTGGTAGTTGAGCCCGACGAACACCGACGACGGCGATACGTTCGGATCGCCAAATATCTCGACCGGCACGCGATAGCCGCCGACCGACACGTTGGCGACGTCGTCGCCCGGCTTCGGCATCCGCGCGCGGCTGACCGTTGCGCCGGCCGTGCCCGTCAGCCCCGTCAACGAATCGAACTGCTGAAGCTGCGCCTGCGCGATCCGCAGCCGCGCCTGCGCGACCTGCAGGTCGGGGTTGTTTTGCGATGCCTCGGCGACCAGCGCGTCGAGCTGCGGGTCCTGCAGCTGCTTCACCCAGTCGGGTGCGGGCCATGCACCGTCCACGCCGGGGCCGGCCGTGCGCGCGAGCGCATCGTCGGCCGGCGCGTGCAACGACAGCGACGGCAGGAAGCCCGTCGGCACGCATCCGCCCAATGCCATCGCCACCGCCGCGGCTCCGATCAACGCACCGCCCTTCACGCTACGCGCCCGCTCTGCCGCATTTTCTTTCACACGCCGCATCGCTTCCCTCACCCTTGCTGGACGCGCTGCGCCCGTGCGGCCAGACGCGGCCGCGTGCGCTCGAGCGGACCGAGCCGGCCGAACAGGCCGTCCGCGATACCGAACAGGATGCCGGCGAGCTTGTCGCGCTTGTCGCGCTCGACGAGCGCGATCTGCACGACCTGCCACACGGTCAGCAGGTTCGGCACGATCGCCACCGGAAAGCGCAGCCCGTACTGCATCCCGAGCTGCACCGCATTGCGCGCGCTGTAGTAGCGCCGTTGCCACGAGTGATTCATCGACGTCATTTCGAACGGGCCGAACACGTGACGCCGTTTCGCGCCGATCCGGTGCGGCAGCACCAGCGACGGCACGACGTAGAGCGGCACGTTGCGCGCGAGCGCACGGAAGCTGTACTCGGTGTCGACGTGATCGATGAACAGCGTCTCGTCGAAGCGGCCGAGCACGTCGAACGCGGCGCGCGACACGACGCAGCCCGACGAGATCAGGAACGCGCAGCGCTGCAACTGCGCGTCGGGATCGACGCGCAGCCGGCGCAATGCGATCCCGTTGGTCGCCAGCTCGGGCAGGAAGCTGCGCGCGTTCTCGTCGAAGATGCGCGGGCCGGCGAGGAACGCACGCCCCGCGAGCCCCGCGCAGGCGTCGCGCATCGTCGCGAAGTAATCGGCCGGCACCGACGAATCCTGGTCGAACAACGCGACCGCATCGACGTTGTCGCGAAACAGCGCCGCGAGCCCCGCGTTGTACGCGCCCGCGATTCCGCCGCGATTGCCGTGATGCAGCAGCGCGATGCCGTCGCGTGCGCATGCTTCGCTTGCGCGTGCGTCCGGCTGCGGCGTGTTGTCGACGACGAGCAGCGCATCGCACGCATGCCGCCACGCGCCGAGCGCCGCGAGCTGCGCGTCGGTCGGGTGATACAGGATCACGAGTGCGCCGAGTGTCGTCATGTCGCTCTCCTCAATGTCCGAATGAAGCCGCCGCGCCGCGCTTCGGCCGCGTGAGCCACATCATCGCGGCGAGCACGAGGCAGGTCATGCTCGCCATCCAGAACATGTCGCCCGTCGCCATCATGTACGCCTGCTGCATCACGACCTGGTGCAGCGTGGATAGCTCGCGCACGCCGTCCACGCCCATCGCGTTCAGCGTGTGCACGAAGCGCTGCGTGTTCGCCGATGCGTGCGTGACCGATTGCGACACGACGTCGTAGTGATAGGTCGCACGGTTGTCCCACAGCGTCACGCTCATCGCGGTGCCGAATGCGGCCGACAGCGTGCGCAGGAAGTTCGACAGGCTCGACGCGGCCGCGAGCCGGTCGTCCGGAATGCGCGACAGCGTCGCGGCGGTCAGCGGAATGAAGAAACACGGCAGCCCGATCCCCTGGATCAGCCCGGGCGCGGCGATCTGCGCGAACGTCATCTTCAGCGTGAAATGCGCGTCCCATGCGAGCACGGCCGCGAACACGAGGAAGCCGAAGGTCGCGAGCACGCGCGCGTCGAAGCGGTGCGCGTGCAGGCCGACGAGAATCGAGAACACGAGCGCGAGCACGCCGAGCGACGCGGTGGCGAGCCCCGCGTGGAACGCGTTGTAGCCCATCACCGCCTGCATCCACAGCGGGAACACGACGCCCACCACCGAGAAACTCATCATGCCGAGCGAGATGATCAGGACGCAGAACGAGAACGTGCGATCGCGAAACAGGCTCAGGTCGACGACCGGATGGGCCTCGCCGGCCTCCCAGATCAGCAGCGACACGATCGCGAGCCCCGCGACCACCGCGAGCGTAACGATCAGCGGCGAATCGAACCAGCCCTTGTCGTGGCCGAGATCGAGCATCGCCTGCAGCGAACCGACGCCGATCACGAGCAGCACGATGCCCGGCACGTCGATCGGGCCGGCCGCGCCGCGCTGCGCGTCGGGGCGCAGCATCGCGGTGCAGACCGCGAACGAGAACAGCCCGATCGGCAAATTGATCAGGAAGATCCACGGCCACGAGAAGCTGTCGACGATCCAGCCGCCGACCACCGGCCCGAAGATCGGCGCGAGCAGCACCGTCATCGCCCATAGCGCGAGCGCGACGGTGCGCTTGTCCGGCGGGAACGTGCGCAGCAGGATCGTCTGCGACAACGGCACCATCGGCCCCGAGCACAGCCCCTGGAGCGCACGGCAGACCACCAGCACGTGCAGGTCGCGCGCGAGGCCGCACAGCAGCGACGTCAGCGTGAACAGCAGCACCGCGCCGACGAACAACCGCAGCTCGCCGACGCGCCGCGCGAGCCAGCCGGTCAGCGGCACCGCGATCGCGGCCGCGACCGAATACGAACTGATCACCCACGTGCCCTGGCTGTTCGAGACGCCGAGACTGCCCGAGATCGCGGGCACCGCGACGTTGGTGACGGTCGAGTCGAGCACTTCGATGAAGGTCGCGAGCGACAGCGCGAACGTCAGCAGCGCGAGCCGCGCGCCGCGCACCGGCGACGCAGCTGATGCGGGTTCGCTCGCGTCGAAGGCGGCGGGTGTGTCCCGAGGCGGCGATGCCGTGCTCATGTGCCCGCCATCGCGACAACGGGCCGCGAGATCGCGCGCTCGTGGCTCGGCGCGAAGCGCTCGATGTAATCGGCAGCCGTTTCGCAGCCGTCCGGCGCCGCGTGGATCAGCGCACGCGTGCGTTCGGCATGCACGGAGAATTCGGGTTCATCCAGCACGCGCGCGAGCGCCGCACCGAGACGCACGCCGTCGACCGCACCGTCGACGCGCACGCCGGCGCCGCTGGCCGCGACGCGCTGCGCGTTGTCGAACTGGTCGTGCGCGAACGGTGTCACGACCTGCGGAATTCCTGCTTCGAATGCGAGCGCCGCGGTGCCGATCCCGCCGTGATGCACGAGCGCGCGACAACGCGGCAGCAGCGTGCGCATCGGCACGAAGCGGCGCACCAGCAGCCGGTCGCCGTCCGGTGCCGCATCGTGCGGGCTCAGCAGGATGCCGCGCGCGCCGGTGGCATGCAGCGCGCCCGCGACCGCGCGCGCATATGCGGCGTGATCGACCAGCGTCGACCCTGCAGTGAAGACCACGGACGGCTCGCCGGCGGCAAGAAACGCGTCGAGCGCGCGATCGTCGTCGGGTGTCGCGATGTCGTTGAACAACGGAAAGCCGCTTTGCAGAACGCCAGCAGGCCAGTCGCGCTGCGCCGGGGCGAACCAGTCGGGAAACAGGCACAGCACGCCGTCGGTCGAATGCAGCCAGCGTCCGAGCACGCGCCGCGCGGGCGCAAGCCCGAGGTCTCGGCGCACCGCGTTGAGCGCCGGCCCGCACACGCGGTCGAGCACCTGTCGCTCGATCAGCGTCATCAGCGCCGCCTTCACCGGCAGCGGCCAGCGCGCGGGAATCGTCAGGCGCGGATGCGTCGGCGGCACGTGCGCGGACAGCAGCGTCGACGGCGACACCTGCACCGACACATACGGCGTGCCGTGCAACTCCTGCATGAAGCGCGCGGAAAACGCCCACAACGTGCCGACCAGCACGGTGTCGCGATCGGTCAGCGCGCGCAGCGTGTCGTAATGCGGGCGCAGCACCGGCGCGATCACCTGCCACAGCGTGCGGAACGACGTGCGCGGATTCCACAGCGCCGGGTTCGCCATCGCGGCCTCGTACTCGGCCCTCGTGCCGACCGGCACGAACGTGAAGCCGCAGCGGCGCGCGGCCGCCGCGAACGGCGGATGCGTGCAGAACACGACGTCGTGGCCGCGCAGCGCGAGCGCACGCGCGACGCCGAGCAGCGGATGCACGTCGCCCGCCGAGCCGATCGCGGTCACGATCACCTTCGCCATCGCGCGCCTCGCGGGGGTCAGTAGAAGCCGGGGATCAGCGCCGCGACCTCGCGGCGATACTGCGTGTACGCCGGCCCGAAATGACCGGTGAGCCAGCTCTCCTCGACGCGCACCTTGTACGCGAGCGATGCGAACACGAGCGCGACGCCGAGCGCGCCGCGCCACTCGCCGCCGATCAGCGCGGCGCCGACCAGCGCGATCAGGCAGCCGGTGTAGATCGGATGGCGCACGAGGCCGTACGGGCCGGTGCGGACGAGTTCGTGGTTTTCCTTCAGCGTGACGGACACGCTCCAGTTCGTGCCGAGATGCAGCCGCGCCCACACGGAGAACAGCAGCCCCGCGACAAGCACCGCGAGCCCGCATTGCGCCTGCAGGCCGAAGCGCTGCCAGTCGGGCACGAGTGCCTGCCACGACGGATCGGGCAGGATGATCAGCGCGCCGCCGACGATCAGCGGAATCGACTGCAGCGTGCGCGAGCGCGACGCCTCCTTGCGCACGGTCGTCTTCACGGCCTGCGACGTCATGATCCAATAGGCGAGCCACGCGGCCCAGGGAACGACGATGGCGATGGTCTGAACGATATTCACGGCTGGCCTGCCTCGTGTGGAAGAGAATTCGGATGCACCCGGTGTGCCCGGTGCGCGACGTGCTGCGTCATGACGACAGCGCCGGCATCGGCGCGGACACACATGCGTGCGCGGCGCCGAGCGCGATGCCCGCGGCGACGGGTGGCGTGTCGCAGAAGAAGTCGAGCAGCGCCGTGCGCGTGGTTTCGCGCTGCGCGCGGCCTTCGATGTCGAGGAAATGGCCGGCGTCGGGAATCGTCGCGAAGCGCGCGCGGGGCACGTGCGCGGCGAGCTGGCGGACATCGGCCGGCGTCGTATATTCGTCGCGCTCGCCGTTCAGGAACAGCAGCTCGCAGCCGATGTTCGAGAACTCGCTCAGGTAGCGCTCCGGCTGCAGCGACAGGATCTGGTCGACGTGGAACGCGACCTGGTCCTGCTCGTCGCGCGGCAGGCGCGTCAGATAGCGGTAGTTGTACAGCTTCATGATGCGCGGCAGGTAGCGGCCGACCGTATCGTTCAGCAACTGCGCGGCCTTCAGGTTCTCGCCCGCGGCGATGTGGTCGCGTGCGCGCGTCACGTAGTCGACCATCGCGTCGTTCAGGAACGGCGAGAACGAGCAGATCGCCGCGCGCCGCACGCTCGGGCAGCCGCGCGCGAGCGCGAACAGCGACGCGACGCCGCCCCACGACACCGATACGAGGAACGCCGGCGCGAAGCGCTCGACCAGATGCTGGAGGATCGCGGCCTCGTCGTCCTTGGTCAGGATGAAGCAGCCGGGGTTGTGCTGGCGCGACTGCCCCGCATACGGCAGGTCGAAGCAGATCGTGTTCATCCGCTCGCCGAGATACTGGACGGTCTGCCCGAACGATGCGGTCGTTGCGAGCGCGCCGTTGACGAGCATCGCCGTGTCGAACGACGGATCGAACACGTTCCGTTCGACGTAGACCTTCAGACCATTCGGTAGCGGGACCACGTGTTTTTCGGTCGGCATCGTCGTTCTCCGGTGGATGCGGCGTCTCGGCGTCGCGGCATGCTGCAGGTGCGCAATGGCGGGCACCGGCCCTGTCGCGGTCGTTGGCCGCGCCCATTGCCGACGCACCGCGGGAAAACCCGCGGCGTCGATTAATTCCTTTTGGTTCGGCGCCATACTAATACGGGCAATATTACTTACTCAAGTCATTCCAACGATCCCCTCTACTTCATCTGGAAATACGCCAGATTCAAATATTTTTGTCATTTTTTATGGTAGACGGAATCGATCGCGGGTTGACAGCAATCGTTTGCAGCCAAGCCGACGAACGATCTAAAATCCATCATATTCCCTTTAAATTCAATGCGATATGCAGTTTAAATCGATTGATTGAAACGAATTCCAGGAAATTCCCTATGACGGTATGCGAGATCAGAATTTTCTGATTTTCGAAAATCTCACATAGCTCGACATTCTTTCGACGTGTAATAAATCGAATCGGGAAACTTTCCCAACCATTGCGTCATCTCTTCGGAAATCGCTTTAAACAAACTTCAATTTATTTAACCTCCTTTCAATTCGTTTTTCCGCACCTGCACAATCATCGCAGCGGTATCTGCCCCTCAAGCCGATCACACGATTTCCCGTCCGACCCCGATTTTTTGTTGATTGAACGTTCAATAAAAAACCGCTAAGCTCTCGACTTCCAGGAACGGCCCGTCCGGGCGAAGGGAGTCGCGATGCCGAAAGTCGGAATGCGGGAGATTCGTCGCGCGCAGTTGATCGACGCGACGCTGCGCTCGATCGACGAGGCCGGCCTGCCCGGCACGACACTCGCATCGGTCGCGCAGCGCGCGAACATCTCGACGGGTATCGTCAGCCATTACTTCGGCGACAAGGACGGCCTGCTCGAAGCCACGATGCGGCACGTGCTGCGCGATCTGTGGGCGGCCACCACGCGCCGCCGCGTCGCGGCACGCAAGGACCCGCGTTCCCGGCTGCGCGCGATCGTCGCCGCGAACTTCGACGACACGCAGGTCAGCGCGCCCGTGATGAAGACCTGGCTCGCGTTCTGGTCGCAGAGCATGCACGACGCGATGCTCAAGCGCCTGCAGCACGTCAACACGCGGCGCCTCCATTCGAATCTGTGCGCGGAATTCGCGAAGGCGTTGCCGCGCGCGAAGGCGCGGGAAGCCGCCAGCGGCCTCGCCGCGCTGATCGACGGCCTGTGGCTGCGCGGCGCGCTCGCCGGCGGCCCCATCGACACACGGGCTGCACTGAAGCTCGCCCACAATTACATCGACCTGCTGCTCGCGTCGGACTGACGCGTCGCGCAGTCGCCCTCAAGGAGATCCTCATGTCCGTATACGGTTTGCAGCGCCTCTACATCGGCGGCGGTTACGTCGACGCCACCAGCGGCAAGACTTTCGATACCTTCGATCCCGCCACGGGCGAACTGCTCGCGCAGGTGCAGCAGGCGAGCGCGGCCGACGTCGACCGCGCGGTCGCATCGGCGCAGGAAGGCCAGCGTGAATGGGCCGCGATGACCGCGATGCAGCGCTCGCGGATCCTGCGCCGCGCGGTCGACCTGCTGCGCGAACGCAACGACGAACTCGCGGCGATCGAGACGCGCGACACCGGCAAGCCGATCGGCGAGACGCTCGCGGTCGACATCGTCACCGGTGCGGACGTGATCGAGTACTACGCGGGCCTCGCGACCGCGATCGAGGGGCTGCAGGTGCCGCTGCGCGCCGAGTCGTTCGTCTATACGCGCCGCGAGCCGCTCGGCGTGTGCGCGGGTATCGGTGCATGGAACTACCCGATCCAGATCGCATGCTGGAAGACGGCGCCCGCGCTCGCGGCCGGCAATGCGATGGTGTTCAAGCCGAGCGAAGTCACGCCGCTCACCGCGCTGAAGCTCGCTGAAATCTATACGGAAGCCGGCGTGCCGGCCGGCGTGTTCAACGTCGTGCAGGGCGACGGTTCGGTCGGCGCGCTGCTGACGGGCCATCCGGACATCGCGAAGGTGTCGTTCACCGGCGGCGTCGAGACCGGCAAGAAGGTGATGTCGCTCGCTGGCGCATCGTCGCTGAAGGAAGTGACGATGGAGCTCGGCGGCAAGTCGCCGCTGATCGTGTTCGACGATGCCGACCTCGACCGCGCCGCCGACATCGCGGTCACCGCCAACTTCTTCAGCTCGGGCCAGGTCTGCACCAACGGCACGCGCGTGTTCGTGCACAGCTCGGTCAAGGATGCATTCACGCAGAAGGTGCTCGAACGCGTGAAGCGCATTCGCGTCGGCAAGCCGACCGATGCCGACACCAACTTCGGCCCGCTCGTGTCGGCCGCGCAGCTCGACAAGGTGCTCGGCTTCATCGAGAGCGGCAAGGCCGAGGGCGCGAAGCTGCTCGCGGGCGGCACGCGCCTGACCGACGGCCACTTCGGCAACGGCCAGTACGTCGCGCCGACCGTGTTCGGCGACTGCCGCGACGACATGAAGATCGTCCGCGAAGAAATTTTCGGGCCGGTGATGAGCATCCTCGATTTTGAATCGGAGGACGAAGTGATTGCCCGCGCGAACGACACGCACTACGGCCTCGCGGCCGGCGTCGTGACCGAGAACCTGTCGCGCGCGCATCGCACGATCCACCGCCTCGAAGCCGGCATCTGCTGGATCAACACGTGGGGCGAATCGCCGGCCGAGATGCCGGTTGGCGGATACAAGCAATCCGGTGTCGGACGCGAGAACGGCATCACGACGCTCGAACACTACACTCGAATCAAATCGGTTCAGGTCGAGCTCGGCCGCTACAACCCGGTGTTTTGAGAACGACAGGAGATACACCGTCATGACGACACGCGAATACGACTACATCATCTGCGGCGCCGGTTCCGCGGGCAACGTGCTCGCGACGCGCCTGACGGAAGATCCGAACGTCACGGTGCTGCTGCTCGAAGCGGGCGGCCCCGACTACCGCTTCGACTTCCGTACGCAGATGCCGGCGGCACTCGCCTATCCGCTGCAGGGCCGTCGCTACAACTGGGCCTACGAGACCGACCCCGAGCCGCACATGGACAACCGCCGGATGGAATGCGGCCGCGGCAAGGGGCTCGGCGGCTCGTCGCTGATCAACGGGATGTGCTACATCCGCGGCAACGCGCTCGACTACGACAACTGGTCGACGCACAAGGGGCTCGAGAACTGGACGTATCTCGACTGCCTGCCGTACTTCAAGAAGGCCGAGACGCGCGACGTCGGCCCGAACGACTATCACGGCGGCGACGGCCCCGTGTCGGTCACGACCAGCAAGCCGGGCGTGAACCCGCTGTTCGAGGCGATGGTCGATGCGGGCGTGCAGGCCGGCTATCCGCGCACCGACGACCTGAACGGCTATCAGCAGGAAGGCTTCGGCCCGATGGACCGCACCGTCACGCCGAAGGGCCGCCGCGCGAGCACCGCGCGCGGCTACCTCGACCAGGCGAAGGTGCGGCCGAACCTCGAGATCGTCACGCATGCGCTCGCCGACCGCATCCTGTTCGACGGCAAGCGCGCATCGGGCGTCACGTACCTGCGCGGCAGCGAGCGCGCGACCGCGCATGCGCGCCGCGAAGTGCTCGTGTGCAGCGGCGCGATCGCGTCGCCGCAGTTGCTGCAGCGCTCGGGCGTCGGCCCCGGCGCGTGGCTGAAGGAACTCGACATCCCCGTCGTGCTTGATCTGCCCGGCGTCGGCCAGAACCTGCAGGATCACCTGGAGATGTACATCCAGTACGAGTGCAAGGAGCCGGTGTCGCTGTATCCGGCGCTCAAGTGGTGGAACCAGCCGAAGATCGGCCTCGAATGGATGCTGAACGGCACCGGCCTCGGTGCGACCAACCACTTCGAGGCGGGCGGCTTCATCCGCACGCGCGACGACGATCTGTGGCCGAACATCCAGTATCACTTCCTGCCCGTCGCGATCAACTACAACGGCTCGAACGCGATCGAGATGCACGGCTTCCAGGCGCACGTCGGCTCGATGCGTTCGCCGAGCCGCGGCCGCGTGAAACTGCGCTCGCGCGATCCGAACGATCACCCGAGCATCCTGTTCAACTACATGGCCGAATCGCTCGACTGGCGCGAGTTCCGCGATGCGATCCGCGCGACGCGCGAGATCATGCGGCAGCCCGCGCTCGACCGCTATCGCGGCCGCGAGCTGAACCCGGGTGCCGACTGCAAGACCGACAAGGAACTCGACGCGTTCGTGCGGGCCCGCGCGGAAACCGCGTTCCATCCGTCGTGCTCGTGCAAGATGGGTTACGACGACATGGCCGTGGTCGACGAGGAAGGCCGCGTGCACGGGCTCGAAGGGTTGCGCGTGGTCGACGCATCGATCATGCCGATCATCACGACCGGCAACCTGAACGCGCCGACGATCATGATCGCGGAGAAGATCGCCGACAAGATTCGCGGTCGCACGCCGCTGGCGCGGGTGGATGTGCCTTACTTCGTCGCGAACGGTGCGATGGCGCGCAATATCGCGAAGGCGGTGAGGCAGCCGGAGACGGTTTGACGGGGACGAGTGCACGACCTTGTCTTTGCGCTCTGTACGTGCAATTCGCAGACATCGTTTCACTTACTTGAAGGCCGTTTCTTTGGGGCGTCGGGACCCGTGGCACCGGTAGGAGACACGGGTTCCAACGCTCACCAATGATGTTCACCGAGGATCTTGTCGACCCGCCATTCGCGGTGTCGAATTCTCTCTTTCCTCCCGTCATACGCACTTTCCACCGCTTCCGAGAGAAGTGTGTCTTCACCCAGTTCCGCTATTCGATCGACGGTCGTCTTGCTACCAAGTGAGGTGTGCGGGCGGGCGCCAATTGTAGTCAAACCGCCATTCTTCAATTCGCTCGTCGATCGCGTCCTCAGCCTCAGGCCCGCTGCAGCCCCTGGAATTCCCTCTGCAAACCCACTTCTGGAGAAGGAATGTCATAAACCAGGTTACCGTTGGCCCCGCGGTTGGAGAAACCCCTTTGTTGAACTGCCTTATCCCATGCCGCATTGGTTGTTGCAATCGGATCGTCAGTAAAAACGCCGCGTGGGACTTGCCTATTTGGCATGTCCTCTCCATGTCGCATCACATACTCAGGTGCGGTTTCTCCTGTCCTTGGATTGGCCCTTGACCAATCCAAGCATCCACAAGCCGGAGGCGTTTTAGACGTCAGGCCCAGAGGATCAATCCAACTTATCGGGTTCGGCGCGTACTGGTAGACGTTGTCCCCACCCGCGAGCCCAATCGGGTCCTTGCTAACGAACCGCCCACTACCCGGATCGTAGTACCGATGCCGGTTGTAATGCAGCCCCGTCTCACGATCAAAGTACTGCCGCGCAAACCGCAGCGGATTCGCGATGCCAGCCTTGCGCGCCGCCTCGCTGATCACCTCCCGCGCTTCACCCCACGCCTGATAGCGTGCCGACCACGCCAGCTCACCCGCCTCGTCCGTCAACTCCTGCGGCGTGCCGATCTGGTCACAATGGTAGTACGCCAGCGACGTGAGATCCGGCGCTTCGTTCTCCCCATCCCCCAGCACCGCCGGCCCCGTCACGCGCAACAGCGGCGTGAAGCTTCCCGGCTCATACACATAGTGTGTCGTCTCGCGCTTGTCCCACGACGTCTCATACGCCAGCGTATCGCCGTCCCAGCCGTACAACGTCAGCCCATAGCCGTGCTCCTGCTTCAGCCGACGCCGTTTCGCATCGGCACATCACCATCTGAGCGGATTGCCAGCAACCCCGCTAACATCAAGAGCCGCTCACGTGGCCCTTAGTTCGTCAGAGTGGTTCAATGGGTGTGTTGAGTTTCATATCTTTTTTTGAACCTATCAGATATTTATCCAACTTTAACGCCTTGATTTCTTCGAGTGTCGCCGCTCGCCACTGCCACGCCTCATCCCAGCCAAGCCAATTGGCATGAGAGGCACTTTCCCCCATACATGCATCAGCCATATCAGCCGTACAGCTATCAAACTCCGACGAATACCCTATAACACGACCATCAGACAACTTAATCAAATGCAGCTCATCGCCATGCCCAAACCCGGCATCATATGCTGCTACCACGTAATATCTTTCTTCCACAAAATCCTCACTTAGGAAACGACGTGACCACCTTATTCGCCCCGTCCGGGCTAGTCACGATTCGAACGCTATCCAGTATCGGATGTCCCGCCGCAGCCCCTGGAATCCCTCCCTGCAAACCCACTTCCGGATAAGGAATGTCATAAACCAAGTTACCGTTTGGCCCCACGGTTGGAGAAACCCTTTGTTGAACTGCCTTATCCCATGCCGCATTGGTTGTTGCAATCGGATCGTCAGTAAAAACGCCGTGTGGGACTTGCCTATTAGGTATTTCCTCTCCATGTCGCATCACATACTCAGGTGCGGTTTCTCCTGTCCTTGGATTGGCCCTTGACCAATCCAAGCATCCACAAGCCGGAGGCGTTTTAGACGTCAGGCCCAGAGGATCAATCCAGCTTATCGGATTCGGCGCGTACTGGAAAACGTTGCTTCCGCGAGCGAGCCAATCGGGTCCTTGCCAATGAACCGCCCGAGTTCGGATCGTAGTACCGATACCTGTTATACAGCAAAGATCACTTCATCGGCCCTGACTGGATCGACTTCTACGCGCAACTATCGCAAGAAAGAAAATATTCAAACCTCTTCAGATCAAATTCCTCCTTCACGAAGGGTGCGAGTTGTAGCGCCTTATTAGCATCTATAGCATACTCATCACACATTGGATCATCAGCACCATCCAAAAATATCTTCTGAAGCAAATTAAGAGTGGGTGCGCTTGAAAAAGAAATATCCCTCACATGCGCATCGCCATCCTTTTCAAAAACAGAAATATAGCGATATACGTTTTCCTCACTCATGGCTCAATCGTCCTTGCTGGGTCAACTCCCTTGCCAGATATAGCTTCGCCCGTCTCGGGATCAAATGCACCCATGTGCTTTCCTCGCTTGTTGTACATTTCAACCTCGCCGTGCTGAGAGTCCCACTCGCAAATGCATCCGTTTGCTCGCTTCCAACGCTTTCGTAATCCGCCGCCACCTTGCACCGGCGTCTTCGGTTTTACGCGCACGGCATCCGGGAAGCCGGGCAAACTCGATGGCGCAGGAATGTACTTGCTCAATCCAAGCGGATCGATCCACTCGATCGGATTCGGCGCGTACTGGTAGACGTTAATTCCACCCGCAAGCCCAATCGGGTCCTTGCTAACGAACCGCCCACTACCCGGATCGTAGTACCGATGCCGGTTGTAATGCAGCCCCGTCTCGCGATCAAAGTACTGCCCCGCAAACCGCAGCGGATTCGCGATCCCGGCCTTGCGCGCCGCCTCGCTGATCACCTCCCGCGCTTCACCCCACGCCTGATAGCGTGCCGACCACGCCAGCTCACCCGCCTCGTCCGTCAACTCCTGCGGCGTGCCG